>NZ_JACGWC010000001.1:0-553026 GCF_014077545.1 Colwellia sp. BRX10-1
AAAAAATAGTTGTTACTTCATCAAGTCGGTTAAATATGCTCTGAAATCATCAGCTAATTCTGGGTGGCGTAAACCGTATTCAACATTCGCTTTCATGTAGCCTAGTTTAGAACCACAGTCATGTGACTTACCTGTCATATGGAAAGCTTCAACCGTTTCTTTTTCCATTAACATCGCAATAGCGTCAGTTAATTGAATTTCATCGCCAGCACCTGGAGGGGTTAACTTTAATAAATCCCAAATTTTCTCAGAAAGGACATAGCGACCAACAACGGCTAAGTTTGATGGCGCGTCTTCCATCGCTGGTTTTTCAACAATAGCCGTCATAGTTTTTGACTCACCGGGGGCAAGCTCAACACCACCACAATCAACCACACCATAACTACTTACTTGCTCCATTGGTACAGGTTCAACCATAATTTGGCTGTAGCCACCAACTTCATCATAACGCGTTAACATCGCCGCTAAATTTTCGGTTTTCAAATCTGCTGTAGCATCATCTAAAATAACATCAGGAAGTACCACAACAAAAGGTTCGTTACCAATAATAGGACGAGCCTTCAATACAGCATGACCTAAGCCTTTCGCTTCGCCTTGACGAACATGCAGTATGGTAACGTCTTTCGGGCAAATCGCTTGAATCTCTTCAAGCAACTGACGCTTTACGCGATTTTCTAAAGTCGTTTCAAGTTCAAAAGATTTATCAAAATGATTTTCAATGGCGTTTTTTGAAGAATGGGTAACTAGCACAATTTCTTTAATACCCGCCGCAACACATTCATTAACTATGTATTGGATCATCGGCTTGTCTACAATTGGCAGCATTTCTTTGGG
Source organism: Colwellia sp. BRX10-1 (assembly GCF_014077545.1). Classification (NCBI taxonomy): domain Bacteria; kingdom Pseudomonadati; phylum Pseudomonadota; class Gammaproteobacteria; order Alteromonadales; family Colwelliaceae; genus Colwellia; species Colwellia sp. BRX10-1. Next base: position 835 of record NZ_JACGWC010000001.1, read on the forward strand.
AATTGCTTTAGTTGCTGGCAACATACGAGTACCAAGACCCGCTACTGGAATTACCGCTTTTGTTATTTTATTTGTCATTTTCGTCCCTAAATTTTTACGTTAACTAATATTAAAGGGACTTTTAGCAATTGTCACGGTGAAATAAACATTTCCCCCCAACAAATAAAAAATGACATCAATTGATGTCATTTTTATCGTAAAAATATTTTAGCCTGATATTATTTATTTTTTATAGAACTCTCTATACCAGCTAATAAATTCAGCAACACCTTTGGCGACAGACACCTGTGATTTGTAACCTGCAGCGTCAAATAAGTCATCAACTTCTGCATAGGTTTGATAAACATCACCCGCTTGCATTTCACGAAAGTTTTTCGTAGCTTCAATGCCCAGTTCATCTTCAATGGCCTTAACAAAACCCATCAAATTAATAGGTGAACCATGGCCTATGTTATAAATAGCATACGGTGCAGAACTAGAAGCGGCAGAACCACTTTCCACTTTCCAAGTAGGATCACGCACTGGAACAACATCAGCAATGCGAACAATACCTTCAACAATATCGTCTACATGTGTAAAGTCACGCCACATATCACCATTATTGTTAATATCAATCGTATCGCCATCTAAAATTTTCTTAGTGAAAATATAGGGCGCCATATCAGGTCGTCCCCATGATCCGTAAACGGTGAAAAATCTTAACCCTGTAGTTGGCACGTCATACAGATGCGAATAACTATGCGCCATCAACTCATTAGACTTTTTGGTTGCTGCATAAAGCGATACTGGGTGGTCAACTGAGTCGCTCGTTGAAAATGGCGTTTTATTATTCAAACCATAAACAGAGCTAGAAGAAGCATAGATCAAATGTTTAATATTATTGTTTCTACACCCCTCAAGAATGGTTAAGTGACCAATTAAATTTGAGTCAGCATAAGCCATAGGATTCTCGATTGAATACCTAACACCCGCCTGTGCCGCTAAGTGAACAACACGATCAAACTTTTCATCGGTAAATAATGTCGCTATCCCTTCACGTTCGGTGAGGTCTAACTTTATAAATCGAAAAACACCATTATCATTTGTGGTATTTTTAACAGTAAACTTATCTAATTCCGCTAAACGAGCGAGTTTAAGGTTTACATCATAATAATCATTTAAATTATCAATACCAACAACGTCATGCCCTTGTTCACATAATCGTTTCGTTAGGTGAAAACCTATAAATCCGGCTGCACCGGTTACTAAATACTTCATAATTATCCCTTAATCCGAAGCAAACTAATCATTACCAAAAAGGTCACGTGTGTAAACTTTGTCAGCAACAAAGTCTAATTCTGTACACATTCGATTAGAAACAATAACATCAGAAATTGCAGCAAACTCATTTAAATCAGTAATAACTTTTGAGTGAAAGAATTCAGCTTCGGTTAATTCAGGTTCAAAAATAACAACTTCAATACCTTTCGCTTTTATGCGTTTCATAATACCTTGAATAGAAGACGACCTAAAATTATCAGAACCACTCTTCATAATAAGGCGATATACACCCACTACCTTCGGGTTACGCTTGATAATAGAGTCAGCAATAAAATCTTTTCGGGTGCTGTTAGAATCAACAATTGCGCTGATAATGCAGTTAGGTACATCTTTATAATTAGCACGAAGTTGTTTGGTATCTTTGGGTAAACAATAACCACCGTAACCAAAAGAAGGGTTATTATAATGGTTACCAATGCGTGGGTCTAAACTAACACCTTCAATCACTTGTTTAGAATCTAAGCCATGTGCTTCTGCGTAGCTGTCTAACTCATTAAAATACGCAACACGCATAGCAAGGTAAGTATTTGAAAACAGTTTAACAGCTTCAGCTTCTGTTGAATCCGTGAACAGAATATCAATATCTTCTTTTATAGCACCTTGAGCGAGTAAATTAGCAAAAACTTTTGCGCGTTCACTAGTTTCACCAACAATGATTCTTGACGGGTGCAAATTGTCATACAGCGCCTTACCTTCGCGAAGAAACTCAGGAGAGAATATTATATTTTGACAATTAAACTTTTCTCTTACGCTTTGTGTATAACCAACCGGCACAGTCGATTTTATAACCATAACCGCATTTGGGTTAATGGCTAAAACATCTTTAATAACAGCTTCAACTGATGACGTATTGAAATAATTAGTTTCAACGTCATAATCTGTTGGTGTTGCTATGATTACAAAATCAGCATTTTTATATCCGAATTCTTTATCTAAAGTCGCGGTAAAGTTTAAGTCTTTATTTAATAAAAAATCTTCAATCTCAACATCAGAAATTGGCGATTTTTTATCATTTAACAACTTTATTTTTTCTTCAATAATATCAACCGCAACCACTTCATTGTGTTGTGCTAATAACATAGCATTTGATAATCCTACGTAACCTGTTCCTGCAATAGCTATTTTCATAACATTTCCATTTTATTTTGAATACATACATCAACAGCAGCTAAATACTTATTGATCACTATTTTTTCATCAAATTCTTTTTGAATCTTTTCTCGGCTCTTTAGGCCCATTTCAAGTCGTTGTTCATGAGACATCTCAATGATCAACGATAATTTTTCAGTCAAACTTTCACTTGAGCGGGGTTCACAAAGATAGCCATTAATTCCGTCATCTACAGTTTCACGGCACCCAACACTGTCAGTTGTTACAATAGGCTTGCCCATGGATCCCGCTTCGAGTAATGATTTTGGCACGCCCTCACGATAATAAGAAGGCAACACCATACAATCAACTTTTGCTATTTCTTGTTCTACATTATCAGATACACCAAGGTAGTTAATGATCCCCTCCTCGACCCAGGAATTCATATCAACAGTAGATACGGCCGAAGGATTATTGACATCTAAAAAGCCTAATAAACATAATTCTACATTCGTGCCATATTTTTGTTTTAAGTTACGCGCCGCATCAACATATTGTTGAATGCCTTTGTCATATAACATACGTGCAATAAGCAAGAATCTAACTTTGTTATCATCCGGTGCAGGAGAGAGTGTGAAACGTGACAAATCAACACCTGAACCAGGTAACCTATCAGTTGGCACCGTTGTGGTTATTTTGTTTTCTAAGAAAAGTTGGCGGTCCTCTTCATTCTGAAAAAATAATTTAGAGGCTTTAGACTGGCTAATCTTATACAAAAACTTTGCTATTTTAGAAGTAATACTTTCATTAATAAACAAAATACCTAATCCAGCAATATTATTAATAGCTTTAGTGTTATTAAAATGAGCCGCTAAGGTACTGTAAATATTATTTTTAGGTGTAAAGTTCAAAACAACATCAATATTTGTGGTTTTATAAATATGATAAAAATCGAAAAATGTTTTAACATCTTTAACTGGGTTTGTACCGCCCTGATCTATGTTAATGTGAATAAACTGACAGCCTAATTTTAAGAGTTTATCTGAATACTCATCTTCAGGGGCTATAGCTATCACGATAAATCCCTGTTTGATTAAAGCAAGAATTGTATTTTTTCTAAAATTATATAAGTACCAACTAGTATTGGCACTGATAGCGATTGTCGCCATAAAAATTAAACCTTATAAAAATTTTCATACTATTTCACAAAGTTTTCGACTTTTTATGAAATGTTGGTGTTAGGTGTGTAACTTATAATAAAACTTGTACTATTTATAAAGTACTTCATAACTTACTTGTAAATAACACAAGAGTGCACTCTCGATTATATTTCTATCACTTTATTTCTCTTACTTTGGACTAGTATTATCGACAATATAACCCAAAACCATGGAAACCAGTAATTAGAGATAGCAGCAAAAAAAAGTAAGCTATAAAAATAAGAACAAAATAAATATTTATCTATCATTGTACCATTCAGATTAGAAATAATTACAGGGTAAGCAACAATAGTTAAAAATAAAAGAAGACCTATAATACCAAACTGAACATAAAGTAATGGGTATAAGGTTACTAGGGTAGGCAGGTTATACGTTTCATAAAAGGCGGGTCCGAAACCAAATAGATAATTTAAAACGCCATCTTTTTGAGATAAAAAATAAAGAGCTGAGTCCAACTTATTGCTTCTATCTGTCATTGAAGCAGAACCGTTCAGCTTTGCATAAATAACATCGTAAAATATAGAAAACCCAGTATAATACTGTATGGTGAACTCTAAAATTAATATCACCGATAATAAAGCCACTATCATATAAATAAATTTTATTGGTGAGCTTAGGTTATACAATAGATATGTAGAGAAAATAGCTACAACACTAAACAAAATGCCGGAAACACTAAAGCTACAAAACAAAGCAACCACAACTAAAAATGTTAATAAAAGTACCGTAAGCTTTGAAAACTGCGCCTTTACGTATGAAAAAACACATAAATACATTGAAATTAAGTATAGGGCAAAATGACCTGACTCTTCAGCAAACCCCCTAGCTCGGACCATCCCTCCAATACTTAAAGGCTCATACTCGGTAACTGCAGGTCTAGGGAATAAGTCAAACGGCATTTTTAATACGTTGGTTACAGTAAACTCAAAAATTGCAATAAATGCAGAAACGATCACCCCTAATAAAATTATTTTACAGAGTATCTTATAACTAACATCATAATCCACTGACAAGTAACTGTATGGTATTGTAAAATAAATAAAAAAACAAAACAAAAAAGATAATATATGATTTAAAGGTTTATTTGATAGAAAGTGCTCCATATTTAAATTAGCTGCGATTATGACTATGAAAACAAAAAATAAGAACAACAAGTTAAGGGATTTATTAAACCTTAATTTTTTGAAAAAACCACCAATAAGAAGCGCACTCCCTCCAACTAACAATGGTAAAGTTAAAGCTGAGGTTATAGAAAAAGCACTAACAAAAGGTAGCGATAATAGAAACAAAACAACTATATAGTTGAATACAGAAGATCCCCTCATGCTTCTAAACTTTCTTGAATAATAGGGAATCAATATCACTTATCAACTGTTCTGATATTACTTCCCAATGAAAATGATTAGGTACTATAACTTTTTGGTCTTTAAAATTACTAAAGGATGACAACGACTCTTCTATCGTTCTGCTGATACTGCTTACTTCCTCAGCATTGAAATAAGTAGCTTTTGAACCAAGTACTTCATGAAAAACAAATATATCAGAACAAATGACCTTACATCCATACGCATACGCCTCAAGTATTGGCATACCAAAACCTTCGTATAAAGATGGACTTATAAATATTTTACTATTTTGATATAAATCAGCTAATTCGTTTTCAGAAACCGAATCTAGGAAAGTTATCTGATGCCTGTCTGCTTTAGACGCTTCTTCCTCTATTACCGCTTTCATCCCTAAATCTTTGCCAAGAAAAGTAACAATAAGTCGTTCTTCAATATTGGCTAGCGCCCTAATCAAATTTATATGATTTTTTCTTTCTTCAAATGTTGCAACATAAAGAAGATCTATCGCCTTATCTTTATTTAAACTAACATCAAAATCAGAAGGTAATACACCATTATAGCTTACAATAACAGAAGACTCCTTAATTGATAATTCTTTACATAGTCGATCTTTAGTAAACTGAGACACGACCACTTTGTTCTTTACGTGTTTCCATTGAAACTTCATAAACATTGAGGATAATTTGTCCCACCTCCCAAAATTATCAAATATTCTAGTATCATGTATAAGTTGAAATTGTCTTTTAGAAAAAAACATTGATACAGGAATCGGATTAAAGTCACTAATAAGTATATTTTTAAATAGAGAAAAATACAGGTATAAAATATTCAGATAAATAAAAGTTAACAATCGCCTATTAGCTATAAACAAAGGGATTTCATAAAGAGTAACTGAAGGGCTGACATCGAGCGGCACCTCTCCCTTGGCCACAACAATACCTATATCATACTTGTCCTGAAGCTCATACAGAACTCGTTCAAATCGCTTATTGGCGCCAGTAGCACGCTTATTCAAATAATACGGAGAAGAGAAAATATATTTCATTATCTTACCTTTACTGCTTTTAGCAACTTAAAGAGTAACTCTTTAGTTCTTTTTAATATTGTTATCTTCAATAACTTATGTCGATAATCAATCTTAATCATTTCTAATGTATGTTTCACTGAATCACTCATATCTGCGCCAAACTTTTCTCTAATAGCAATAATAAAAGGGTATTTTTCCGACTGTGAAACCCCGTAGCTTTTATGGATTCTTGAAAAGAAATCATAATCAGAGGCTGATTTATAATTCAATGTGTATAAACCTAGTATTTCGTGCAAGTTTTTCTTGTATATGAAAGCCTGGTGGGAACACTCTAAATTATTGATAGAATAAAAATTAGGATTATCACTTTTGGTTTTTCCAGACTTGTACACGTAACTAACTCGCCCGACCAAGTAATCTTGGTTAGTATAATAATGAGATGAAAAAATAGCTTTAATTACATCATTACTCCCAAAAGTGTCACCTGCATTTAATACTAATAAATATTCCGATGTAGAGAGCTTAACTCCCTTATTGATAGCATCATAAACACCTTTATCGGGTTCACTTAAATACCTTAAATTTTTGCACATTACTTGTGCTTCTTTGAGCAATTCAACTGTACCATCAGTTGAGCCACCATCAATGACTACATGTTCTAGTTCAAATTCTTGATCTCGGACCGAGCTTATTGTACGTTTAAGAGCTGACTTATCATTATAACATACGGTTATTACTGTGATTCTTGGCATTAATAAATCTTACTTTAAGGATTAAAAAACTATTATGGGCATATTTTCTTTATAAAACGACATGGGTTACCGGCCCAAACTTCATTATCTGGCACATCTTTAGCGACGACACTACCGGCACCTATAACGGCATTATCACCAATACTAACTCCTTTAAGTATCATAGAGCCCGCACCGATGAAGCAATTTTTGCCAATAGATATAGCTGCACTCACACCACGATCGCCAGGAGTCATCCTTATTTTTGCATCTAAAGAATGGAAATCTGTATCCCAAATTTTAACTCCGGCACCTAACAAGGTATTATCCCCTACCGTTATAGATGTTTCACTATAAATGGTAACATTTGACATACCTACATTGTCACCAATTATCAACTCTGCATCTTTTTTACTGATAAGAACATTACAACCAACCCCAAAGACAGCATTTGCTTTTAACCCACTATTAATAGTAACTGAATTACCTATAATTAATTTTCCATAAGCTCTTACATAAGGTAATCCTAAAACTGTAAAGCCTTCACCATATACGACCCCCCTATAAGCAAAGAGTAACCTGGCCAATATTGTACTAACTATTTTAAACATAACGTGATTCCAAACCCTTGAATTTCGAGCAACTTAACTGGACTATTCAAGCAAACTATTAACTTTTATTTGTGTACTTGCTTTCCAGACTATGAATATCATTCATCAATCCAACGTTAACTTTTAACCATGCTGAATCTCTGTTCCACCATTCGAATTCTAATAAGAATTTAATGGTTTCTTTAGTATACCGATACTTCAAGAATTTCGCTGGCACACCGCCAACAATGGAATAAGCAGGCACATCTTTAGTAACAACAGCACCTGCTAGAATCATTACTCCATCACCTATTTCAACGCCACCTACAATCATAACTCGTTCGCCTATCCAACAATCGTTTCCAATTTTAACTGGGTAGTTGTTTTGTTTATCAACTAAAAGAGACTCTTCAAAGCGCTGTATATTAGTAAACGAGGCTCCATTTTGTTTTTTTATCGAAAAAAAAGCTGGGCTTGTAGTTGCATATGGATAAGTATATGGATGTGTCCCCCATATAACTTTGACATCTGTACCAATCGATGTATAACGTCCAACCTTACCTGTAATATCAGATCTATTACCGATATAAGAACCAAAGCCTAAATTTCCACTAAAATGTGCATTTGGATAAAGCTTATTCATCCCTTCAAAGGTTGACTGAGTTCCAATTGAAACGGAATATGAAAATATGACGAGCTTTCGATGCTTTACTTTCGAGTGAATAAACATTATTACTCGTTTAAAAAACCGGAACATTTATAAATCCATTACTTAAAAGAAAATTCAATATACATGAAATCATGAGTTGAGTTTTAGTTTCTTTAAAATTTTGCATCCAAATATATAATGCAGAGAGAGGAAGTGTTTCTTTAATAGACAGACACAACCAGAATAATCTTTGCTTCTAAAGCGCTTTATCAGACTACTATAAACTACAGAACCAATTATTAATTTTTCATAATAAGATTTGTTGTTAAACGAAGCATACCAAGTCCAATCTTTGCTGAGAGAAACTTTCTTACTGCTTAAATAGTTATGTTCTAACTGATAAGTAAAAATTACTTTGGGATCAAATACCACAGCATACTTTCTGATAAGGTTCAAAACATGCTCCATATCTTCATAGTATGAAAGCCTAATATCAAAACCACCAACCACACTAAAACATTCTTTTCTGACTAACATATTACCTGTTCTTAAAAACACACCATCTTTCCATAGTTCTTTAAGAGGCTCTGTGATTAGCATTCTAGTATTTAACTTACACTTTGAAGAGCATACCATAGAATTTGAATCTACAATTTCAAAGTTTCCGCAAAAAATAGATTCTTTGGGGTATAGATTGGTTAATTGATATAGTGTCTCTAAACAATCTTTTTCAATTAAGTCATCAGCATCCAATAAAAATATCAAACTTGCATTTGCTTTATCAATCCCAAAATTACGACTATCGGAGACTCCACCATTTTTTTTAGAGTAGACAACTAATCTCTCGTCATTAATCTTAGAAATAACACTGAGACTGCTATCTGTAGAACCATCATCAACGACTATTAGTTCAAAATAGGTAAACGATTGGTCTAAAACTGATAATAGCGTTTCGTATATGGATGTTTCTTTATTAAATAAAGGTACAACGACTGATATTTTAATGTTTTCATTCATTTTATTCATTTCTTAGAAGGTAAGTTATCTGCGATGAACTTTAATGATCTAGCCTTTTCAAGCTCTAAGGTTTCATTGACTAAATCGTAATCAACATCATTGTTTATAATATCAAGAAGTTTATTATCATCGTTCAATAGCCTATCTCTGAGGTTGAAGACATTGAGGATAGTTTCAAAACGACTTAATCCACGCTCTATATTTCCTATTGCTAGGAAAGGTTTATTAAAGATTATTGAAAACGCAACACCATGAAATGAATCTGTTAATACAAATGATGAATTTTTAAATCCTTGGAGCCATTCACCAAAATTAAGTTTTTCTGAAGTTGTAAGGTCTTTATTAAAAATAGTTACGTCTTCATTTAAAGCATCACCAATCTCAATCGCTACATTCTCTTTTTCTTTGTTCATATCTAATATATAAGTAAAAACCCCCGAAGAAACATTAGTATCTTTTGAACTATATTTTAAAATAATTGATTCATAATATTTTACATTCAATAGTAATGTAGGATCTAGTAACCTTTCGACATTTACATCTAAATGTTTTTTACATAAATCAACGCCTGCACTTTCCCGAACTGATATTGCTGAAAACCGTTTAGCTAACGTAGAACAACTCTTCGTCTGTTTGTCACTGTATCCCCAAACATCCCCCCCAAAGGACGAGGCGTAGGACAGAAGTACTTTATTTCCTTTTACAAAATCAAAGAAATATGACTCTATATTCACGGCATAGTCTTGCCTCCATACTTGATCACTACCAACGACATAAGCATCAAACTTTTGAACTGAGTGACTGCTCAGTTGGTATGGAAACTCTATTACCTCTGTTCTTACTATTTCAGTTTGTATAAATGTTTCAAATTGTAAATTTCTATTTTTGGATATGTCATTAGTAACTAAATTGAAAAGAGCTGCTTTAATTTTAGACAATACAACTTTATAAGCTGGTCTAAAGGCAGAGGGGGTTAATTGTATTAATTCAGATGAATACCCAAGTTCCCCAATCACTTTTTGAAGAGCATACGCTTGCATGACACCACCATAATTAGTATGTAATGGTAGAGTTAAAGTCGCTATTTTCATTAATTGTCCCTTTTAAATTTGTGTTGAATCATTTTTATTTTGTCATATAAGAACTTTTGTTCTAATTTTTCTAAACCCACAAAATAAATCATAATTAAAATCATAACTGTGGATGAAGAGAACACAGAAAATAAACGAATAAAATCATCATCGACATTATGATGAATAAAAGTAGGTCCTAAAATAGAGATTGCAGTCACTAAAAATATCTTAACTATAACTTTATAAAAAAAATCTTTTATATCAAGTGATATGATATTCCTCAAAAAAAGCAAACGAATAACTAATGTAAAACATGATAGAGCAAAGCCAATAATTATTGTGATGTAAGGTGGATATCCTGAACTTAAAAAAAAGTATGATAATGGGAGGTTTAAAATTAAAATCCCCCCTACAACCGTTTGATACAATGCAATCCTTCCAGTGGCTTGCATTGCTACCATTAATGTATTTGATAAACTTTCTATTAGTACTACTAACAACATTAATCGGACAAAAATAATTGTATATTCAGGAAATTCACCTAGCCAAAGTTTTAATATTAACTCTGTTTCAATAATTACTGGAACTATTAACATTAATAATAAGAAATATGTATACTTCGCACCATAAATAACTATTTGTTTCATTTGAGTAAAATCAGAAATAGCGAAATTTTTAACTATTTGTGGATTCATTGCCATTTGGAAACTTGATGAAAACTGTAACACTGCTCCTTGCACCTGATTCGCAATTGCCCGAGCAGCATTAACTACAGGCCCAAAAAATATATTTATCAGAATGTTAACGCCATGAACCATTAAGACATACGCGAGACCTCCCCATAGACTCCAACCTGAAAAAATCAAAAGAGATCTAAAAAGAGAATGTTCCCAGATGAGTTTAAAGTAAATATCTTTCAAAAAACAATGGCAATACACAATATTTAATAACTTTATGAACACTGATATAAGTGCAAGCGTGGAGGCATATAATATTAAATTATCAATGTCACTATTATAAGCTAAATAGAAGGCTCCACTTAATTTAAATAATGATTCGATAATAGATAACCATGCTACTACACCCATTCTTTCGTAGGATATAATTGCCGCATTATATGGAGTAATGACTATATTAACAAATACTGTAAAAAGACTTAAATGAAAAACGATTAAAGCAGCATCTAACCTATCTACCGGTATATTAAGCTTAGTATTGATTACCCATACACCAATTATTTCTGATACGAATAATATTAGCACTGCTAAAATGATATGAACATTTACAGCCATAGAAAAAAGCTTAACTAATCCTTTAGTTGTTTTATTCCCTAACTCATACGAAATAAAGCGTTGTGTTGTCGTTGATAATGCACTGGTCATAAAACTAAGCATTGTAACAATACTGCCAACTACGCTATATATACCAAAATCATCAACACCAAGAGCTTTTAAAACGATTCTTGAAACGTACAATGATATTGCGAGCGTAAAAATCAATCTGAAGAAGAGCGAAAAAGTATTTTTCACTATTCTTTTATTGTTTTCAGTAGTCACTTGAAAGATAAATAACGTTACTAATTGTAATAAACTCTATATTTAAAATCGCCTTCATGTTCTTAGCCTTGCTGTAATTTTTCTTACTATCTGATTAAGTTTGGTCAAAATTTTCAATCTCTTCAAATGAGGTTTCATTTTATGATCAAATTCCTCTGAAGAATGACATTGAGGCCAAAGATAAATACTTAATCTTCTCACTTTACCTCTTTGATATTGGACTATATTATTTATAAAATTAAATGAACGTTTAGGTTTTGTCATTAAACGCTTATCATGCACCCCTTCTTTTTTTGAAAGTCTATATGCTAGGCTTTTTATTCTATGCGCTATATTCCCTCTTTGGGATTGAAGTATCTGCTCTTCATTTATAATATCCAAAGACAATGTGTTATTTGAAATACCTTGTTTAATAATCTTCTCAATAGAGCGATTACGGCATATAACAACATTATTTCCTAATGGAGAGTTTAAATAGGGTGGTATCCATGCATCACCTATTGATACATCAGCTAGTTCAGCTGAGATATCCTCACAATAATCACATACTTCTGGCTTAAAAAGACCTGTACCCCACATATCGCCAACATTGTTCATGGAGACCGATTTATTTTTAGCACTCGACTTTTCCAGAACACTAAATAAGTAATCTACTGCCACACCTTCTTTTTTCTTAACTCTATACTGGGGGAGCTGAATGTTTGTTTTATCTACACCACATAATCCAGATAAATACTCAGTAAAGAATTTTGTTTTATAACCTCCACAAAACAAACCTATTTTAAACTTGATCTTTCCTTTCAATTTAGAGTCATATTTTTCACGTAATTTAATTGCGTGAATAAAACAAGGGAGTCCAACAATTGCATATGAATCGTTACTTTCAGCTACCTCGTTCAATACATTATTCAATGTAACAGGGAAATATTTTGTATGTGACGATGCAACCAAATCATTTACATTATTTACAATTTTATACTCATAACATCCATCATCATCTGAGCCTACACATATAATTTTATCTACCAATCCTTGCTCTAATAACTGCTCTAAAATCCAAGTAGAAACACCGCCTGAAGACGATGTTTTACGATGAGAATCAGAATAGCCTGCATACATTGAGGAATAATTCCCTATATATTTATGATATTTATTGCTTTCAATGTTTGTATTTAAACTTGCTCTTTTACTGCTTTCATCCGGCGTAGGGTTGAAAGGACAAAGTTTTTCTTTTCCATCCAATTCTTCCAAGGCTGAAAAATGCGGTTGGTACAATCCTTCGGAATTGAACCCCATCTGGTCTTTGGCCCCTGCACAACCACCACATCCTATGCACATTGATGATTGAACAATACTTTTTATTGGGGAGCTTTTCATCTTATTTACCACTAATATAGCCTACTTATTATAACGTTTACTTTCTGAATTTTTCGTAGTTATCTAAAAACCAGTTATATGCCTCTTTCAAGCCATTTTCTAAGGTAAAAGTATACTCCCAGCCTAATGACTTAAGCCGTTCTACATTCATTAGCTTACGAGGAGCTCCATCAGGTTTAGTTGAATCAAATACAATTTTACCTTCAAAGCCTACAGTCTTGGCAACCGTTTCAACCAATTCACAGATTGTACAATCAACCCCTGTCCCGACATTAATATGGCTTAACATCGGTTCTGTATTTTCATCGTAAGTTACTTTAGCCAAATTCATGACATGAATTGAGGCGTCAGCCATATCATCAACATACAAAAACTCACGCATAGGCTTCCCACTGCCCCATGCAATAACTTCTTTATCACCATTTAATTTTGCTTCATGAAATCGACGGATTAATGCAGGGATAACATGACTATTTTCTGGATGAAAATTATCATGAGCGCCATAAAGATTAGTTGGCATTACACTACGATAGTCACGACCATATTGGCGGTTATAACTTTCACAGAGTTTGATACCCGCTATTTTTGCAACAGCATAAGGTTCATTCGTTTCTTCAAGTTTACCTGTTAATAGAGCGGTTTCCTTCATTGGCTGCTCTGCCAATTTAGGATAAATACATGAAGAGCCTAAAAATAATAATTGCTGAATATTTGCCAAGTGTGCGCTGTGTATAATATTGCACTGAATCATTAAGTTTTCATAAATGAAATCAGCAGGGTAAGTATTATTAGCAACAATCCCACCCACTTTAGCCGCAGCTAAATAGACTTGTTCTATTTTTTCAGCTTGAAAAAAATCAACAACAGCTTGCTGATTAGTCAAGTCTAATTCACTTCGTGTGCGGGTAATGATATTAGTATGACCACTTGCTTCAAGCTGACGTACAATCGCCGACCCAACCATGCCTCGGTGTCCAGCAACAAATATCTTTGTATTTAAGGCAAACATACTCTTAACCCTGATTTTCAATTGACATAGCGACTTTATGACCGTGCGCTTTAAGTAGTGCATGTTGCTTTGCTTTACTTAAATCGTTCTGCACCATCTCAGCACACATTTCTTCTACAGTAATTTGTGGTACCCAACCTAATTTTTCTTTTGCTTTTGAAGGGTCACCAAGCAAAGTTTCAACTTCTGCCGGGCGGAAATAGCGTGGGTCAACACGTACAATAACATCGCCAACAGTTAGTGCTTGCGCGTTATCGCCAGTGATAGCTTTAATTGTCGCTATTTCATCAAGACCTTCACCGGTAAATTCTAATTCAATACCCACTTCTTTAGCTGATAATGATACAAATTCACGTACAGATATTTGCTTGCCCGTTGCAATAACAAAGTCATCGGCAGTTTCTTGTTGTAACATCATCCATTGCATACGTACATAATCTTTAGCATGTCCCCAATCACGAAGTGCGTCCATATTACCTAGGAATAAACATTTTTCTAAGCCTTGAGAAATATTGGTAATAGCACGCGTAATTTTACGCGTTACAAAGGTTTCACCACGGCGAGGTGATTCATGATTAAATAAAATACCGTTACACGCATACATACCATAAGACTCACGGTAGTTAACTACAATCCAATAGGCATACATTTTTGCTACTGCATAAGGAGAACGCGGGTGAAAAGGGGTCGTTTCTTTTTGTGGTATTTCTTGAACTTCACCATAAAGCTCTGAAGTAGATGCTTGGTAAAATTTAGTTGTTTTTTCCATACCTAAAAATCGAATAGCTTCTAATAAACGAAGAGTGCCCATGGCATCTACATCAGCAGTATATTCAGGACATTCAAATGAAACAGCGACATGTGACTGTGCCCCTAAGTTATATACTTCATCTGGCTGCACATCTTTTATGATACGCGTCAGGTTAGATGAATCAGTTAAATCACCGTAATGTAGAAAAAATTTTTGATTGTTTTCATGGTTGTCTTGATAGATATGATCAACACGCTCGGTATTTAACGATGATGCACGACGTTTGATGCCATGAACTTCATAACCTTTTTCTAATAATAATTCAGCAAGGTATGAACCATCTTGACCTGTTACACCTGTAATTAAAGCTACTTTATTCTTTGTCATTTCTATTTCCTAAACCTGATGTACAAGATGTTATTTTCTTAACAACTCTAATAGTTCATTTGTTTTTTCTTGCATTAAAGCGACATTACCTTTCGCTTCAACATTGAGTCTAACTACCGGCTCAGTATTTGATGTTCTAAGATTAAAGCGCCATTCAAAAGTGTTTTTAGCATTTATCTCTTTAAAAGATAAACCAATACCGTCTGTATAATTGATGTCTATCGCTTGTTCTTTGTATTGCTCTAATACTCGTTCTATCGCTAACGTTGGATTATCGAGTTTTGAATTAATCTCTCCTGAGCTAGGAAATGCAACAATACAATTTTTAACCATCGAAGATAACGTCTGTTTTTTAACTGATAATAACTCTGCAACTAATAACCATGGGATCATTCCACTGTCGCAATAAGCAAAATCGCGAAAGTAATGATGAGCACTCATTTCTCCGCCATAAACAGCATCTTCTTTACGCATTCGCTCTTTAATAAAAGCATGCCCTGTTTTAGACATAATGGCTTCGCCATTATTTTCTTTAATTATTTGCTCGGTATTCCAAGTTAGGCGCGGATCATAAATGATTTTTGTTGGTTTTTCACTTCCACCCGTATTTTTTTTCAAAAAAGCTTCAGCTAGTAATCCTACAATATAATACCCTTCGATGAATTCACCTGTTTCATCAAACAAAAAACATCTATCAAAATCGCCATCCCATGCTATCCCCATATCTGCATTATGCTCACGAACCGCTTTAGCGGTATCTTCCCTATTTTCAATCAATAGTGGATTAGGTATACCATTAGGAAAATCACCATCAGCTTCGTGATGCACTTTAATCAATTCAATTGGGATATTGAGCTGTTTAAACGCTACCTCTATTGCATCAACAACATGACCAGCAGCGCCATTACCCGAATTTACCACTAATTTAAGTGGTGTAATATTTTCAGGGGCTATGTATGTCATTAAGTGGTCAACATAAGCAGCCAAATTCGAAATTTGTGTATACTCCCCTTTTGGTGATGCTTGCGTAATAGGATCGGTATTTTTCCAAGGCTGACTTTCGGCTAGCGCTTTAATCGCATTTAAGCCTGTATCACCACTTATTGGCTTAGAATCTTCTCTGACGAATTTCATACCATTATAATTCATCGGGTTATGGCTCGCTGTTACTTCAATGCCACCGCACATACCTAAATTTTTTGTAGCAAAGTAAATTTCTTCAGTGCCTGTCATACCTATATCAAAAACATCAACACCTTCATCGCGAAGGCCTTCTGAAAAGGAAAGTTTTAATGACTCCGAGGTTAAACGAATATCTCCGCCCACGACTACTTTTTTTGGTTTTAAGTACAAAGCAAAAGCTCGTCCTATTCGGTAAGCGATTTCGTCATTGAGTTCATCACCTAATTTCCCACGAATATCGTATGCTTTAAAACAAGTAAGTTCAGTCATATATTTTCTCTTAATTGTTGGTTTTACACGCGACCATATCGGTCTTCAAAACGTACAATATCATCTTCACCTAGATAGGTTCCTGACTGAACCTCTATCATTTCCAAGGGTAATTTCCCTGGATTTTCCAGCGCATGGATCACACCAATGGGTATGTATGTAGATTCATTTTCTGTCACTAAAAATGTTTTATCGCCATTTGTGACCTTTGCCGTACCTGACACCACTATCCAATGCTCAGCTCTGTGATGATGCATTTGAATAGACAGTTTTTCACCGGGTTTAACCGTTATACGTTTTACTTGATAGCGCGTTCCTGTATCAATAGAATCATACTTACCCCAAGGACGATAAACTTCACGATGATTCTTAAATTCGCTTCTACCTTCAGCTCTCAATTGCTCTACAATTTTCTTTACATCTTGTACTTTATCTTTACTAGCAACGAGTAAAGCATCTTTTGTGTCAACGATAACTAAATTGTCGATACCAACCGTTGCAATTAATCTTTCACTACCTTGGATTAAGCAGTTAGTCGTTTCGTGCATAATGCTGTCACCAACCACGGTATTGCCATTAGAGTCTTTGTAATTTACATCCCATAATGCAGACCAAGAACCAATATCGCTCCAACCTGCATCTAATGGCACCACAACCGCATCCGATGTTTTTTCCATTACCGCATAATCAATAGATTCATCAGGACATTTTTCAAAGGCATCTTTATCTATTCGAATAAAGTCTTCATCCTTTGAGATGTTTGCCAAAGCACTTTCACATGCTGTATAAATATCAGGTCTAAATTGGTTTAATTCTTCTAAATAGCGACTTGCTTTCATTAAAAACATGCCGCTATTCCAATAATGCTCTTTGCCTTCAAAGTATTCACTGGCTATTTCTGCATTAGGTTTTTCAACAAAGGCATCGACTTCAAAGCCATTTTCATTAACGGATTCGCCACGCTTTATGTAGCCATAGCCGGTATGCGCTTCGGTAGGTACAATACCAAAAGTCACAAGTTTACCCGCTTCTGCTAAAGGAATAGCTTTTTCGACAGCATCAACAAAAGCGCTTTCATTAAGAATAACGTGATCAGCCGCTAAAATGAGGATGAGTGAATCTTTAGACTCAACAACTGTCTTTGAGGCTAGTGCAATTGCAGGCGCTGTATTACGGCCAACAGGCTCTAGAATAATAGAGCCTGATTGATTGATTTCACGTAATTGCTCAGCCACGATAAAACGGTGCTCTTCATTACAAATAACTACCGGACGTTCAAGCGTTAACCCAGAAAGTCTTTGTAAGGTTTGCTGTAGCATTGTTTCATTGCCGTTTAAGGCTAAAAACTGCTTAGGATATAACGAACGGCTTAATGGCCATAATCTTGAGCCTGAGCCACCGGCCATAATAACAGGAGTGATCATATAAAATTTCCGTTTAAAATCATTTAATTTGAATTATGTTTATTCTTTAAAGAAGCATCAGCTTGTTTATTTTCTTGAAAATACCATTTACTGTGCTTATGTACTTGTTCACTTTCAACGAGCTCTTTTTCAGCGAACCATTTGTATTTTGAATGTTGTTCAAGTGGTAAAGAAGCTAAATCACCCTTAAAGGTTATTTCATAAGCGAGTACTAGATAATGCGTTGAGAAATCATCTTCAGAAAAGTTATCATCATAAAAGTGCTGGTAGATACCTTTAAAAGTTGACTGTACGTTATAAAGCCCTAACTCTTCTTTTATGAGACGTTTAAATGCAGAGGCAAAATGCTCATCTTTTAGAACGCGTCCACCAGGGACAAACAAAAGCCTTGAGCTGGACGATTCGTTCTTTTACCCAACAGCACATTCGCTTCAGTGTCTCGAACTATTAAATCGATAGACACTAATGGGGTATATTTGACAATCGTTTTAAAATTAGTAGTTGATAGTTTCATAAATAACGTACAATACGCACGTGTTTCCTTTTCCGTATCTACAAAAATGTTGGTTTATTTCAACACGTAAAACCAGGTATTTCCATACCCTGAGTCAACATTTTTCGTCATTGAAATATATGTTGATACACTAAATCGACGCCCACCTATTAAAAAAGCCTTTATTAATAAGGACTTAATCGTTACAATCTTCTTTTTGCCAATAGGTTTCCCTATTTCACTTTTTCTGACTTTGTTATTTTACGAATAACGAATACATAACAAGCAAAGATAAAAATAAAACCTGTCAGCATAATGATATCCGGAACATTAAAATATTCACCCGCCAAACCAATGATTGACATTGCTACTGCAGATATAGAGATAATAAGCAAAGTTTGTCGTGAGCTATAACCAACACGTTGAAGTATATGATGAAGGTGATCTCTGTCTGGCTTGAAAGGTGATTTACCATTTTTATAACGTCGTACCACTATTGCTAACATATCCATTAATGGTACGGCGCAAATCCACAGCGCGGTTACAGGTCTAAATGAGGCGCTTTCATTTTGAGTGCCCATCGTTAATAACCAAATAACACTCAAGCCAATGAACATGCTGCCTGCATCCCCCATGAATATTTTTCTTGCTTTGGACGCTAAGCCTAAATTAAAAATTAAATAGGGGATTGTCGCCGTAGCAAGTATTAACGGGTAACTCACGTAATCGTTTTGTCCACTCATGATGAACAGAATAGCGATAGCAGTAAAAGTATTAATGCTTAAGCTACCGATCAACCCATCAATACCGTCAACCATATTAAAAGCATTGATAACAACAATAATACCGACATAGGTAAATATAATACCTACAGGGCCTAATGTTACATCACCTAAACCAAATAAGTTACCTAAGTTTGAAATATAACCACCTACACCATAAATCATTAGACTAGCGACAATAAGCTGCCCAATAATTCTAATACGTACTTTCAGGTCAAATTTGTCGTCTACCGCACCAATGAAAACCATCATTGCTGAGGCAATTAGGTACATACGAAGTTCTAAAGTATTAGGGAGCCATAAAAGACTAGCCATAAGTACCGCTATAAAAATTGAAATTCCACCAATAAGCGGAATATGTCCAGCATGCAATTTTCGTTCGCTGGGTTTGTCAACCAAGCCAACTTCTATTGCTACCGGTTTAAAGAACTTAATTGCGATAAAGGCAAAGCAAAAAGCGGTAAGTGCAGAGATAAATACGTCCATCATAATTTCATATTAGCTTTCGCTAAATTTTCTTCCTTAGGTTTAGTCAATTTATTATTCTTAGTAAAGTGCCTTATTAATACGATAAGTACCGATAATATACCACCCAGCATTGTACCTAGTACTGCAATTAATGCACGCTTTGGCTTAGCTTTGGTATCAGGTACTTGAGCAGGGTCAATCGTTTTTAAAACATATTCGGCTGAAACCTTAGTTAGCATCATATTTTTTGTTTGCTCTTCAATCAATTGATAAAAAACAGTTTCCATCGCACTTACTTCTGTTTTCTCAAGTTGTTTAGTTAAATAATCAATAGAAGATTGAGCTTCTTTTTCATCTTGCTCACGCATAAAGTTATTAACGTCTGTAATTAACCAAACAAGCCATTTTTTTGCAATATCAGGTGAATAAAACTCAATATCAATTGTCACTAGTGATGTTATTTTATCTTGCGAGATTGCCAATAAGCTTAAAAATTGTTGATAGGCTTCCCAAGAAGACGGTACAGATTTTTTGGGGTATGAAACTTCTCTTAACCATTTTTTATTTTTACTATCATAAAGTTCTTTATTAATGACGAGAGAATCTGTTGCTCTATCCCAATTTTCACTTGCCATTAATGGCACTAACAATTCATGTTTAATAATAAAGGTTTCAAGGAATGCACGTGACTTTATAATTTCAAGAGCTAAAGCCGTTTTATCAGTTCCACCACCACCTAAGCTAATACCTGCAAGACTAGCTAAACCACCAAATTGTCCGGCAAGGGCCCCCATTCCACCAGCAGAATCTGATGAGGCTGGCGCTAATAAAATTGATGCTTTATAAACATCAGGTTTTGATAAGGCAAAAGCGATAGATGAAACAGCAAATATAAATGAAATAACGATAATAATATATTTCCCTGACCATATAGCACGCCATAATTCTGCTAAGTCAATATCATCGTCTGAGTTATTTTTTTCGACAAGTTGTTGAGACATTTGCTGAGAAAGCAAAAGCGCTTCTGGAGAAAATGGTGTAGTGGATTGCTGAGTACTATTATGATCCGATTGATTCTGATTTGGCACTTGCAAATTTTCCATTCTTAACTATTTGAATAACAATAGGACACTTCCCTATTAAAGGCTGCGGATTATACGGTATTAAATGTTGTTAAGCCAATTTTTTGCTGATCTTCAATGATGGTTTGCCATTGTTATTGGCTACGTATAATTCTCATAGTTATCTCCGATAATTAAGTTTGCCACTAAAGATATCGGAGCTCTAGAATTAGAGACAGGTGTCGTTAGCCATACGTTTTAGTTTAATGAAATCATATAAGGTATTCAAAACGAGCTTAAAAAAATGTAATAATAACTTAAATTATCGATAACAAAAAAACGGCTACACAGCCGTTTTTTTTTATCTATTCTTACAAGTTTATCTCACACCCAGCAACTCAAATGTTCACTGGGTTTTATTAATAATGGTAAACATATTAACGCGCTTGATAATACGCCTCTTTTAAGCGATTCGAATTTTCATAAATATATTCACTGCCTAAACGGTCATGATTATAAAAGGCACTATCAAGGTTATAAAATTGCTTAGTGTTATCGCCAGTACCTGGTGTTAGTCTATTATGGTTTTTCCCAACGAGCGTACTCACTGAATAATTCCACTTAGGCTTACCTCTTACTTGAAAGTATTTATTATTGTAATCTTTACGTGGTGTTAACGGTATTGAAAAGCCAAGACCAATAAATTGATTAGCTTCTTCACCATCAATTTTTGTATTTTTATAGGTTAAATTTAACGACACATCACCAAACATTCTCTCTACTTTAAGGATTAAACCTTTATCGCGTTGCCAGTACTTTCCTACCTGTAGTTCAGCAGTCGCGTTAAGATGAGCGTTATAATATTTATACGTACCAATAAGAACCTCTCTTGGTTCAGGTTCTTTTGGCGACCTACAACGCAAAGCTAAAATATTACACCCCGCGTAAGCCCTGCCTGTTGGTACTAATTGGTTTGCATATCTTGCAGTGAACAGGTTTAATTTATGAGCACCACCAACACTTTGCCAACGAGCTTCGTTCGCTACATAGTTATAAGTATCACGATAGCGACCAAAAAAAGTCATGTTTTTTACCGAATACGGTAATGAAAAGGTCTGATGAAAGCTATATTCTTTTAGTCCCGTTGTTTGCTTATCATCAGCGAAATATTGACCATCTTCAAAGTTCTTGGTTTCAGCAAACTGTGCAACATGTGCAGCGGTTAAAACAGCACCAGGCCATAATGGTAATTCAACGTGGCTAATTAAGGCTACAGACGCATCAAAGACGCCAAGTTCTGTACCCACTCTAGAGGCTATTCCAGGCCAAAAGGTAAAGCGTGGTTTTAGCCAAAAATTATTGCTATTATCAGCATCATCCGAGGTCAACCGCTCAGTGGCAAAAGTATCGGTTGATATATCAATTTTTAAAGGCTTATCATCTCTTAAGAAAGCATCATATTCAGCGATACTACCTTTTACGACTAAAGTTGATATTTCTCGCTCTTTCAGCACTAAAGTAAAGTGCGAATAATTATGATGTATATTTTTACTGACAATCCCTAGAATAACGCCAAGCCCATCTATTTTGTTACGGTTATAAATGTGATCTTCAAGTTCTATATAGACCGTATTTACATCAGCTTCAGCGACCCTGATTGATTCAAAACCTTCTTTAACCAGGAATTTTCTTAACTGTAATCGCTCAAGTGCACCTGAGCGATAAGCATCATCTAACTCGACATCATTTATAGCTAATGCTACGTATTCACCCGTTCGTGCTAATTGACTATCAGCTTTAACATGGTTTACTGGGTCACTTTTTGGGTAAGATGAATGACTACCTGCGTCATAATCAAGCGGTATAGTTAACCCTATGCCATAATAAACATCATCTTTTAATGCTTCGTTACTACTAGAGATAAGTAGTTCAGTAGTCAATTGAATACCGCTGCTCAACCACTGTTTAGGTGAAGATAAATGCATACCTAATTGAGTATCGGCCGCATCATATTCTGCTGAGAGCTTTATCCATTGATAAGGCTGCCATTCGACACCCGCAAAAACACCATCAAGGCGCCCTTGGTATGAGTCGCTTTGTCCGATACCCAGTGATATATTAACGTCTTCTAGGATATTTTTTGTCGCCACAGCATACTTAGCATCAAAAAAGTTCGCTGCACCACCCAGATCTTGAATACCTACCGCTAAACTAAACCAGTCCTTTGGGATAAAAGGAATACCTATTTTAATGTTAGCTGATAGATCTGTAGGGCTACTACCACCATTGGGGGCTTGGTAATCAGCTAACCGGGCTGAAACTTCAACATACTTCCATAAACCGACACCAAAGTTATAATTATCACCGTTTCGATAACCATCCCTTGTTTCAACTTGATTAGTGTATTTCAGGTAAAGCGTACCTTCATCAAACAATGTGGCTGTAGGGGTATTTATTAGTCCGCTATACCCTTGAAAAGACATACTTGCCTCAGGTTCCACGGCATTAATAAAACATGGCAGTAAAGCCAATACAAATAAAATACGTTGCTTCATTTTAATAAATCCTAACAAGGTTAATTCTAACTATTGATAATAAGAGGTCGTAGAGCAAAATAGCACCAGGTGCTGTGTAAGTTAGCTCGACCAGAATCACAGGGTTTGTTGAGCTATAACTAGAAAAACCATTCTAAGCATTCAATCTCGAATGGCTTTTAAATCATAATAACGAAGAACATCCACATTTTAATGACCAGTTAAACAGCGAGCCATTAGTTTTAGAGTATTGGCGTATTAAGTGACTTTTTTCAACTCGATAATTACAGCTGTTTTCAACGACGCTTTTTCTTTTTGTAGCCACACTAAATCACATATTCCATCGGTGGGGTTAAATCCTGTTGGGGCCTTAAGCAATATCTCACGAATTAACTCATGGTCAAACGCATGACAAGCATTATCGAGTTTTTTTAGCATGGGGTCTAGCTCATGCCAATCAAGCATGGCTTCCTGTGCACTCATAATACGCTCATGAATAGTCCCTGAAACGTTATCACCTATAAGAAGTTCTTCATAAAGCTTCTCACCAGGCCTTAACCCAGTACATTTAATAACAATGTCACCGTTAGGCTTGTTATCAGATTTAACTGAAAAACCACTCAAGTGAATAATTTTACAGGCTAGGTCATAAATTTTTACTGGCTCGCCCATATCAAGTACAAATACATCTCCACCTGTGCCCATAGCACCGGCTTGAATAACAAGTTGAGAGGCTTCAGGTATCGTCATAAAATAACGAGTAATGTCTGGATGCGTTAATGTTACCGGACCACCGCCCTTAATTTGTTTTCTAAACAAAGGAACCACAGATCCAGACGAACCTAAAACATTACCGAAGCGAACCATACAAAAACGCGTGGTATCTTGTGTTTTAGACAACGCCTGCAATACCAACTCAGCCACACGTTTAGTGGTACCCATTATATTAGTAGGTCTAACGGCTTTATCAGTAGAAATTAATACAAAAGTCTCAACATTGGCATTTATGGCAGCACGCGCTGCATAATAAGTACCAAAAACATTGTTTCTAACACCTTCAACAACATTATGCTCAACCAGTGGTACATGCTTGTATGCTGCAGCATGGTAAACAGTTTGTACGGCAAAACTTTTCATAACCGTTTCAATGCGATTAACTCTTTGTACTGAGCCCATAATAGGCAATACTTCTACGATTAAGCCGTGTGTTAATTTATATTCATTAAGCTCTTTATCAATGGTATACAAACCAAACTCAGACGACTCAAATAAAACCAATTTAGCGGGGTTTAGCCGAATAATTTGACGACATAATTCAGAGCCAATAGAGCCACCAGCGCCAGTAACCATAACAATTTTACCCGCGACATTAGCATTCATTAACTCAGGTTTAGGCTCTACTGGGTCGCGGCCTAATAAATCTTCAACACCAACGTCTTTAAATTCTTCAAGGTTAGCTTTACCGTCAACAACATCAGCCATGCCAGGAATAGTTAATACCTGAATTCCTAGTGAATCAATTTTACTCAATACTTCTTTGCGACGTGACCTTGAGGCACTGGGCATAGCTAATAATATTTTTTCTATCTTTTTACTTTTAACTAAGCTGGGTATTGCCTCGGGGGCATAAACATGAATACCTTGAATAACGGTTCTTTGCAATGCAACATCATCATCAACAAAGGCAACAGCATGATATTCAGGCCCCTGTGATAAAGCGGTTGATAACTGACGTCCTGCAGAGCCCGCACCATAAATTAAGATCGAGTTTTTTTTATGCCAGCGTGGGTGGCTAATGACCGCCCTTACGCCAACTCTTGAACCACCAATCAATATCAAAGATAAACTCATGAAAATAAAAGGAACAGTACGAGGTATACCCGCTGTAAAGAAGTAAGAAAAACCAATGATTAATACCGCAGAAAAAACACTGCCTAGCCCAATAGCCCAAATAGCTTGCATATTCATATAACGTAGAACAGCACGATACAGACCTAGTTTTACAAAAACGAGTAAACTAAACGGCAACACACAGGAAAAAACTAGCCAGTAATCTTGTTTAAATAGAGGAGAGAAGCTTTCAAGACGCATGAACAATGCGAACCAAAAGGCTAAAAATAAAAATACTGAATCTATTAATAGTGAAATGGCACGCTTATAGGGGCGTGGTAATTTCAAAACTGATTGAATCAAAGTCATTAACTAATTCCTTTTATAAATTAAAATACATTTTCCTGTTACATAATGACCTAGTATAAACTAAAAAAACCGAAATTTAACTGAAAAAAAATGCATTCCTGTACATTTACACAACAATTAGCTTTCTGATTTGAGGGAATACGAGGGTCTAATCAGTTAGCCTGTTACTCTGAAATGTCACTTACTATTTCGTATAATATGGTTCGATAGCGACTTCTATCTGCAAACTTATAAACCGTCATCTTCGAAGTACCTGGTCGAAGATCCACTTCCTTTGCTTTATTTATTCCGACTATCACTTAAGCAGGAACCCAGTTTATTGTCATTCAAGCTGTATCTTAGGCCTGAATCCACAGGATCAGAACTAGAAATAATAAATCACTAACTGTTAACAATATCCTGTAAATAAACTTTAAAATCTTCGCCTAATTCTGCATAACGTAAACCATACTCAACAGTATGATGTGGTCTAATTGATACGACCACGTCACTTCCTTTGTTATTTATATGTTGTAATTATGTTTGTAAAAGTCTTTAGTCTTTAGTCTTTAGTCTTTAGTAACTCTATCACCGCTACCTGAGCCAGTAACAGTTTGGAGTATATATTTAAAATAATAACTAATAGTTAAAGTAGATATCATTTCCTCATCAGTCTTAGCCAGTAATGCCGGCGTAGACATATCTATTTCATTGACTTGAGCTAAGCCAGTAATACCAGGGCGTACATTATAAACACAACGTGTTTCACGTTCAAGAATCAACTCTCCTTGGTTATACAAATTAGGACGAGGGCCAACCAAGCTCATTTCACCTTTAAATACATTCCAAAGCTGTGGCAATTCATCAAGTTTAGTCTTACGTAAAAAGTTACCGAACTTAGTAATAGAGGAACTTGATGCTAGATGGCTTGCTACTGAAGCAGTACCTACTGTCATTGTACGAAATTTTATTAATTTAAATGGTTTCTTATTTCGCCCTACTCTCTCTTGAATAAATATAGGAGAACCTGT
Organism: Colwellia sp. BRX10-1; assembly: GCF_014077545.1. Taxonomy (NCBI): domain Bacteria; kingdom Pseudomonadati; phylum Pseudomonadota; class Gammaproteobacteria; order Alteromonadales; family Colwelliaceae; genus Colwellia; species Colwellia sp. BRX10-1. The sequence goes on from NZ_JACGWC010000001.1 coordinate 27,400, forward strand.
ATCAAAGTAACCGATGATGGTTAAGATAATTAAAATTGGAAAACCAAAAAAAAGCCCAAAGAAGGCAAATAAGAAGTCTAAAATGCGGATTAGTAGAAGTGTCATGTTCGTTTCTTAATGATTAAGTAGATTAAAATGTGTTATGGCTGTTTAAAAACATCAGACATAGTTTGATTAGGAGACCAACCCAACAGTTTTTTAGCTCTAGAGTTATCAACTTCTAAGCTATCAAACAACTGAATTGATATTGACTCCCAGGTTAAAGCTTTTAATAAAAGTCTAAAAATAAAAATTGGGAAAGGCCATAAAAAAATCTAAAATCCGAATTGATGTATATTTCATAATAATTCTTATTTGTTATTTGACAATTTGATAAAAGTTTCAGCCATAGTAAACGGTGGAGTCCAATTAAGTAGTTGTCTCGCTTTACTTGAGTCAACTTGAAAAACACCAATCAATTGCTCAATTGGTTCACTTCTACCCGTGATTTTACCTAATAATTTGAAAATAAATACTGGTATAGGCAGTTGTATTAATTTTTTATTTAGTCCTAGTGCAATACCATCCGTAACCTCTCTAATGGAAACATCATTGCCATCAGAAATACAAAAAATTTCATTTTTCGCTTTAGGGTGGTCAATACAAGTAGAAATAAAATCGACTAAATTATCAACAGAGATAAAGCTGCGTTTATTTGTACACAATGCAAAAGGTAACATTGAAACTTTATTAACTAATTTAACTAATTTACCAAAATTACCAGGAGCCCCTATACCATAAACTAATACTGGACGGATGATGATAACTTCAAGTCCGGTTTCCTCAGCTATTTTTAGTAATGCGTTTTCAGCATCCAGTTTTGTATGTGCATATTCGGAATATGCGGAATGAGGTGAATGCTCATTAAATGGTAGGTTATTTGTGTTCCTATTACCTAGCACTACAATTGAGCTGATAAAAATGAAACGCTTTACACCATTTTTAACAGACTGTTGCGCAAGATTGATTGTACCATTTACATTAACCTCACGCATATAATGGAAATCACTTGATTTGTTATGTGCAATCCCAGCTAAGTGAATAACAACATTTACTGATTTAAGTGAATCATTCCAGTCAGACGTACCATTAACATCTAATGTAAACAAAGAAGAATCATTCCGTACAGAGTTAACTATATTTCTAACTTGCCCTACAACTTTATAATTGCACCTAAGGTTGTCAATTAAGTGTGAACCAACAAAACCATTCGCTCCGGTAATAAGAACGGTCACTTTTCTACCCTAACAAACCAACGAGTAAATAAAGTGAATACTTTATATGGCACTTTTAGCATTACAAATAATATGTTTGTATAAATATCATTTTCTTTACATGCCCTAACTATTTCAAAAGTTTGTTGAACTCGCCCTTTAAAACCACTAGAACTAACACCTCCTTCTCGCATCTTTATTGTAATAGCAGGAACCCTTTTGAGAGTTATATCGTTTGACACGAATCGTGTTATTAATTCGAAATCAGCAGCAGCTCGATAGTTAATTTCATATAAACCAAGTTTTTCATAAATAGATCGTTTCACATAAAATGTAGGGTGTGGAAGCATGAAACCGAACCGGATTAAAAACTTACTAAAAACTTTGGAACTATAAAGCCTAGTCACTTTGTTTAAATTAAATTCTGAAACATGAACAAGATCAGAGTACACGGCATCAACTTTACTAGAATTAAAGCCAGACATTAACTGCGAAAGGCTATCCTTTGATGCAAATACATCATCCGAATTTAATATACCAATGACATCACCGGTTGCCAACTTAATCCCTTTATTCATTGCATCATAAAGTCCTTTGTCAGTTTCACTGATATGGACCGTCACTATATCATTATATTTTGACACTATTTCATTTGTGGAATCCTTGGAATTACCATCAATGACAATATATTCAATATCCGAGTATGTTTGTGATTTAATAGACTTTAACGTATCTTCGATTGTTTTATCAGAGTTAAAACAAACTGTTATGATTGAAACTTTCATTTTATTATTTTCACTTCAGAGTATATTCAACAAGTTTAATGTTTAATTGTTTTATCAAGTTCTTCTAAACTAAAATGATCTTGATGGGTTAGACTCGGCGAACAAAGACTAAGTAGCCGTTATCATTAAATCCAACACAATCTCTTTTATTAAGAATATAAATGGTCTGCCCTCTATTATTTTCGATTCTGTGTGATCCCTTTTAATTGTTAATTTAATAAAGTAAATACATAGAGATCATTTGTTTTTTCGTATGAAATTTATAAATCTAATTGCCATATCATGAGTATTATAAGTCGTAGTAACTTTTGAGTAAGCATTATCAGAATATTCTTTCAATACGTTAACATTATGCTTTAAATACAAAACCTTTTCAGCTAGAGATTTTGAACAACCATTTGTAAAACATATGCCATTAACTCTATCTTCAAATACACCTATTTCTGGCATATGCATTATTCTTTCATTATGCACTACTGCAGGTAAACCAAGAGCAAATGCATGGATAATACTCAACCCTACAGAGCCGGGATAGACAAATACATGATTATCATTTAATAGGTTTGAAATCTCATGCTCATCCCATATTTCACCATGGTAATTGATATTTATGTTTTTTGATTGAGGGTACAATTTTAACATTTCTTGTTCGGGTATGTTTCCGATAACATTTAGTTGGATATATTCTAACTCGTTAGCAGGTATTTGACTTAATGCTTTAATCAAAAGCCCAAAATTTGATTTCTTTGTATACCTTCCAATGAAGGCTATTTTAAATATTTTAAACTCAAATTTATTTTTATCAAATAGGATACCTTTTCTAATACTTAGTATATCTAGTCCGTTGTTTAACCCCACAACATCCGATTTAATTAAGCCTTTTGACAGTTCAACCTCTTCGTCTGTATAAAGTATTATCTTGTAAAGATTCATTAGTTTAAATCGTATATAACTACCTACTTTCGAACTACTCGATGACCATGCGTGACCCCACCAGTAAATTTCAATACCTTTTAATTTAAGAAATAGGCTAATAGCTAAACTACTTAAAAAGCGAGGATTGCCGTTTATAATTAACGAATCTCCCTTTGAAAGGTTCATTTTTAAAACAATGAAAAATAAATGCTGCCAAAAAAAAACTTTAAATATGCTTGTCATCTTAACTAAGTTGTATTCAATAGAGGGGTGAATACTGTCCATAGATTTAACCCCTGCGTTATCGACTGGAGAGCAAATAATGGAGATATCAAATTCATTGCAATTTTCGCTAACTAAGCTATCTATAAATCCTTTTCGGTACCTTCCAAGTGCAGGTTGTATTATTACTAATTTATTTTGTTTCATATCTTTTTCTTAACATTTCCTTGTGAGTGATAATTTCTTCTTTAGTAAATCGCATTTTTATTAGTTTCGCTGGATTCCCAGCAACAATCGAATACTCTGGAACATCGTTAATGACGATAGATCCAGCAGCAACAACAGAACCTTCACCAATAGTAATACCACCAAGAATAGTTGAACCGTAACCTATCCACACATCATCTTTAATAACAATGATTTCTGACCTTGCTCGAGGTCCACAGAATATTGTTTGACCACAAACATCATAAGTGTGTTCTCCTCTATTTATGAAACCACACCTAGGTGCGATTAACACATCATTCCCCACCACTAAATCGCTAATGATAACAGTGCCACTGTTAATACCAACTTCATTACCAATAATTACATTTTTATTTGGAGAAAAAATTTCTACATTCCATTGAATATGAACATTCTTACCATATTGAACAAATTTATGCTTAACTTTAAAATTCAATATATTCCTGATGTCATTAAGAAGACCTTTCAACATAATAACTGTGCGACTATTTAATAACATTGAAAAACTTCCTATAAAAATTGATATCAAAAAAGTATGTAACAAAGTCACTTGATATTTCAAAGCAACTATAAAGAGACGAACATCTCTACTGAGAATAAAAATATTTTCCTTTAGTATGAAAATTATTTTTATTGAGACACGTAAATGAAATAATAACAACTAAATACCAATATTCGGGTGAACCAATGATAGTTCCGGAAAAAACACCGCCAACAAGATAAAAAACATATAAGTACATTAGTAATCTAATTATCCCTTCTTTAGTTTTATCTTCCTTTAATAAACAATTCACTTTATAAAAAAGTAAGATATTTAAGGTTGCAAAAAAAGAAAAACCGAATATGCCCGTTGCCATTAATATCTCTAAAACGTGGTTATGAGGGTAATACTTAAATACTCTTTCAACGATGAGATCACCAAAAACTGGATAATTAGAAAACTGCTCAAAAGCCCCTTTATAAAGTTGATAACGAATTTGCGCACTTTCATCACTTTTCCCCCCCATCCTTAGATAATTTTCGACAACATCAATATCAGGCATCAATATTGATAGAAGAAAAATACCAAACATTGCAGCAACAGGCAGAAGAACACTAATAAGCAGCAAATTTTTAAAGTTAACTTTTAATAAAAAATTTACTAACAAAACAAATAAAGTGCCAACCAATGCTCCTCGAGAACCTGATAATAAAACACCTGAAATACCAATAAAAATACCACATAGCATTAATATTTTGTTATTACGCTGTAATTGCATCAAACTAAATGCCAAAAAAAATAAAACTGCAGAATACCTTCCCAAAGATATAGGATTTAACCGTTCTAAGGAAAGTCTTTGCCCTCCTTGCCAACTACCACCAAATATCTGAAATGCAGAAATACAAAGCGTTAATAAAACACCAATAAATAAAATATAAAAACTGATTTGAAATAAATATTTTAAATCAGTTTTATTATATGAGCGGCTAAGAGATAATGCAGGGATAAAAACAATTAAATATCCAATAGTAAGATATGAACTTATCGTGTTTTCACCCAATAAGTTTGACTGGAACATAGCATCATAAGCTAAACGGATGCTATAAATAGCCCAAAAACATATAAACAGTAGAAAAATATATTTACCTTGCTTATTAACAAAAGTTTTATTTGTAATAAATATTAATTGAAATATAAATAAAAATGCTCCACCTATAACAAACATACGATATAAAATTGTTAGTGGTGAAAATTCTACGTTAGGGAAAACAAGTTCTGACAAAGGTGCAGCCAAGCTATAACCAAATAAAGAAAAGGAAACATAAAAAAGAAAAAATTTGCTATTATTAGCGCCTGCTAAATTAGTCATAAAAACTCATCTCTCTGCCACAAATAAGCTAAGCTCGTCATTTTTTATAAAAGCTTAAAAATTTTTTTGATACGGTGAAAAATTGATAACACAAAACCCACAAAACCAAATCGTGAAATAACTTGATGATATTTTTCATAACGTTTTCTAAATGATACTTTTGAGCCAACACCATAAGGTTCAGTTTCAGAGACTATATGATTGAAATAATATACACCTTCTGGATTTGGTTTTACGTGATCAACTACATAACCATAATCACCGTATAATTTCGTATTTTTGTCATATTTTATATTCAACTTTCTTTTAAAAAACATAGATTGGTGGCAGGCATGTATAACACCAGCCTTCAATACTTCAATATTTTGTACAATGCCAACTTCACCATTCTCAATTTTATTCCCGTAAACAAAATTTATTGAATTATCAATTTGTTCTGATTTAAAAATAGATAATATATTTTCATAATAAAAAGTGTCTCCCGAGTTCATAAAAACTAACCAGTCATTAGAAGCTAGATCTATTCCCTTATTCATAGCATCAAAAATACCTTCATCTTTTTCAGAAACCCACTTATCAATGATTGTAGAATTATTTTGTATAACATTCACACTATCATCTGTTGAACCACCATCAATAACGATAAGTTCTATAGCTGAATTTGTTTTTGCCTTTACTTTTTCAATATTGTTAATAGTTTTATTCAAACCTTTAACATTGTTATAGTTCACTGTAATAATACTGAATGACATTATTTTCTCTATTAATTCTTTAAACGGATTTTTTTCTAATCTTTCTTAATATTTTTACACATTGATGTATTGTTGTGAATATAATTTTTGAGTACCACACATCTTTAGCTAGATATAAATTTAAAAACGACATACTTTTAAATAAATGCAAACCAACTAAATCATGACTGATAGGGGATAAGTTATGTTTAATAACTAAATTGGTTAGAACCGATTGGTCATAACGGTGTCCGTTCGTCGCAAAACCAGAATTTTTCTCGATATATTTATCACTTATAATTTTTTCATTAGTACAATAATTTAACCATTCAGATACTATCAATTTTGTTTTGTCACAGACCTTCCATGCAGAAATAACAGCTTCAACCTGGGCTGTATTATAAAACTCTTCAGCATTACAGTCCATTAAGTTAAAGCACTGTTTATGTGTCCATTCTATATTAGTTCCGTGTTCTGGTATGAAAACTCCAGGCATAACATTATATTTTTTTGCATATGATATAATATTACTTGGCTTTATAAAATTTTTATATCGCAGACCTTGACCACAGTCTTGATATATAACAATGTCGCCATTATCTGCTAAGTCCATAGCTTTTGATATAGCCCAAGGTTTCCACGCCCAGTATCCAGCCCCAGTTTTAGCTGAAAAAATTGACAAAAACTTATGGTATATAGGATCTTGTCGAAGGTCTTCATCGGTTAAAAAGAGCATTTTATCGGGCCTAATAAAGAATCGAACAAAAAACTTATTCCAATAAATATTAGATTTATAGGTTCCCGACGCATATGAAACGAATATTACTTTAGCCATAGTAATTACTTATAAGCCCTTTGGTATAATAATATAAATACAACCACTCTAAGGCTTGCCATAACAGCAAGTACAACACTTAGATCGATCTTAATGGAAAATATAAAACCGCTTAAAATAAAAGTTAAAAACAACAATGCCTCAGCCATTAATATTCTTCCCATATAACTAAAAGTACCAAGTCCCATTAATATAATAACCGGTGCTTGTACAATTGATATAACTAAGAAGTAGAATCCTGCAAGTACGATTTCCTGTTGAGTAAAGAGCACTGATTTTCCTAACCATAGCTCAAAGACTGACAAGCCAAAATTAATCATAATAACGAAGTTGCCTAAACCATATAATAAGAAGCCAAGGCCGAGCCATACTTTCACTTTTTTTAGCCAAAGTAGATCATTCTTCGCTTTAGCTTCGGTAATTAATGGCCATAAAGGTAATTGAATAGCGGCAAAAAAAGTACCTGATATAAGCAAGTAACGAAAAATAATTTCCATTTTAGCTGCGGCAAATGTGTCATTGGCCCCTAAGTAAATTATCGCAAATGACTTTATAATGACAACAGAAAGTTGGATCATAAAATTTGCTAACATAAAGTGATAAATATTTCTGAACAGCAATTTGTTACTTTTAAAGGGTAAGTAGAATCCTTTTATGAAAAACTTTTTATTTATTGTAAAAAAATTTATTATTTTTGATAGTAAAAGAGGCAAATACAATATAATGACAGCAAGCGGCAATAAAGTTTGTTCAGCTAAAGGGAGTTGATATGTAAAAAATATAGAGACAATAATCGTTATATTGGCACACATCATAAATAAATTATTTATATGCTGTTGCTTAGTACCTTGCCTGATAGAATCTGCAATAGTAAAGTTAATCGTTAGGATAGATATTACAAATAAAACAAGTGCTGGAATGACCAGTTCTTGGTAATCTTGATATATAAATAGACCAATAATTAAAAAAATAGCTGTTAGCAAAAAACTACCAAAAACGAGTATAGTCCGACTTCCTGCAATAACATTTTGTTGTTCTAATAGCCCCTTATTTTCAGAAATAACTTTTGTGACGAACGGACTAACTCCACCTGATAAAATATTAACCCAACCTATAATTGACATCAATATAGCCAAAAGGCCAAAATTATGGGTACCAATCATCGAAATCAATAAAGGTATTGATAATATCTGATAAATAAAACTGACTAATTTGGACAATAATGAAGACGACAAAGCTTTATAAAATACCGTTTTTCTTTCTATATTCACGTAATATTGTCCAAAAAGAAGAGGTTATAATAAGTCATTTTTAATAATATCAGTTACCTTAGCTCTTTCAAGAATAGCTGCAAGGTGTTCTAGATCGTTATGGCCATCATTAAAAAAATCAGAAAACAACCTGTAAAAATGATCACATGAGTTAATTGAAATTTCTTCTCTATTCCCATTGTTTTTTGTAATTGTAGCTATTGTTTGTAATGTTGGTGGTTTAGAAAATGCTCTACCTACAGTCACTTGATGATCCTCAAATTCAAGGGTTATTTCATTTTTATATAATCGACCAATGCCCCATTCAGCAACAGCATATAGTTCCTTATAATTAAAAATAGCGATACCAGATAGATCAACTGAATAACTTGGCTGTGCTGTAAGTATTGATTTCACCATGTTAGGCATACCAAGTAATGAAATAATCATCGATAATGGGTAAAAACCAACATCAAGTAATGCACCTCCTCCTAGATTTTTTGAATATCTGATATTATCCGGTGATAAATGAGGTATTTGAAAACTAGTATGTATTTTGACTAGTCTTCCATTGCATTCATTCTTTAAGTAGTTTTTAAGCCATATAAATTGATTATGATATTGATACATGACTACTTCTTGAAGTTTTACATTTATTTTTGCTGCAAGATTAACCAATTCTTCACTATTTTCAAAACTAGTTGTTAGTGACTTTTCGCAAAGAACATTCTTACCCGCTGTTAATGCTTCTTTAACATACTTATAATGGCTGCTAATAGGAGTCGCAATATATATGGAAGTAATATCTTTATCTGCTAGGACTTTAGAAAAGTCTGTTATGAAAAAGAAATTACTTTGATGCTTATATTTATCTAAATCTCTTACAACAACATATTTCACGATAACGTCTTTAAGTTTTTCTAATGCTGGTAAAATATTACGTTGTACATGATCACCATAACCAATAATTGCTAACATTTTATATTCCTGCCAGTATGCCACGGATATGTGGTGCAACGATTGCGTCTTGTGTAGCTACAAGTTTTATTAATTGATATAAGGTTACCCAACGATATCGATCTGTTTGAATAGATAGTTGAAGGTCTTCTGGGAGTTCGACTATCATTGAACGATTACGTTTATTGTATAAACGTCCGCCATCCTCCGACATCCATTTGTCAAATAATACCTTAGCCCCCATTTTCTCTGTATCAAGAAAATACTCAGAATATGGCGTAGAGTTCCCCTTATGAGCCTGCTTTAAGTTACTAAAAGTGGCTTGAACTGTTGTACTAATTTGTACTAAATTATAATTACCTGGTTCAGCCTTAGCTTCTACAAGATAATGCGGTACCCCATTAATCCTTTGACGTAACAGCCCTAATATTCCCCCATCATAACCAACTTGAGTTAAGATGGGTTGATCCCAACCGCCAGTAACTTCCCGTGTAGCAGTATTGGATACTCTTAAGCCGTCTACTCTGAAAAATTCCCCTGAAGAGTGAACATAAGAGCCGGTGGCTTCATCAAAGTCCCATTCTCTGCAGTCCTTCAATGGGATAAGGTCTATTTTCATGTTACATTTTGAACATTGTTCTTTGTACCAAGATAGAATAGATTCAAATTCATTGTTTTCATCATGAGAAAGCATACGCTCAAACTTAAACTCTAATGAAGTATGACTTTCCTCACCGCCGAGCGTTTTATAACATTCTGCAAAGGTTCTTAAACAAGTTTGATAGTTATTATTTTTCATTATTATTCTCTTTAACTTTAACTAAAAATTCATCGTAATCTCTAATAACTCTATCATCTTGATAAATACGATCACATAGAACGAACATTACAGCATCACTTGTAAAGTTACTCATTGTTCTCCAAACTAAGCCATCGACAAAAAGGCCTTTCCCGTTGTTTGACATACTATAAGTTTCTTTTACTTTACCGTTATCGAGAATGATATCAAAGCTCCCTGCAACACACAGTATGAATTGATTAAGCTGTTCATGGGCATGGTCACCTCTTTGTTCATCTTTGCCAATATTAGAAAGATAAAATATTCGTTCTATTTTAAAGTCAAAATGCTTGCCAAATTCAGCAACTGATAGGTTCCCTCTATCATCTTGAATATGATCAATTACTGTAATATTCCAACCATTATTAATCATTACTGACTAACTCCAACAAATACTGGCCATAATTATTCTTAAGCATTGGCTGTGCTAGTTTAAGGATTTGATCTTTGGTTAACCATTGTTGTGAATATGCGATTTCTTCTAAACAAGCAACTTTTAATCCTTGTCGATGCTCAATAGTTTGAACAAAATGGCTCGCTTCTAATAAACTATCATGGGTACCTGTATCTAACCATGCAAAGCCACGGCCTAATAGTTCAACATTCAAGCTACCTCGACGTAAATATTCATTATTGATACAAGTAATCTCCAACTCACCTCTATCCGATGGTTTAATTCCCTTAGCTATCTCCACAACATCGTTGTCATAAAAATATAAACCTGTTACTGCATAATTGGATTTGGGGCATTTCGGTTTTTCTTCTATTGAAAGTGCGCGCATTTTATCGTCAAATTCAACCACCCCAAAACGTTCAGGATCTTTAACTTGATATCCAAAAACAGTGGCCCCAGAAATAATTTTGGTAGCCTTTTGAAGTTGAAGAGAAAAACCTTGACCATAGAAGACATTATCTCCTAGAACTAAACATACTGAGTCACTGCCTATAAACTCTTCTCCAATAATAAAAGCTTGAGCTAATCCATCAGGGCTAGGTTGGATTTCGTATGAAATATTAATACCAAATTGAGAGCCATCAGATAACAAACGTTGGTAGCTTCCGATGTCTTCCGGAGCCGATATTATTAAAACATCTCGGATACCTGCAAGCATCAATACTGAGATAGGATAAAAAATCATTGGTTTATCATAAATGGGGAGTAATTGTTTCGATACACCTTGAGTAATTGGATAAAGGCGTGTTCCTGAACCACCAGCTAAAACTATTCCTTTCATATATTACGCTCCTAAACGTTCTCGTTGATACGAACCATCTTGTACATGTTGACACCACGTCTTATTTTTCAAATACCATTCAACAGTTTTTCTTAGACCTGTATCGAATGTTTCTTCTGGTTTCCAGCCAAGCTCTCGTTCAATCTTACTAGCATCTATCGCATAACGAAGATCATGACCAGGTCTATCAGTAACAAAAACTATTTGATCTTTGTAATCGTTTTGTTGTGGGACTAATTTATTTAATAAATGACAGATGCTTTCAACCACTTCGATATTTTGTTTTTCATTGTGACCACCGATGTTGTAGGTTTCGCCAACATTGCCTTCAGTAACAACTTTATATAAAGCACGAGCATGGTCTTCAACATATAGCCAATCACGAATTTGATCGCCTTTACCATATATTGGTAAAGGTTTACCTTCTAATGCATTTAAAATAACTAATGGAATTAATTTTTCAGGGAAATGATAAGGACCGTAGTTATTTGAGCAATTAGTAATAATGGTGGGTAAACCGTAAGTACGGAACCAAGCTCTCACTAAGTGATCACTTGACGCCTTTGAAGCGGAATATGGGCTACTTGGTTCATATGAAGTTTTTTCAGTGAACAAGTCCGTTGTACCTTCTAAATCCCCATATACTTCATCAGTTGATATATGATGGAAACGAAAAGCTGATTTTTGTTCAACTTCTAATTCTAACCAATATTGACGAGTCGCCTCTAATAAAGTGTAAGTACCTACTATATTAGTTTCAATAAATGCAGCAGGTCTATCTATTGAACGATCTACATGAGATTCTGCAGCTAGATGCATAACAACATCAGGCTTGTGCTTGGCAAAAACACGATCTAATTCAATGCGGTCACAGATATCAACTTGCTCAAAGTTATAACGGTCTGAATCACTAACATCTAACAAAGATTCTAAATTGCCAGCATAGGTTAACTTATCAAGGTTAATCACAGAATCATTGGTATTATTAATAATGTGTCTAATAACAGCAGAGCCAATAAACCCTGCGCCGCCCGTGACTAATATTTTCATTCTAACCTCTAAACTTATCTTGATTGTTCAAAAACCAATCGTAAGCTTTAGTGAGCCCATTATCTAATGGCACTGAATATTCCCAGCCTAATAATTTAAGTCTGCCAACATTCATTAACTTGCGTGGTGCACCGTCAGGCTTTGTCGCATCAAACTTAATATCACCTGTAAAACCTACAACCTTAGCAACTGTTTCAACCAATTCTTTGATTGTACAATCAACCCCTGTCCCGACATTAATATGGCTTAACATCGGTTCTGTATTTTCATCGTAAGTTACTTTAGCCAAATTCATGACATGAATTGAGGCGTCAGCCATATCATCAACATACAAAAACTCACGCATAGGCTTCCCACTGCCCCATGCAATAACTTCTTTATCACCATTTAATTTTGCTTCATGAAATCGACGGATTAATGCAGGGATAACATGACTATTTTCTGGATGAAAATTATCATGAGCGCCATAAAGATTAGTTGGCATTACACTACGATAGTCACGACCATATTGGCGGTTATAACTTTCACAGAGTTTGATACCCGCTATTTTTGCAACAGCATAAGGTTCATTCGTTTCTTCAAGTTTACCTGTTAATAGAGCGGTTTCCTTCATTGGCTGCTCTGCCAATTTAGGATAAATACATGAAGAGCCTAAAAATAATAATTGCTGAATATTTGCCAAGTGTGCGCTGTGTATAATATTGCACTGAATCATTAAGTTTTCATAAATGAAATCAGCAGGGTAAGTATTATTAGCAACAATCCCACCCACTTTAGCCGCAGCTAAATAGACTTGTTCTATTTTTTCAGCTTGAAAAAAATCAACAACAGCTTGCTGATTAGTCAAGTCTAATTCACTTCGTGTGCGGGTAATGATATTAGTATGACCACTTGCTTCAAGCTGACGTACAATCGCCGACCCAACCATGCCTCGGTGTCCAGCAACAAATATCTTTGTATTTAAGGCAAACATACTCTTAACCCTGATTTTCAATTGACATAGCGACTTTATGACCGTGCGCTTTAAGTAGTGCATGTTGCTTTGCTTTACTTAAATCGTTCTGCACCATCTCAGCACACATTTCTTCTACAGTAATTTGTGGTACCCAACCTAATTTTTCTTTTGCTTTTGAAGGGTCACCAAGCAAAGTTTCAACTTCTGCCGGGCGGAAATAGCGTGGGTCAACACGTACAATAACATCGCCAACAGTTAGTGCTTGCGCGTTATCGCCAGTGATAGCTTTAATTGTCGCTATTTCATCAAGACCTTCACCGGTAAATTCTAATTCAATACCCACTTCTTTAGCTGATAATGATACAAATTCACGTACAGATATTTGCTTGCCCGTTGCAATAACAAAGTCATCGGCAGTTTCTTGTTGTAACATCATCCATTGCATACGTACATAATCTTTAGCATGTCCCCAATCACGAAGTGCGTCCATATTACCTAGGAATAAACATTTTTCTAAGCCTTGAGAAATATTGGTAATAGCACGCGTAATTTTACGCGTTACAAAGGTTTCACCACGGCGAGGTGATTCATGATTAAATAAAATACCGTTACACGCATACATACCATAAGACTCACGGTAGTTAACTACAATCCAATAGGCATACATTTTTGCTACTGCATAAGGAGAACGCGGGTGAAAAGGGGTCGTTTCTTTTTGTGGTATTTCTTGAACTTCACCATAAAGCTCTGAAGTAGATGCTTGGTAAAATTTAGTTGTTTTTTCCATACCTAAAAATCGAATAGCTTCTAATAAACGAAGAGTGCCCATGGCATCTACATCAGCAGTATATTCAGGACATTCAAATGAAACAGCGACATGTGACTGTGCCCCTAAGTTATATACTTCATCTGGCTGCACATCTTTTATGATACGCGTCAGGTTAGATGAATCAGTTAAATCACCGTAATGTAGAAAAAATTTTTGATTGTTTTCATGGTTGTCTTGATAGATATGATCAACACGCTCGGTATTTAACGATGATGCACGACGTTTGATGCCATGAACTTCATAACCTTTTTCTAATAATAATTCAGCAAGGTAAGAGCCATCTTGGCCTGTAATACCAGTAATTAATGCAACTTTATTTTTTGTCATTTTTTAATTCCTTTACTTAATTTCAAATATTATCGCTTAGCGACAAAATCAAAATTTAATGTTTAATGTTTAATGTTTAATGTTAGCCAATAACATCCAATGTTTGAATATTCTTCAAGCTTGTAATAACACATTCACTGGCCTTTATATAATTATCAGCCTCTGCATAGCAGCGTAATTCTGGTGCATTACCTGATGGACGTAAGTGAACAATGCGATTATCTGCTAACGTAATTCTTAAGCCGTCAGTTTCATCTATATTTTTAATTTCTGCCTTTGAAAATCCTATTTGGGATAACAATTTTTTAGGATCTTGTTTGCCTTGTGCGATTACTGATTGGCTTTTTTCAGTGGCAAAGTTTTGAATGCGATCACTATGGGTATAACGTTTTGGCAATGCATCAACTAATGTTGAAATCAGACCTTTATTTGCGGCTGATAATAGCATGATGGCTGGTAATATTGCATCTCGTGTTGGTAATGCCTTTAATGCTTTGCCATTCAGCTGCAGATCACTACCCAAGAGAAAGCCGCCATTAGCTTCAAAACCTGCTACGGATTTAAATTTTTTATTTAAATTTGAAAATTCCGCAATAACATAAGGCGAGCCTATTTTAGTTCGCTCGACATGGCTAAATTTGTTACTTAGTTCAACTGCCGTATTACAACTCACGGGAATTGCTAATGCTTCAATATTTAATGCATCAGCCGTTAATAGCCCAAGAATATCTCCACGTAACCAATTACCATTCTCGTCTGACATTAATGGGCGGTCGCCATCGCCATCGGTTGAAAAAACAGCGTCCAAATTATGCTTTTTAGACCAATTAATACCTTTTAGTGTATCTTCTTTAGAAACAGCTTCAGTATCGATAGGTACAAAGTGGTCTGTGCGCTCTAAAGAAATCACTTCTGCACCAAGGGTTTCAAAAATACGGTAGTATAAATCGCGCCCTGCACTTGAATGTTCATAAATACCAATGCGTTTACCTGTTAAAAAAGGTGTGATAAATAAAGAGGTATAACGGGTGATGTATTCTTCTGCTGCGCGGTTACTCACTGTTAGCTCAGCTAATTCATCAAGTACTGTAAATTCAACTTGCTCAGTAATAATAACTTGTTCATCTGCTTTGCTAATTTCACCATCAGGTCGATAAAACTTAAGTCCATTACGATCAAAAGGTATATGACTACCGGTGACCATAATGGCTGGAATTTTATCTTCTTGTGCAACATAAGCTAACGCGGGTGTTGGTACTACGCCATAATAAATAACGTTAAGGTTCAGTTGTTTTAGCGCACTCGCACAGGCTTGCGCCATCGCATAACTGCTTGGGCGATTGTCTATAGCAATAGCAACCGTTTTAAAGCTGAAATTGCGTTTCATACCCGCGATGAATGCAACAGCAAAGGCTGCACATACATCAGAGGTAAATTGGGTCACTAAACCGCGGGCACCGCTAGTGCCGAATGCAACGCCGCTTTGTGCGATAACGCTTGAGCTAACTAATATTGAATTGTTTGACATTTTTAATCCTATGCTCGACCGTAACGATCTTCAAAACGCACAATATCATCTTCACCTAAATATGAGCCTGACTGTACTTCTATCATTTCCAGCGGTAATTTACCTGGATTTTCTAATGCGTGAACAACACCAATGGGAATATAGGTTGATTCATTTTCAGTCACTAAAAAGGTTTTGTCACCATTGGTTACGCTTGCCGTGCCTGATACAACAATCCAATGCTCTGCTCTATGATGATGCATCTGAATAGATAACTTTTCACCTGGATTTACAGTAATACGTTTGACTTGATAGCGTTCGCCGTTATCAATAGAGTCATATTTACCCCATGGACGGTATACTTCTCGGTGAACTTTGAATTCACTGCGTTTATCCGCTTTTAGTTTTTCTACGATTTTCTTAACATCTTGTACTTTATCTTTGCACGCCACCAACAAAGCATCTTTAGTATCGACGATAACCACGTTGTCTAATCCGACGGTGGCAATAAGACGATCGCCTCCATGAATTAAACTGTTGGTTGTGTTTTGTAAAATGGTATCACCAGAGGTTGTATTACCCTCTTCGTCTTTCTCATTAACTTCCCATAAAGCAGACCAAGCGCCAATATCATTCCAGCCGGCATCTAATGGAACGACTACCGCATCGGTGGTATTTTCCATTACGGCATAATCAACAGACTCATCAGGACATAGGGCAAATGCTTCTGCGTCTAATCGAACAAAATCGTTATCGTGCGTGGTATGCTCTAATGCTTTTTTACATGCATTCAATATTTCAGGGCGATATTTTTGTAGCTCTTCTAAGTAACGGCTTGCTTTGATTAAAAACATGCCACTATTCCAGTAATATTCACCACTTTCTAAATAGTCAGCGGCTGTCTTTAGATCAGGTTTTTCTACAAAAGCGTTTACGTCATAACCACTTGAATCCGATACACTATTGCCACGTTTTATATAACCGTAACCCGTATGGGCTTGTGTCGGGACAATACCGAACGTTACCAGTTTACCTGCTTGGGCAAGTGGTAGCGCATTTTTAACCGCATCAGTAAAGGCGTCGGTATTTTGAATAACGTGATCTGCGGCTAAAACCAGCAATAACGGATCGTTGTCAGTTACGGTTACTTCAGCTGCCAACGCGATTGCAGGGGCTGTATTGCGACCAACGGGCTCTAGGATTATTGAGCCCGTTATATCCAATGTTCGTAACTGCTCAGCAACGATAAAGCGATGTTCTTCGTTACAAATAACCAAAGGTGCATTCACTTCAAGGTCAGATAAACGTTGAATGGTTGTTTGTAGCATCGTTTGTTCGCCAGTTAAGGCAAGAAACTGCTTTGGATATAAAGAGCGACTCAATGGCCATAAACGAGAGCCTGAGCCCCCTGCCATAATTACGGGTGTGATCATCTATATTCCTAAATTTAATTTTGTAATCAAGTTATCAGCTTGTTTATCTTTCTGAAAATACCACTTGGTATGAATATGGACATCGTTATGAGCTAACAACGCCATTTCTGAAAACCAACGATAATCGTTATGTTGAGCAACGGGTAATGAAGCGATATCACCATTAAAAATAACTTCATAAGCTAACACGACATAATGCGTTGTGAATACTTCTTCAGAAAAGTTATCCTCATAAAAATGCTGATAGACGCCCTTAAAACAGCTCGATGTTTTATCCATGCCTAACTCTATTTTGAGTAAACGCGTATAGGCTTGTTCAATGGCTTCATCTTTTAAGACTCTGCCACCAGGCACAAACCATGCACCTTGTGCAGGTCGATTTACACGTTTTCCTAATAGTATGTTACCTTGGGGATCTCGCACCAGTAAATCGATCGAGACTAATGGTGTTGAGGCAACAATGGTTTTAAAGGTATTTTCGGCTAACATCCGTATTATTTTTTTCCTATTAATCAATAAAACGTTGAATTAATTCAACATCTAAACTCTGTTCTATTTTACACATCAGGCGAAAACAGTCATTTCTGAGACATGAGTTAACGTTCGTAATTAACATTTATTCGTTTAAAATCTTTCACTTATAAGAGCTTAAGCCGAAAACTCTCTTTCTATACTAATATGTCCGTATATTAATGTCGGATAAATTATGGTTTGCATTTATCACTAATTTTTACTTATTAGTAACTGCGCGTACAAATTTCCGCCTACAAAGCCCATGGATTCCCGACAAGACAACTCGGGAATGACGGTTTAGCCAAACTCGGGAAGACGGTATAGCCAAACTCGCGCCTACGGGTTATTTATCTGATTTATATTCGTAGTTAGCATATCCGTAATAGCCGTAGGCGTTACTGGCTTTTTTAAGCACGCCATTAAATACTACACCTTTCACATCGATACCGTTTTGTTCAAAACGTTGGCGAGCGTAATCTATTTCTTTAATACCATTTTGACCAAAGCGCGTAACAAGTAGCATGCTTCCCGTATGGCCACCCACAATGGCTGGATCCGTAACCGCTAAAATAGGGGGTGTGTCAATAATGATAATGTCGTACTTAGTTTTTATCTCTGCGATTAATTTACTAAAATTAGCATGCATTAATAGCTCAGACGGGTTAGGTGGTACTTGACCCCGTGTAATAATGTCAAAACCTGCTACATCAGTTGATTTAGTGACCTGCTCTAGCGTTTTTTGGCCTGATAAATATTCAGACAAACCGTTTTTCCATGCAAAGCCAAAATGCTTATGGATATAGCCTTTACGCATATCTGCATCTATTAACAACACTTTTTGTCCACTCTGCGCGAGCACTACCCCTAAGTTTGTTGATATGAAAGATTTACCGACACCTGGAGAAGGTCCAGAGATAGCAATAACATTATTTTTAGCTTCCATCATGGCAAAATGCAGGCTAGTACGTAGGCTACGTAATGCCTCTATAGATAAATCTGCTGGGTTGTCTACGGCTAATACTTTTTTACCTATCTGGCTTTTTCGTTTCTTACCACTAATTAAATCTGACAATTTATCTTGATAGGCTGAGAAAGGCACACTGGCATATACTGGCATGCCAATCGCTTCTATTTCACTTGGGTCTTCAACGCCTTTATGCAATGCTTTTTGTATAAGTACTATCGCTATCGCTAACATGCCCCCTAGCATAGTAGCCATAACCACAATTAATGCTTTTTTAGGTTTTACTGGCTTGGTAGTATTAACTTCAGCGACATCAATTATACGTACATTACCTACAGTACCGGCACGCACAATATCTAACTCTTGTACTTTTCCTAACAGCATCATGTAGATTTCGTTACCTACTTCAACATCACGGGTTAGACCTAATAGTTTTTGTTGCATTTCAGGTAAGTTAGATATTTTTTGTGCTAAGCCATCACGCTGTTTTTGTACGGCATCAATTTGTTCAACAATGCCTTGGTAGTTAGGATGGGTACGTTTGAACTTTCGAGACATAGCAAGACGGTTGAGGTCAAGTTCTTGTAACTTAGTATCTAGCTCAACTATTTGCTCTAATACCCCTTGAGTTTCGAGGGTGATATTGACTGATTTTTGGTTTATTTGATAGTCGTTAAATAAGGCTTCTGACACTTCTAATTGCTTTTTAATTTCAGGTAATTGTACTTCTAAAAAGTCGAGTGACTTTTTAGCTTCTGCTGAGTTTCTATCAACATTTCTACGTACATATATTTCAGCTGCTTTATTTAATACATTTTCTGCGTAAGCAGGTATTTGATGCTGCAAACTTAAATTAACAATACCTGAGTCTTTACCTTTTTCGCTGGCACCAATGGCTGCTTGTAAATCAACAATGGTATTTAAACGATCTTTACGGATAACAGTAAATTCAGTGCCTGCTCTTGCAGTTAACGCTTTAAGGGTAATACTGAAAATGCCATTAGTGAGTTCTTCGCCTACTTTACCTTGTAAAATCACTTCTTCATTAGCTGATAAAAGTTTATAGGTATTATTTTCACCCGCTAGCACTATATACTCAAGATTAATAGCGTACTTAGGTACATCAAAGCGGAATACATCAATTTTTTCACCGCCCCAAGCGTAACTTACAGCACCAAAACTGGCTGGTGCCACATCGCCTGTTTTTGTCGGGTTGAATATTCTAAAACTACGACCACCAATTACTGGGAATAATTTTGGCTTGGCAACAATATCTAGTTTCAACGCATCAACAGCTTCGCCGATTACAGAGCGAGACTTTAATAATTCAATTTCTGTTATTGATTTAGAGCTACTTTCAAACATGCCAGCCATGTCATCTAACCCTGGTACTGAAGCCCCACTTTCTTCTACTTGAATCATTGCTGTTGCTTGATAGATAGGCGTTGAAAACATGGCGACAGCAACACCCACCAGCATAAAGATAGCCGTAATAATACAGATAAAAAACTTACGATCGACTAACGCGCCAAAGAGTGACATTAAGTCAATTTCGTTCACTGGTGCATTATTGCTTTGCTGATTTTTAACTGTAGGCTGAGCTATACTTTCATTAATTGACATATTAAGTGTACTTTTTAATAAATAATTCTGAATTTAAACTTTTTGTTTAAGGGTGAGTTAAAACGCTAGTTTAAAGGTATTTGGTCCAAGCGGAACAGGCTTTATCAACCAATTGATAAACATGCTCAAACGCTTCATGACTTTGGCGATAAGGATCAGGTATCTCAGTATTATCGATCCATTTACCTAACAAGAAGGTTTTTCCTCTGGCCTGTGGATATTTACCTAACAAATCGGTTAAGTGACGTTCTTCCATCACTAAAATCAAATCATTTTCTGTAATTAATGTTGAGTTGAGTTGTCTGCCTTGGTGTGGGCTCATATCAATATTATTGCTTAAGGCAATACTCGTTGCCGTTGCTTCTGCACTATTACCCACTAATGCGGTTAGTCCTGCTGAAGAAACTTTTATGGGGCTATCGCCTGGCTTGTGCTTTAGCTTATCTTTAAGTAAGTATTCACCCGTAGGGCTTCGACAAATATTACCCGCACAAACGACTAAAATATTATTAAACATCGCCATTAGAAAATAGTACCTTCATTTTTAATCGTTGATATATTTTCAAGTGCAGTAATAGTTGGTACAAGTTGGCTGATTAAACGATTCCAACGCGCAATAGGTGCTGTGGTAACGTAAACGATATCTCGAGGCTGTAATTTAAATTGATCGGCTAATACCAGTGCAATTACATTTTGTGCATGTAATTGATAAACATCAGCAATGATGCCCTCTTGGTTGTCTGGGCGTTTGCGTAAAACAAAAACACCATTAGCATTGGCTGTTTGCTCGTTTAAACCGCCTACGTCACTTAACGCTTCAGCAAGGCTTAAGCCATAACGATTAATTTCAATGCTACCGGCTTTGTTTACATCACCAAGAACAAATACTTTTTGATTGTCAGTGCGATTTACATGAAGGATATCACCGTGTTTTAGTAAACGGTTTTGATTGATATCACCTTTAGTATAAAAGTCATCTAGCTTAATGATTTCGGTTTTATTGTTTCGTGTAAAAGTGACTGTACGCCAATCGGCTCTTTCACTTAAACCGCCAGCTTGATTAATTGCGTCGATTAACGTCAGTGGAATTTCGGTAACTGGGTATACGCCTGGCTTGTTTACTTCGCCGGTAACATAAGCTCTTTGGCTATTAAAACCGACTATTTTTATATCTAGTTGTGGCTTTTCAATAACTCGGCTTAGTTTTTCTACTAATATCGCGTGTAATTGTCTAATGGTTTTACCGGCAGCAGGTACATTCGCGGCATAAGCATAGGTAATTGTGCCATCAGCTTGAATTCTAAAACCGTCAAATGCAGCAGTTCTTTGAACGGCTGCCGGAATAGTAAGTTCTGGATGGTCCCATACACCAATAGATAACACATCACCAATACCAAGGACATAATCATAACCTTCGATTGACATTGGATTGTATTTTTTGGCTTTAGTGAAGGCTTGTTGGTTGTCTTTTAATTCAGAGATAAGCGCTGAATCGATAACCGAAATACTAACATTCGATAAGTCTTGCGCTAGCGTAGAAGTTTCAGGTTCAACATCAACCCCTTCCATATGACTGCCAGGGATCATACTACAACTACTCAGCATCAATAATGACAATGAGACAACTAGTTTTTTAGAGTATTTTAACATCGTGTAAGTTTATTCAATCCTTCGCTAAGTGAGTCAACTGCCGTGTTGTTTTGAAATTTTTGATGTTTATTGTAAAAACATCTTAACAATGCGTACAGTTTTCGCTTTATTATTATGGCCATCTTAATGCCGGAATAGTCAGCAGACAAATATAATTGCATGCTT
This sequence comes from Colwellia sp. BRX10-1, assembly GCF_014077545.1. NCBI lineage: Bacteria > Pseudomonadati > Pseudomonadota > Gammaproteobacteria > Alteromonadales > Colwelliaceae > Colwellia > Colwellia sp. BRX10-1. The sequence goes on from NZ_JACGWC010000001.1 coordinate 49,533, forward strand.
TCATCTAAACGATATATACATTTCAAAATATGAACGTATGGGCTTAGATAGTTAAAGCTGTATTGCGCAGAATAATACGCAAGTTATTAACTATTGTCTAGTCAGAAAAAAGGAAAGTGTGGGAGTAACAGAGTTGTTTCCTTGTGGTGCTGGATTTATGTCAATATCTGGTTTGGGTATGTTGCCTGTTGTCGTCTTGTTGATGGCGTTATGTTGAGTTTATTTAAGTATCTTGTGTAGGTGTGTTGACGCTTGTCGTCATGCTGAATTTATTTCAGTATTTGGGTTGGTTGAGTAAGTACAGATCCTGAAACGAGTTCAGGATGACGGTATTGGTGGCTGGCTGACAATATTTGTGGCTGGCTGATGTCTGTTGACGGTGGTTCTGTCTGTTTGTCGGGGTACATACGTAGAGTTACGCTGCCCTTCTGTCGTCATGCTGAATTTATTTCAGTATCTGGGACTGTTGAGTAAGTGCAGATCCTGAAACGAGTTCAGGATGACGGTGGTGGTGTTTGGCTAATGGTGGCTGGTTGATAGTGGTGGTGTCTGTTGATGGTGGTTCTGTCTGGCTGACTGTCTACATATGCAGAGTTACTCTGCCCTTTTGTCGTCATGCTGAATTTATTTCAGTATCTGGGTTGGTTGAACAAGTACAGATCCTGAAACGAGTTCAGGATGACGGTATTGGGGTCTGGATGACGGTGTCAGGCTGATGGTGGCGGGGTCTGGTTGACGGGCTTCATACGTAGAGTTACGTTGCCTTTTTTTCGTCATGCTGAATTTATTTCAGTATCTGGGGTTTGTTGGGTAAGTACAGATCCTGAAACGAGTTCAGGATGACGGTATTGGGGGCTGGCAGACGGTATTGGTGGCTGGCTGATAGTGGTGGTGTCTGTTGATGGTGGTTCTGTCTGTTTGACTGTGTAGAGACGTAGAGTTACGTTGCCCTTTTGGCGTCATGCTGAATTTATTTCAGTATCTGGGTTGGTTGAGTAAGTGCAGATCCTGAAACGAGTTCAGGATGACGGTATTGGTGGCTGGCTGATAGTGGTTGTGTCTGGTGACGGTGATTGTGTCTGGTTGTCGGGGTACATACTTAGAGTTACGTTGCCCTTCTGTCGTCATGCTGAATTCATTTCAGTATCTGGGGTTTTTAGGTAAGTGCAGATCCTGAAACGAGTTCAGGATGACGGTGGTGTGGGTCTGGCTGACGTAGTTGGTGGCTGGCTGATGTCTGTTGACGGTGGTTCTGTCTGTTTGACTGTGTACATACGTAGAGTTACGTTGCCCTTTTGTCGTCATGCTGAATTTATTTCAGTATCTGGGTTTTGTTGAGTAAGTACAGATCCTGAAACGAGTTCAGGATGACGGTTGTGGGGTCTGGATGACGGAGGTGTTGGCTGGCCTACAGTGGTGGTGTCTGTTGTCGGTGGTTCTGTCTGTTTTACTGTTTAGATACTTAGAGTTACGTTGCCCTTTTGTCGTCATGCTGAATTCATTTCAGTATCTGGATTGGTTGAGTAAGTACAGATCCTGAAACGAGTTCAGGATGACGGTGGTGGTGTCAGGATGACGGTATTGGTGGCTGGCCTACAGTGGTGGTGTCTGGTTGACGGTGGATTGGTCTGGATGATGGGGGTGGTGTGGCTTAGAAATCTTTGCTCAGATCTAGCCAATTAGGGTTCATTTGTTCTATTAAATTTTTCTTCCAGGCTCTTCGCCAGTTTTTAAGTTGCTTTTCTCTTGTTATCGCATCGTACATTGTTTCAAATGACTCAAAATATACTAATTTATTCAGGTTATATTTATTGGTGAAGCCCAATGTCAGTTTAGATTTATGTTGATAGACCCTTTGTACTAACTGACTCGTTACACCTATGTATAGTGTCGTGTTTTTTATATTTGTCATTATATAAATATGAGGCTGTTTCATATTGACGACCCTGTTAGTAAATAAATTTTTTCGCTAATTTAGATATTTCAGGCCAATCATTGTTAATAAGAAATTGTTTTTGTTTTTTAGACCACCTTCTAATTTCATTTTCTATCAATCTTGCTTCTTGTTCAGTTTTAAATTTCTGCTGGTGGACAAGTTTGACTGGGGGCGTTATTTCAGTACCTAAAAGAAGTTGGTTATATTTATCGTATTTCGCTAACACAATGCCAAGTTCATCACAGCAGCCAGTGTGGTAGCTACCATCCACCGACTGTAATATATAAATATAAACTAATGTATTCATACCAACTCCTTTTGTTAACATTATTTTTACATGTTATTAATATTGTAGTTGAGCTTTATTGTTTTGTCAGGTTTCTCATATAAAATTAAAAATACTGTTTTGGTATTTTTGTTTTTTGCGTTCCAAGTACAGATCCTGAAACGAGTTCAGGATGACGGGGGGGTTGTTCAGGATGATGGTGAGGATCTGGCTGAGGGGGCTCACAGGTAGAATTACGTAGTTCTTTTGTCGTCATGCTGAATTCATTTCAGTATCTCGTGTAGGTGTGTTGCCGCTTGTCGTCATGCTGGATTTATTTCAGTATCTGGGGTTTGTTGAGTAAGTGCAGATCCTGAAACGAGTTCAGGATGACGGTATTGGGGTCTGGCTGGCGGTGGCTGGCTGATAGTGGTGGTGTCAGGTGACGGTGGTTCTGTCTGTTTGACGGGGTACATACGTAGAGTTACGTTGCCCTTCTGTCGTCATGCTGAATTTATTTCAGTATCTGGGTTTTGTAGAGTAAATACAGGTCCTGAAACGAGTTCAGGATGACGGGTTACACAATCAGGATGACGGTGGTGGTGTCTGGATTACGGTTTACACTGCCACTATGATGGTGGGTTGTTCTTATTGGCTGAGCTGGTTTATGTTTGGGTTTTATTCAACAATGTAAAGTCCGATAAAGATCGGACTTTACTTATTTGTTTTGTTAAAAAATTATCTATTTTTAGTTTTTATAAAAACAAACATTAAAGTCCACTAATTGCTGCTATGGCAACCGCTGTGTTATACATAATTGTTGTCGCTGTTGTCCACAAGGTTAAGTTGTTCATGTACTCTGAATCAAGTGGTACAACAATTGAGTCACCCGGTTTTAAAGCTGAGTCAGCACCGCCGCTAAACCAATTGCTTTCTTCAAACATTTGGATACTACCGTTTGACGAAATAATATAAATTCTCTCATCATCGGCACGTTTTTTTAAGCCGCCACTTTGCGTTATATAATCTTCAACACTGCTTGATGAGTCAAACATGTGTGAGCTATTCACTTGCACTTGCCCCATAACATTAATTGAGCGATTCTGAGTTGGGATGTACAGTACATCGCCGCCCTCTATCGCAATATCATAATCATTTTTGGCTATAACTTGCGGTAAATTAATAACTAAACGCCCTAGCGGTTCTACCTTAGATAGATCTGCTAATAACGATTGAATTTCACTGTATGAAGTTATACCACTGTTACTTGATAAAGACTTAGTTGCCATTTCAATACGTAAGTCGGCACTTACTTTCATTAAGTTTTGTCTTTCAAGTTGTTTTAACTTTGTTCTTGAAAAAACAGAGCCATTGGGATCTGCAAAAGCTGTTAATCCTCCCGCTTTAAGAATAATACTTGATAAGCTGTCTCCACGACGGACTGTGTATTTACCCGGAAAAAGTACTTCGCCGCGCAACTCAATAACATAATTTTCACTCCATGAAGGGATACGGTGAATGTTAAGGCGATCTTTACTTTTTAGCAGAATATTATCTTCATCGATATTATTGAGGGCATTCACTAAATGAATATTTTTAGAGATTTTTACAGAGTTAATACCACTCATTTCATTACGTGTTAACTCAGCTCTTGATAAATAAGCTGACTCTTTTACGCCGCCGGCAGCTAAAATTAAATCGATTACCCGAGCCCCTTTCCCTAATGGATAAACCCCTGGAAATTTAACTTCACCATCAATTTCAATTAACTTTACCGCTTCACCTGATCCTGCTTGGTAACGAAGCTTATTAACAATATGCACCAGTAAACGTTGGCGAGAAAACAATGCCATTTCACGAATTGTTACGTTTTCATGCTCTGCACCACTGTTAATATTATTGATAGAGGTATAAATTTTTTCATCTTTAGTCTCAGCCATAACATCACTTTGCTCATGGGTTTCCCAAAACTCTTTTTTCTTACTCGTTTCAATCGCTAAATTTCTTTCTTTCGCTAATAACTCTTCTTGAGTGTAGGCGAGCTCATCTAATAAGAATTGCTCTTCAGAAAACTTAAAGGCTTTAGAAAAGATGATAATTTTATCATTACTGCTGAGTTGAATATTGCTCTTAGAATTTTTATCAGCAAAAACATTAGCTAAATTAAACTGTAATATTTCAATATTACGGGCACTATCAATTTCTCTAACGACAATGCCGTAATTTAAATCGGCGTAAGGTAATAGGTGAGCGTCAGCATTGGTAATAACATCGGATAACAACATATTTTGTTGCAACTGGTATTTACCTGGACGCGCTACAGCGCCTATTAAAGTAATTGAATCGACATATAAGTCTGAGCTTTTTAACACTCTAATAAAATCGCCCGCTTGAACTTTTTCAGCTTTTTGGGCTTTATCAGATAAATCAATATTTAGGATACTGCGTAAATCACTTTTGTTATAACGCTCTACGATGGTAGATTTTGGGTAAGCCGCGGGTAAAAGTCCGCCAGCCATTTTAATGACATTAGAAAAGTCGTCTGATTGGCTCAATTCATAAATAGCAGGACGTCTAACTTCGCCGGCAATTGACACAGACTTGCCTTGAGGGGGAATAAAAACGACATCGCCTGATTGCAACAAAATATCACTTGATGAATCACCTTCAATTAATAAGTCATATAAATCGACTTGTTGAATCAGCTTCCCTGAACGTTTTACTTGAATATTTCTTAATGAGCCAATATCACTGACACCACCTGCAGCAAAAATGGCATGGGTAACTGAAGATAATGAACTTAACGTATAGGGTCCGGGTTTATAAGCTTCACCTAAAACAAATATACGCATAGAGCGTAATTCGGCTAAGCTGACCACCACATTAACACCGATAATTTTTTGTTGAATTTTATTAACAACAAAAGTCTTTAATTCTGAAAATGTTAATCCTGCAACACTAATGGGGCCCAGATTAGGAAAAACCAACTCACCTTCACGTGTCACCGTTAATTGCATTTCACGATTTTCTTTACCAAAAACCTGTATTGAAACTGAGTCTCCCGTACCTAAGATATAGCCCTCTGGAATAGCAATATCCATAACCGGAGAGAATGTTGTTGGCGAATTTGCAAATACATCTAAACCAAACCGTGGCAAGGTCTTAAAAATCGCTTCCGCTTTCTCTGTTTCTTCGGCATCTTTGGCTTTAAGGTTTTCATTGTTCTGGCTATTTATATCGCGTGGCATTACCTGTGTATTAATAGGAGAGCTTTGTGTATTACTTCCTGATAACTGAGCCTCAATAGCATTTAAATCTACGCCCATACTTTTGGCTAATGCTTGTTGTTGAGATTTAGGTAACTTTTTAAATTGTTCAATTTGCTGAGCAGATACTTGCTGGGCATGTAAATTTAAAGAAAGCACAAAAAGTAAAAAGGTTGCTATAAGATAGCGAGTAATGTTCATCATTGGGGCAATAAATTTCCTATAAATGCGAGGTATAACATTAGCTAAATACTCATAAACCATAAAATTAATAATGGCCAAATATATCGACTAAATAAGTTCTAAAATTAACGTTTGGAGTTTATCAGTAACAAGCTATTGAATAAAGTAACTTGCTTACCTTTTATAACGTCAAATAATTAATTTTGGAGAGTCGGTTTATTATTTTTCTTTCTAAAAATATCAAAAGTAACTAAAACATTACATCTGCTTAATCAAATCTCGGTGCCAAACTATTGCCTTTCATGGCAAGCACAGGTATAACACACGCTGACTTTCGCAAATAAATTTGACAATAATTACAGCGCAAAGAACTTATTTCAATATTTTAAAATGTTTTTAGCGAATTAAAATAATAATATTTATCTGTAATTTACACTTATCTTAGAGGAATTTTTTATGAGCAAACCTGATTCAGGTTCTTTTTTTGGCCATCCGGCAGGGTTACAAACGCTGTTTGTTACAGAAATGTGGGAGCGCATGAGTTATTACGGTATGCGTATGCTACTTGTATTATTTATGACCGCTACTTTACAAGAAGGAGGCTTAAGTTTAACCGTCGCTTCTGCAGCTGCTATATATGGTTTATATACTGGTAGTGTTTATTTTATGGGCTTACCTGGCGGTTGGATAGCTGACCGATTAATTGGTGGTCAAAAAGCAGTTTGGTACGGCGCAATCATTATTATGATTGGCCATATCATCTTAGCTATTCCGAATGACACCACCTTTTTTATTGGTTTAATCGTCGTCATTTTAGGTACGGGTTTATTAAAACCAAATATTGGCGCTATGGTAGGTCAACTATACTCAGATGAAGATGTTCGTCGTGATAGTGGTTATGCCATTTATTATATGGGCATCAATTTAGGTTCAGTTATTGGCTATGCAGTTTGTGGCTACTTAATGGAAAATGTTGGTTGGCATTGGGCGTTTGGCGCCGCAGCTATTGGTATGGCATTAGGTTTAATTCAATACAAATTGACTACCCCTAAGCTTCAAGGTATTGGAGAAAAGCCAGTATATCCTATGTCAGAGAAAGCACAAAAAACCAGCTGGACAATTATTGGTATTGTTTTAGCGGTTATTGCGTTTGTTACCTATGCTACTTTTCAAGGCATTATTACTATTGTTCCTGTAACTGTCGCTCAATACGTTGCCGTAGCATTCTCTGCAATTTTCGTTATTTATTATGCGGTAATATATTTTGGTAGTAACCTAACGCAAAATGAAAAGAAAAAACTCTGGGCATTATTATTGATCTGTATTGCATCAGCTTGTTTTTGGTCGGGCTTTGAGCAAGCGGGTTCGTCGATGAATTTATTCGCGCGCGATTATACTGACCGCGTCATAGGATCATTTGAAATACCTACGGGTTGGTTTCAATCTGCAAACTCCTTTTTTATCGTTTTACTATCACCCTTTTTTGCTGCTTTATGGATTAACTTAGGTAAAAGACTGGTAAGTCCTTCTTATGGAATAAAGTGTGCTGTTGGACTAATCATCATGGCGAGTGGTTTTATCGTGATGTTTTTTGCTGCACAATATGCTGCTTCAGGAATGAAAGTTGCCCCTTACTGGTTAGTAGCAACTTACTTCCTACATACAGTTGGTGAACTTTGTTTAAGCCCTGTAGCACTTAGTGCGGTAAGTAAATTATCACCTAAACGCTTTGCAGGACAAATGATGGGCGTATTTGTTTTAACTTATTCAATAGGTAATATAATTTCTGGTTTATTAGCCGGTAATTACGATCCAAATAACGTCGCGCAAATACCTTCGCTTTATATTCAAATTAGCTTATTTAGCATTGGTATTGGTTTAATCATTTTGTTGATTGGTTTCAAATCTAGATTTTGGGAAAATTTGCCTGATGATTCAGAAGCATCTACGACTAACGCAAATGGTTCAACGGCAACGACTAACGCTTAGTTAACTATCGTTCATCGTTAAAGTGACTCTGAAAAGCCAACATTTATTGTTGGCTTTTTTATAGCTGATTTTTACTGTAACTTACTTGTTGTCGTTAGACTTGTTTTATAAGGGGATTAAATATCATGAAAACAAGAGATGTGCTTCGCCAACAGATTCGCTATCAACGCAGTTTATTAGGCGCTGACCAGCAAGCGGAACAATCACTTTTATTATCTAAAAGACTCATTAAAGAACAAGTAGTCAAAGGCGTTAAACACATCGCGATTTATTTAGCCAATGATGGCGAGTTAAATACTCAGCCTTTTATTGATTGGTGCTGGCAAAATAACATCACCGTATATTTACCGGTAATACATCCTTTTAGTAAGAATAACTTACTCTTTTTAAAATATGCTGAGACGTCTATTCTCGTCAAAAATAAATATGGTATTTTAGAGCCTAAGCTTAACGTTCAAGATATAATAACGGTCGCTCAGCTTGATGTTATTTTTACCCCCTTAGTCGCCTTTGACCGATATGGTAATCGCTTAGGCATGGGCGGTGGTTTTTATGACCGAACACTTTCGGCTTGGCATGCTCAATATCAACAAAACAAACAAGCTAAACCCTTACCAGTTGGCTTAGCTCACGATTGCCAAAAAGTTAACACTATTCCCTTTGAAAGTTGGGATATTCCACTGCCTAAAATTATCACCCCTACAACCAGCTATAACTTCGATATTTAATCATCTGCTGATATACTTCTACCTAATTTCCCCTCGCTAATTAGGATTCACATGACACAAGATGAAATGAAGAAGGCAGCAGCCCTTAAAGCACTCGAATTTATTAAAAACGATACCATTGTTGGCGTAGGCACCGGGTCTACTGTTAATCACTTTATTGACGCCCTAGCAACAATCAAAGACGACATTGAAGGTGCTGTTTCTAGCTCTGAAGCGTCGACTCAAAGATTGAAAGCCCATGGTATCGAAGTGTTTGAATTGAATAATGTTGGTAGCGTTGATGTTTATGTTGATGGCGCCGATGAAATTACTGAATATCTGTCGATGATAAAAGGTGGTGGTGCAGCACTAACCCGAGAGAAAATTGTCGCGGCTGTAGCAAAAACATTTGTCTGTATTGCCGATGAAAGTAAACAAGTAAAAATGCTAGGAAAATTTCCTTTACCGGTAGAAGTTATTCCAATGGCACGAAGCTATGTAGCGCGCGAATTAGTTAAACTAGGTGGTGACCCGGTTTATCGCCAAGGCGTAATTACCGATAACGGTTGTGTGATTCTCGATGTGCATAACTTAGAGATACTTGATCCTAAAAAACTTGAAAGCGATATTAATGCCATTGTAGGTGTTGTTACTAATGGTTTATTTGCACTACGTGGCGCTGATGTTTTAATTTTAGGCACTCAAGATGGCGCAAAACTCATAAAATAAATCTTTAGAGTTTATACACTATATGCTAGTTTAGAAATCTAGCCATCTAAACACTTTATATTTGGTTAAGGCAATGACCACTATAGTCCTACATGAGATATTAGAAAATGAGCAATAATTCATTAGCAAAAGAAAAAATTAAGATTTTATTACTTGAAGGTGTCCACCCGAGCGCTGTTGAAGAGTTAAAAATGAAAGGCTACAGCAATATTGAATGTATTAGTACATCGCTTGCTGAAGAAGATTTGATCAAAAAAATTGCTAATGTTCACTTTATTGGTATTCGTTCTCGTACTCAGTTAACTGACCATGTACTAAGCCATGCAAAAAAACTCGCGGCTATTGGTTGTTTCTGTATAGGTACTAACCAAGTTGAAATTAAAGCGGCACAAAAACGTGGCATTCCAGTATTTAATGCCCCGTTTTCAAATACACGATCGGTTGCCGAACTAGTCTTAGGTGAAACCTTATTATTATTACGTGGTATTCCTGAAAAAAGCGCTAAAGCTCATCGCGGTGAATGGAATAAATCTGCGGCTGGCTCGGTAGAAGCTCGTGGCAAAACCTTAGGTATTATTGGTTACGGCCATATTGGCATGCAATTAGGTATTTTAGCTGAAACCTTAGGTATGCGAGTACGCTTTTATGATATCGAAACCAAACTTCCGTTAGGTAATGCGAGCCAAGCATCAAGTTTAAAAGTTTTATTAAAAGAAGCTGATGTAGTTAGCTTACACGTACCTGAAACGGTTCAAACGCAAAACATGATGGCAGCAAAAGAATTTGCACTCATGAAAGACGGTGTTATTTTTATCAATGCTTCTCGTGGTACTGTCGTTGATATTGATGCATTAGCTGAAGCGCTTAAAAGTAAAAAAGTCGCTGGCGCAGCAATCGATGTTTTTCCTGTTGAACCCAAAGGTAATGATGAAGAGTTTATTTCACCATTACGTGCATTCGACAACGTTATTTTGACGCCACATATTGGTGGTAGTACGAAAGAAGCCCAGTCGAATATCGGCTTAGAAGTTGCCAGCAAAATGGCAAAATACTCTGACAACGGTTCAACACTTTCGGCAGTAAACTTCCCTGAAGTTTCTTTGCCTGGTCATACGGGAACAAGCCGTTTATTACATATACACCGTAACCAACCGGGTGTGTTAACCCAAATTAACCAAGCATTTGCTAAGCACAATATTAATATTGCTGCACAGTACTTACAAACAGATGATCAAATTGGTTATGTAGTTATTGATATTGAAGCACAAGATAGTGTACTAGCATTACGTGAATTAAAACAAATTGACGGCACAATACGCGCACGTATTCTTCATTAGTTTTTTGAGTATTTAGCGTAAACAATAAAAAACGAGACTTAATAAGTCTCGTTTTTTTTATTACCACATTAACGAGCTATCATTTGAACGTGTAAAAAACCTATTACAGCCCCGAGAATACTGAAATGAGTCCAGGATGACGGAGTTTGGTTTCATTCTGAATTTATTTCAGTTTCCACTCTCGTCATGCCGAACTTGTTTCTGTTTCCATTCCCGTCATGCTGAACTTGTTTCAGTATCTGGGCTTAGAGTTGTTAAGGACGAGATCCTGAAACGAGTTCAGGATGACGGCGTTTTGAGTCATGCTAATGGTGTTTGCGTTCACGCTGATGGGTGTTGCGTTGATGCTGAATTTATTTCAGTATCCATTCTCGTCATGCTGAAATAAATTCAGTACCTGGTCTTCAAGTTGTTAAGGACGAGATCCTGAAACGAGTTCAGGATGACAGCGTTTTGAGTCATGCTAATGGTGTTTGCGTTCATGCTGATGGCGATTGGGTTCACACTGAACTTGTTTCAGTATCCATTCCCGTCATGCTGAATTTATTTCAGTATCTGGGCTTTGGGTTGTTAGGGACGAGATCCTGAAACAAGTTCAGGATGACGGAGGTTGGGTTCATTCTGATGGAGTTTGAGTTCATGCTGATGGAGTTTGGATTCATGCTGAATTTATTTCAGTATCCATTCCCGTCATACTGAACTTGTTTCAGCTTCCACTCCCGTCATGCTGAATTCATTTCAGTATCTGGGCTTCTAGTTGTTAGGTACAGATCCTGAAACAAGTTCAGGATGACGGCGGTTAGGTTCATGCTGATGGAGTTTGGGTTCACACTAAACTTGTTTCAGTATCCACTCTCGTCATGCTGAATTTATTTCAGTATCCATTCCCGTCATGCTGAATTTATTTCAGTATCTAGGCTTTGGGTTGTTAAGAACGAGATCCTGAAACAAGTTCAGGATGACGGCGATTGGGTTCATTCTAATGGGGTTTGAGTACATACTGCATTTATTTCAGTATCCACTCTCGTCATCCTGAATTTATTTCAATTTCCACTCTCGTCATGCTGAATTCATTTCAGTATCTGGGCTTTGGGTTGTTAGGTACGAGATCCTGAAACAAGTTCAGGATGACGGCGGTTGGGTTCATTCTGATGGAGTTTGAGTTCATGCTGATGGAGTTTGGATTCACACTGAACTTGTTTCAGTATCCATTCCCGTCATGCTGAATTTATTTCAGTATCTGGGCTTCTAGTTGTTAGGTACAGATCCTGAAACAAGTTCAGGATGACTTCGTTTGGCTTCATCCTAACGAAGTTTGAGTTCATCCTAACGGAGCTTGAATTCATCCTAACGGAGTTCTATTTCACTCTAATTAACAATATCACTTAAGCTCAATTTAATGATACGACTACACCTTCTGGATTAGCTAGTAGTGAACTCACTTTTTTTAACATTTGAGCATCATTACCGATAAAATGTTTTACTGCCTTTGTCATCGCTAATTCAACTTCGGCGCCATCATCAGGCGTCAACGGACGATGTACTTCTATCTTTTTGCCTTCCTGTTCATAAGACATTTTAATGGGCTGTTCGAATATGCGAATAGGTGTGCCTACGGGAATATTATTATATAACCATTCTATGTCATCATCGTACATACGAATACAGCCAGAGCTTGCTCGCATACCGATACCAAAGCGCTTATTGGAGCCATGAAGTAGGTACTCACTTGTGCCAATACGTAATGCATATTTACCAAAGGGATTATTGGGTCCTGCGGGTACTTCTCTGACCATCTCTTTGCCATGTTCGGCAAAATAACGTGCGCGCATCTCTGCTGTTGGACGCCAACTCGGGTTTTTACGTTTGTCGCCAATAGTACTGGTTAAATGTGGTGTTTCTAGTCCTTCTCTACCAATACCCACAGGGAAAACGTAAACTAATTTCTCTCCTTTCGGGTAGTAGTACAAGCGTAACTCAGCGAGATTAATGACAATACCTTCACGCTTGCCAAAGGGTAGAAGCATCTGCTTAGGAATAACAATATTATCATCAAGAGCCAATAAAAAAGGATCAACACCGGGGTTAGCGGCAAGTAAGGCAAAAAAACCTACGTTATAATTTTCAGCTAAAGCTTGAAAGTAATCGCCTTTTACTGCTTTATGGGTAATATCCTCACCCACTAACCTTGAATTGGCGGCAGGGAGGTTATAAACACTCGCCAAACTTACACAGGTAATAAAACTACTTAACAATAAACTTAATTTAACAACCCACTTCATTAATTTATGACCCTACTAATTATCTTCAACATTATCTAAAACCTTTCTCTATTCGAACTGATAAACAGCTATGACTCATCTAACCAGTACGGCTTTGTTAATAACGCCATATTTCTGGAGCTGTCTAACGCAATGAGTAACCCTTCAACTTTGCTTCCTTGCCATAAAACGAGTTTTTTAGGTTTTTCATCTAACGTTTGTAGTTGCTGGTGAATAATCCACAATGTTTGTAATTCACTGATCCCTTGCTGAATGTCCAACCAAGGTGCTCGATATTGTTTACGTTCTTCTTCATCAAACAATAAACCAAACCAAGTGCCTGTCAGTAAACTTCGGTTTAACAGTTTTGCTTGCGATAAGTATTGTTCACTGCTCAGCGACTGCGATGGTGTGCTATCAGCAAATAACACCGCCATACTTTTCGTTAAACTTTGCTGCGCAAAAGGCAACAACGAGTCACTAAACTGTGTATCTTCAGTTAATAGCATTTCCAGCAAATTAGCCTGCAGGGTATTAAAACGCTGGCCATGCAATAATTCGATAACATTTTCGCTCGTTGGAAGACGACGTTTCTCCATTCTTAGTTGTTCTACTAATTGTTCGCTGTAATTTAACTTGCGTCTATAATTACCCGTTTTATTAGTAAGTTCTTGTAGGTTAACGGCATTATCAACCCAAGAGAGTAAGTGCACAAAATAGCTTAGTTCATCACGAATTTTTACGGCTTCTTCGGGTAGATAGTCTGCAAATAGCCAGAAACCGTGGCGAATTAACGATAAAGTTTCTGTTATTTTTTCTAACTCGACTAAGCTTGGCGACGTTATATAGTATTCAATATGATCATGTAGGTTAACTAGGCAATAATTGATACCGGTAGAAAAGGCATTAGAAATAGAGTGACTACGGTCGATGGGAAGAATATCGGTAATATTTTTTTTATAATTAACGGGGATGTTTTTCCATAAACCATAGCCACGAGCCGCTTTACTTTGGCTACTTGGCCTAACAAGCAGTACAGAAAATAATAACTTGGCAAGCAACAATAAATCTGAGGTTATGCCACTGACAAGTTCTAGTTCGAGTTCACAAATTTTAACACTGCGACCATCGCTACTAATATCGCCTTGATCGAAGGCAACTTCTACCACGGTACCCGACGATAAAGTAACTAACCAAATAATACGGGTAAAGTCCGTTGAAAAAAGGGGGATTAACGATTCTTGTAACTGCTCTACCTTTTGGGTTGACTGCCAAATTTCATTTGGGAACGAGGAAAGTTCAGGGAAGTTATTAACAATATTAACGTTATACTCTGGTCGCTGATGTAAACCTGCAATTACCACCCCAGCTGTTTTTATGGTTTGCTCTAACTTTCCGTCACAACCTCTAATTCTTAGCCCCATATCATGACGGCGAAAATCTAAATTAGTTGTATCGTAATAGCAGTTCGATAATTGCTTTGTTTCGCAGCTAAATGACAGCTGTTTTGTGGTGAATAACTGGGTGATTTTTTCTTGAGTATTATCACTTATAACAAAATACTTAAGCTCAATTTCGGTAACCATATTCTTCCAATAATTTGTTTTATTATGTCAACATAGTGAGTTTACAACAGCGACATATGAAAACAAATAGCGAATGCCAATTCCCATAAGTTTCTTTCATATAATATAGCGATATACAAAAAATTTAACTGACTGCTGATGCCCTAACAAACTTTTAGTAAAAACTATCATAATGAATTAGCTATGTAATATCTTGTTTACAAAATATTGAGAACACTTATTTATTTTATCAATAAAACCTTAATGTTCGTAAACTTAACTTGCTATCAATCCGCCAAACCCCTAGTATTTTGCTATGCATAATTTTATAAAGGTTAATGGTAGTTTCATGAAAATAATAAAAGCTTTATTGGTTGGTTTAGTTCTCAGTTCATCTTCCCCTCTTTTTGCAGAAGACAGCCCAACCAACCTTCCTTCTGGCTATATTTCAGACGATTTATTTATTTATATGCATTCAGGAGCGGGTAATAATTATCGAATTCTAGGCAGTATAAATTCAGGCACTGAAGTGAAAGTAACCGGTAAGAATGAAAATGATTACTCTGAAATCATTGATGATAAAAATAGAAATGTCTGGGTTGAAAGTAAGTATCTATCATTAAAACCTGGCTTACGTTTTGTTATTGCCGAGCTTAATGAAAAATTAGCCAATACCAGCAGCAATACTGACAGTATGTCAGAGGAACTTTCCCAAAGTAGAAATACTATTCAAAACCTTAGCAGTGAAAAAGCCCAACTTAACAATGAAATAAGCCAGCTTAATAAAACGCTTATAACGATACGAGCCAAGTTAAAAGACCAAGATACCAATATCAAAAAAGAATGGTTTTATAATGGCGCTATAGTGTTAGTTATTGGCTTACTTTTAGGTTTGATTCTGCCAAGATTAACTTCTCGTCGCAAAGGCTCAATGGATAATTGGAAGTAACCCCTATTATGTTAGAAAAACTCGCGTATAATCACCGCGATTTTTAGATTATATGATGGCTTTTTTTGTGCACAAAACTAAATACTTATTTTTTATCGCTTTATTTATATTATTTTATACAAAACAGGCTAATGCCGATGGTGTTAGCCCTTACTTACCGTTAAAAACTGATGCTCTTATTGAACTTGAAATCGCACGTCTAGCGACAATTTCTCGAATGCCAATGTTGAGTAAACCCTACCATATTGTCACGGTTGTTGATTATCTAAACAAAATTAAAGATTCTCATCCTGAGCTTTTTTATAGAATTTCTGCTTATATAAAACGTTATAAAAAGCAGAGTGCGATCACTCATTTATCAACTACGCTTTCAACATCTAACAATAAAAACTTCACCATAGCCAATAATCGTGGTATTGCCATGGACAGCAACGCCCAAGCAAGTGCCGCTGGATTTTATCAGTTCAATCAATATGCTATCGCAAATTTAGGGGGGACCATCGTCGATGGTAAGAATATTATTCCCCATAACAGCTACTTTTCATTGGGTTATGAATATGCTCAATTTGATATTGGCTACCGCGAACATTGGCTATCACCCTCACAAGAGAGTGCATCATTACTGTCTACTAACGCTGCTCCAACCTTTTCTATTACCATGAGTAATGTAAAACCTATTACCTCTTGGCATATTAAATACGAATTTTCATTAGGACAGTTAGAGGAAATGGCGGGTATAAAGTATAAGGGCTCTACATCATCAGGAAAGCCATTATTAATGACTATGCATATGAGTTTTCAACCCTTTAGCTGGTGGACGATAGGTGCTAATAGAACCTTTCAATTTGGTGGTGGCGAAAGAAGCACTGGCCTAAGTGATATTTTGAATGCAATTATTGACCCCGTTAACTCAGATAACTGTGGTTCAGGTGAAACTGGCTGTGCCAATACCGATGAAGAAGTGGGTAATCAAATTGCTTCGTTAACCAATAAATTTGACTTGTCTTACCAGGGGGTCCCTTTTAGCTTTTATATGGAATATGCCGGTGAGGATACCAAAAGGCACAATAACACTCAATTAGGTAACATAAGTCAAACCTACGGGTTATTCTTTCCATATATTAACAAGGACTTTTCATTGTATGCTGAGCATTCTAAATTTCACAAGTCATGGTATGTTCACAAAATTTACGGTGAAGGTTACCGTAATGATAAAGTTGTAATGGGTCATTGGTGGGGGAATACCAAAGAGTTGAGAGATGGCTTACCCGGAAATGCTTCGTTAATCCGACTAAACTGGGACTTTTCACCCAAGTATCATTTACAAACACTATTTCGAACCGCTACTATAGATTCTTCGACGCAAGATAAGTACTCTAGAGCCCAAGAGATAGAATTAAGTTTAAAACAAGTATATAAAAATGGATTTATTAATTATTCGTTAACAGCTGGTAGTGATATTTATGGAGAGTCTTTCTACCGTGCGACTTTGGGTTATAACTGGTAATTTATGAATGTTTTTTTTGATATTCAACATCTTTATTATTTACCTCAGTATTTGCCGGTAAAAAATGCACTTGAAAAAAATGGCGTAAATTGTCATTTTCTTTTATACAATCAAAAAGAACTACAGACTGTATTAATAAAGAGTGTTGAACAAGAAAAACTAAGTTATACCCTTGTTGAAGATTCTGATGAGGCGAGAGAACTTTATCTGCAAAAAAAGCCTCATTGGATTATTTTTGGAAATGCCTTCAATGGCTTAAAAAAAATTAACGCTTTTACAAAAACAGCACTGATGCAACATGGTATTGGTCCTAAATCATGCTATTACGATGTATCTAAATCAGATATAACTTACCGTTTTGTCGAAGGTCAGCATAGATTAAAGCGTTTACAGAACCTATTTCCCAATAAAGTATTTGTTGATACGGGTTATGCTAAGTTGGATCCTATTATTAAGAAAACTTCAGATTGCATCAATTTATCTGACTTAGGATTAGACCCTAAAAAGAAAACGATTCTTTATGCTCCCACTTTCTATCCCAGCAGTATAGAATGCTTACCTGATGATTTCCCCTCTTTGGTAGGCCAGTATAATTTAATTTTGAAACCTCACTTTTTTTCGCTGATAAAAAACAAATATAAAAAGCATCAAGCACTATTTAAACACTGGGACACTTATAATAATGTCTATGTTTCCTCCATTGAAGAAACATCTATTATTCCTTTTATGGGCGTTGCCGACTTGTTATTTAGTGATGCCTCATCAACACTCTTTGAGTTTACTGCACTAAATAAACCCGCTATCTGGTGTGACTTTTATAAGGTCCGTTGGTCTTATCGTGGGATTTTCAAATGGCGTTTAAACAAGCGATTAGATGATGATTTAAAATATTTTGCCAAAGTGGCCTGTCAAACAACAAACATAAAACAATTAATTCATGAAATTAGTAATCAACTTATGCATCCCGATTTGAAGGAAGCTGACCGTATAGCCATGACCGAGCTGCTTACGGGAACGGTTGATGGTAAATGCAGTGAACGAATTGCGAATTTTATAACTTCAGAGATTTAACTATGCGCGTAATTACTTTTGGTACATTTGATGTTTTTCATGTTGGCCATGTCAATATTTTAGAGCGTGCTCGTCTTCATGGCTCTCATTTAATTGTCGGTGTTTCATCAGATGAATTAAATATTTCAAAAAAAGGTCGAGCACCGATATATTGTGATGAAGATAGAAAGCATATTATCCGGTCTTTGAGATGCGTCGATGAAGTTTTTCTTGAAGAATCTTTAGAACTAAAAGCTGAATATATTAAATACTACAATGCCGATATATTAATTATGGGTGATGACTGGCAAGGTAAATTTGATCATTTAAAAGACCTTTGTCAGGTGATATATTTACCAAGGACACCTTCGGTTTCTACCACAGAAATTATCGAAATAGTTAAAACTAAGCGCAGTTAATGAACAAGAATCAACAATACCTTTTCTATATTTCACAAAATTATTCTTTTGAAATTTTGCGACCTTTACAGCGAGAAATACTAAGCCAAGGCAGCAAAGTTGCGTGGTTTGTGGCCGGTAGTGATGTTAATCTGAGTAATTTTGCTGGCGATGAAGTGGTGCTTAACAGTGTTGCTGATGTGATTAGTTTTAACCCTGTTGCTAGCTTTGTGCCGGGTAATATCATCCCACGATTTATTCCCGGTATTAAAGTACAAGTTTTCCATGGTTTAGAGTGGAAGAAAAAAGGTCACTTTGTTATTAGAGACTGCTTTGATCTCTATTGTACTCATGGGGCAGCGACCACCAATCGCTTTAATGAATTAGCTAACCAGCATAAGTTTTTCGATGTTAAAGAAACAGGCTGGCCAAAATTAGATAATTTATTTAATACCCCCGAAGAGCAATATTTTAGTAATAACCTGCCAACAATCCTCTTTGCGCCCACTTTTTCACCCGCGTTGACTTGCGCACCTTTTTTATATGAAGAAATTGCCGCTTTAGTGGATGATAAAAAATATAATTGGCTGATTAAGTTTCACCCAAAAATGGATAAAAAGTGGTTAGATCTTTATGATCAACTCACTTCAGAAAACCTGAAAATAATAACATCGTCGAATATAAATAGCTTATTGCAGTCGGCTGATATTATGGTATCGGATACTTCATCAGTTATTGGTGAGTTTGCTTTACTGGGTAAGCCGGTTATCGCGTTCAATAATAGCCAACCGGGTGATTACTTAATTAACATTACCGATGCCAAGGAATTACCCCAAGCATTAACTGTTGCATTATCGCCTTCAGAAACACTTATATTGGCGATAAATCGTTATGCCCAAGAGTTACATCCTTATAGTGATGGTAAGTCGTCATTTCGGATATTAGAGGCTGTAGAAGATATTAGATTCAATGGCAAACAGGCAATAAAAACACTACCGCGCAATATCATCAGAAACTTAAAGCAACGCAAAATTCTTAATTATTGGAAGTTTTGAACGCCTTATATTCATTAGCTCCACCATTATACTTTTTAAATATTAATAATTAATTGACATTATTTGAGTAAATACGCTATTAATAGATGACTGTTTGCTCTAGCGAGCTAAACTAACTTAATAAGACGACTTTAATGACAACAACAATTACCATAAAAAACATTATTCGCATTAACCTCCTCCTCACATTATCAATGCGCGGATAGGTTTTTTATTGTTGTAAATTAAAGATAAACATTAAAACCCGCGCATATTACCGCGGGTTTTTTTATACCCGTATTTTATGTAAGTAGCCAATACCCTAAGCACAATAAATATTAAGGAATAAACATGGACAGCAAGGTAATTATTTTCGACACCACCTTACGTGACGGAGAGCAGGCACTAAATGCAAGCCTTTCAGTGCATGAAAAGTTACAAATCGCGCTAGCCATTGAACGCTTAGGGGTAGATGTAATGGAAGTTGGCTTCCCTGTTTCTTCGCCAGGCGATTTTAAGTCAGTGCAACAAATTGCCCGCACCATTAAAAATTCCCGAGTTTGTGCTTTAGCTCGAGCTGTCGAAGGCGATATTCAAGCCTGTGCCGATGCGTTAAAAGTCGCTGACCAATTCCGTATTCATACGTTTATTTCAACGTCAGATGTTCATGTTCAACAAAAATTGAAGAAAGATTTTGCCGATGTTGAAGCAATGGCAATCCATGCAATTAAATTTGCCCGAAAATTTACTGATGATGTCGAGTTTTCTTGTGAAGATGCTGGCCGCACCCCTATCGACAATTTATGTCGCATGGTTGAAAACGCCATAAAAGCCGGTGCCACCACCATTAATA
The DNA here is from genome assembly GCF_014077545.1 of Colwellia sp. BRX10-1. Lineage (NCBI taxonomy): Bacteria > Pseudomonadati > Pseudomonadota > Gammaproteobacteria > Alteromonadales > Colwelliaceae > Colwellia > Colwellia sp. BRX10-1. The sequence goes on from NZ_JACGWC010000001.1 coordinate 69,562, forward strand.
TTCCTGATACGGTTGGTTATACCCTACCCAATGAATTTGGCGGCATTATTACGCAATTATTTAATCGTGTGCCTAATATTGACCAAGCGGTAATTTCGGTGCATTGCCATAACGATTTAGGTTTAGCCGTTGCCAACTCAATGACTGCCGTACAAGCAGGCGCTAGACAAATTGAATGTACCATTAATGGTATTGGTGAGCGCGCTGGTAATTGTTCATTAGAAGAAGTCGCGATGATCATGAAAACCCGGCATGACTTCTTAAATGTACACACCAATATTAATCATCAAGAAATTGCCCGCACTTCAAAGTTAGTCAGCCAATTATGTAATATGCCCGTGCAATTAAACAAAGCGATTGTTGGCGGTAACGCTTTTAGTCATTCGTCAGGTATACACCAAGACGGCATGTTAAAAGCCAGTAATACTTACGAAATTATGACCCCAGAAAGTGTCGGCATCAGTAAAACAAAATTAAACTTAACCTCACGTAGTGGTCGACACGTTATTAAGCACCGCATGGCAAGTTTAGGTTATACCGAAGCTGAGTTTGACTTAGAAGAGTTATACAGTGACTTTTTGGCGTTAGCCGATAAAAAAGGTCAAGTCTTTGATGATGATTTAGAAGCGTTGCACTTTAATATTCAACAACAAGGTGAAGAGCAAGAATTTTATCATTTAGAAACATTAAACGTGCAGTGTGGCGGCGGCGAGTTTTCTACGTCAAGTATTAAATTATTAGCCGGTAAAGAGAGCCATATTGTTTCTGAAACGGGTAATGGCCCGGTTGACTCATTATATAGAGCGATTAAAAAAGCGGTTGATATTGACTTTGAAGTCGCTGATTACAAAATATCAAATAAAGGTGAAGGTGAAGACGGTTTAGGTAAAGCTGATTTAGTGGTTACCTGGCAAGACAGAAAATTTCATGGCTACGGCTTAGCGACCGATGTTATCGACGCTTCAGCAAAAGCCTTGATACACGCACTGAATAGTATTCATCGCGCCATCACCATTAATGAAATAAAAAGCGAACTAAAAAACGACGTTCAAGCTTCATTATAATAAATTCAAACATATAAGATTGACTAAAGGTATAAAAGACATGTCGAACATAGCAATATTAGCCGGTGATGGCATCGGACCAGAAGTAATGGTTGAAGCTAAAAAAGTATTAAGTACCATCGCAACAATATTTGATATAAAAATATCGACACAAGATTACGCTATTGGTGGTGCTGCTATTGATAGCCACGGTCACGCCCTTCCCGATGAGACCATGAAAGGTTGTGAACAAGCCGATGCTATTTTATTTGGTTCGGTTGGCGGTCCAAAATGGGCTAACTTACCTCCTACACAGCAACCTGAACGTTGTGCATTATTAGGCTTGCGTAGCCGTTTTGATTTGTTTTGTAATATGCGCCCAGCGACCTTACAACCGGCTTTATCATCATTATCGACATTGCGCAGTGATATTTCACAGCAAGGCTTTGACGTACTGGTTATTCGCGAGTTAACCGGCGATATCTACTTTGGTGAGCCAAAAGGACGTCGTGGTGAAGGTGAAGAAGAAACCGGCTTTGACTCGATGTTTTATTCTCGTCGAGAAGTTAAACGTATTGCTCACTTGGCCTTTCAAGCAGCGCAAAAACGTAACAATAAGGTAACGTCTGTTGATAAGGCCAATGTTTTAGCGACCAGTCAATTATGGCGCCAAGTGGTTGAAGAAGTCGCGAGTGAATACCCCGACGTTGCCTTAGAGCATTTATATGTAGATAACGCCGCCATGCAACTTGTTCGCGATCCCAACCAATTTGACGTTTTATTATGCCCTAATTTATTTGGCGATATTCTTTCGGATATCTGCGCAATGATAACCGGCTCTATGGGGTTATTACCTTCTGCAAGTTTAAATAGCGAAGGTTTTGGTATGTATGAACCTGCCGGTGGCAGTGCGCCTGACATTGCCGGAAAAGGTATAGCTAACCCTATCGCGCAAATTTTATCAGCAGCATTAATGCTACGTTACAGCTTAAATGAAAGTGCAGCTGCACAAGCGATTGAAGATGCCGTAGCAAGCGCATTAGACAATGGCGTGCTAACCGCTGATTTACTGCCCGCAAACCAAAGACATCAGGCTAAAAACACCACTGAAGTTGGTGATTATATTTGCCAACAGATTATTGCGCGACAAAGTAGTGCACAAAATAGTGCTAATCAAAAAATAACAGAGGCATAACCGATGAGTCCTAAAAATTCTGCTACCACCTTATATGAAAAATTATGGCAACAGCATGTTGTTGAAGAAAAAGCGGGTGAAACACCTTTGCTTTATGTTGACCGTCATTTGATCCACGAAGTTACCTCACCACAAGCGTTTGCTAACTTAAAGTTTCATAACCGCCCTGTTCGTCATCCAGAGCGTACGATTGCCACGATGGATCACAACATTTCAACCCGTTCAATAGAAATTGATGCTGCGGGTGAAGGCGCAGCCAATCAATTAAGAACATTAGAAAAAAACTGTAAAGAGTTTGGTATTGAACTATTTGGTATGGGCCATAAAAATCAAGGTATTGTTCATGTCATTGGGCCAGAACTTGGCTTAACGTTACCGGGTACAACAATTGTCTGTGGTGATTCTCATACCGCAACCCATGGCGCATTTGGCGCATTAGCCTTTGGTATTGGTACTTCAGAAGTTGAACACGTTTTTGCCACGCAAACCTTACGCCAAACAAAAGCAAAAACCATGAAAATTGAAGTTAATGGTCAAGTAGGCGCTGGAATTAGCGCAAAAGATATTATTTTAGCGATTATTGGCAAAACAGGTAGTGCGGGTGCGACCGGTTATGTCGTTGAATATTGCGGTAGTGCTATCGAAGCACTGAGCATGGAAGAACGCATGACCGTTTGTAACATGAGCATTGAATTTGGCGCGAAAGCGGGCTTAATCGCTCCTGATAAAACCACCTTCGATTATCTAATAGGTAAAGAATATGCGCCAAAGGGCGACGTATGGCTTGAAGCGTTGAATGATTGGAAAACCTTCAAAACTGATGAAGGCGCTAAGTTTGACACGATATTAACCCTTAAAGCCGAAGAGATTAAAGCGCAAATTACCTGGGGAACCACACCAGGACAGGTTACTTCAGTCGATAGCGTAGTGCCATCGCCCGATGACTTTACCGAGCAAGTAGAAAAAGATTCTTGTGCGGCGGCCTTAACCTACATGGGCTTAACGGCGGGTACAAAAATTACAGATATTACTATTAACAAAGTCTTTATTGGTTCGTGTACAAATTCTCGTATCGAAGATTTACGCGCGGCCGCAGGTATTGTTGCAAGTTATCAAGCACAGGGAAAATCAGTATCAGCAAATGTTGATGCCATCGTTGTTCCCGGTTCATATCGCGTAAAAGCACAGGCAGAAGCTGAAGGTTTAGACAAAATCTTTAGTAATGCCGGCTTTGAATGGCGTTTACCCGGTTGTTCAATGTGTTTAGGCATGAACGATGATGTGCTAACAGAAGGTGACCGCTGTGCTTCAACCAGTAATCGTAACTTTGAAGGCCGACAAGGCCGTGGCAGCCGAACGCACTTAGTGAGCCCAGAGCTAGCTGCTGCTTCTGCAATTACCGGTCATTTTGTTGACTTGAATTCACAAGGAATATAATCATGGAAAAATTTACAACACATACGGGGTTAGTTGTTCCTTTAGATGCAGCAAACGTAGATACCGATCAGATAATCCCAAAACAGTTTTTACAAAAAACAGAGCGAATAGGCTTTGGACAGCATTTATTTCATGACTGGCGCTATTTAGACGTATCAGGGAAAGTAAACAACCCTGAATTCATTTTGAATAAACCTCAATACCAAGGTGCAAGCATTCTACTAACCCGTGAAAATTTTGGCTGTGGTTCAAGTCGAGAACATGCACCATGGGCATTAGAGGAATACGGTTTCAAAGCTATAATTTCACCAAGTTTTGCCGATATCTTTTATGGTAACTGTATTAATATTGGTTTACTGCCAATAAAACTTAGTGATGAAGAAATTGACACGTTATTTAAAATGAGCAGCCAAGAAAACCTCGAGTTAACCGTCGACTTAATCAATAACACAATCACTTGTGGCGAATTAAGTTTCACCTTTAGTTTAGATAAGTTTCATCAATATTGTTTAGAACAAGGCATCGACAGTGTTGGCTGGACATTAAACAAGCTAGACACGATAAAAGCTTTTGAAGCAAAAATGCCAAGCTGGCAATAAGTAAAGTTTTACGTCCCAAAGCCTCATCTGCTCTTTACCAATAAATTGTAGATGAAGCTTTATTTTTTCACCCTTTTCCCCTTTCACCCATCAATTGCACTAATGACTAAAATTAATCTAAAGTATTGTTTAGTAATAAGCTATTATCAATTATAGCTTTGTAACTAGCCGACCAACAATATGTCCAAAATAACAACGAGCGAAATCACCGAAATTATTTCTATCGATCAGCTCAAACCTGGTATGTATGTAAAGTCATTTTCCAGTAACAATCATCTTTCGATCAAATCTGAAGGTTATATTTCGTCTCTTGAAAGCATTACTCAATTACGTAACGCTGATATTGTTCAGCTCGTTATTGTCCCTGATAGAGAGAAGCAAACCGTTAATGTTGAAAAGGTTTTTGCTGACATTAAAACCAGGCAACTTATTGAACTAAAAAATAATTCGCTGGAAAAGTTAGCTATATCATTTGACAGCGAAATGAAAAAAGCCAACGACTTGTATAAAAACGCAAAATTACTGCAAGAAAAAATCCTTTCGCAAATTAGACAAAAAAAATCAATTAATATTGCCGAGGTTGAAGAATCAGCTAACGCTATGGTTGACTCTATTTTTCGAAATCAAGATGCCCTAACCTGTATGTCCCGTTTTCAAATTAAAGACTCTTATCTTATTGAACACTCACTCAATGTTTCAATTTTGATGGCTGTTTTTGCTAAACATTTAGGCTTTGACAAACGTTTGATCCAAGAAATAGCGCTGGGTGCCTTTTTGCATGATATTGGTAAAGTATTATTACCTAGCGATATTTTAAATAAACAAGGTACGTTAACCGCTAAAGAGCAAAGTATTATTCGCAGTCACGTTGCGCTTGGCTTAAAGATATTAGAAGACAGTCCTAGCATTTCTCATGTCGCGATGACTATGATACAAGAGCATCATGAACGTTTAGATGGTTCGGGTTATCCTAATAACCTTAAGCGAGATGACATATCAAAATATGGCAAGATGCTTGCTATCATTGACAGCTACGACGCCATGACTTGTGATCGCCCATATAGAAAGAGTGTTCACCCTATTAATGCTTTTAAGAAACTTATTGCTGAATCCCCCGAATGTTATGACGAAGAATTAGTTGAAAGCTTCATTCAGTGTATGGGCGTTTATCCCGTCGGTACCTTAGTCAAACTTAACAGTGGTAAATTAGGGCTAATTAGCCGCTTAAATAAACAAAAACCCTTACACCCATACGTACGCGTTTTTTATAATATACGCCTCAATCAAGCGATACCGATTAAAGAAGTTAACTTGAGTGAATCAAAATACAAAGATCAAATTGACTGCTGTATTCGACCTGAAGAATTTAACCTTAATTTATTAGGTTTTTTCAAAACCGCCTTTATCGACTAACGTTTAGCGCTTGCAGATAAACATTAGTCAGACCACTTAAAACAAGAGATTACCAAGAAGAAAGCGCCGGTAAACTAAACTGCTGACCTTTAAACGTTAAAATAACTTTCTGACCATAAATATGATTTAATACTAATTTCTCAGAAATAGTGTCGCCTTCATAGCGATCTCTGCCATTAACTTTTACCCAACTTTCACCTTCACTGGTATAAATATGTTGTTGAAAATTTAATGAAGGTAACTCACTTTGCACCCAAGCAGGCATATCTGATAATGTCGGTGCATTAACCTCAGGTTCGACAGCTTGGTTTGCGCTATTTTTGAATTGAGGGTCTTGCTCGGTATCATCTATTGCGCTTTGAAAAAGCGCCAGTAAATCATCAGAAACACCGTCAACCGCCTTCACAGAAAGCTTTTCTTTAACCTTGCTTATCGCTTTATCTTCCGCTAATTTACTGTCTGCTAATGTAGACAGTTGCTCTGAAGAGTTCTTGTCCGGCATAAGCACGTTTGCGGTGTTATCGGCTGTTACGATACGCTGCTCAACAGCACGTTTTTTGTCACCATCGCTTTCTATTTCAAACACTTTAGAAGCATTGTCTGTTGTTAATGCAACTAAATTTTCATCTGGTGTTTTTTTATTGTTAGTCGCTAAACTTTCATTATCCGCAGCAATAAGCGCTGTAGCACTAGTGTCACTTATAAGGTTATTAACCGCAGGCTCAGTAATATTGAGCGCCGACGTTTCGTTAATATCTTCACCAAAGAATTGCCCTAGGAAATACGAGCTACTGACAATAACCGCTAACATTGTACATGCGGCTAGCGCCTTAACCGCTTTGTGTTGCCACCAATAGGTCGCTTGGTATTCATCGCCTAATGCTTCTTGTGCAGATAATAAAACAATTTTTTTAGTCACCAAAGCATTATTACTGCAATAGGCGTTGGTCAGTGAACGCTCACATAACAAATTAATTATCCGCGGTATACCTTGTGAAATACGATGAATTTCCGCCACTGCGGCACGTTCAAATAACATACGTTCACATTGTGCTACTGACAAGCGGTGTTGGATATAATGTCCTACTTCGCCCTTAGTTAACGGCAGCAAATGATAGCGAGCAGTAATGCGTTGTGCCAATTGTCGCAAGTCTCGGCGTTGCAACAATTGTTTTAATTCAGGCTGACCAATTAAAATGACCTGTAGTAATTTTTTAGTATCTGTTTCTAAGTTTGTTAATAAACGTAACTGCTCTAAAACTTCTGGCGCCAAATGCTGCGCCTCATCAATGATTAATAACGTATTAAGATTAGCTTGATGGTTTTTATTGAGTTTTTCATATATTTTATCGGTGAGTGTTTTTAACGTTGCCCCCGTCTTTCGGTAACGAATCTTTAGCTCGTCACAAATAGTAGCCAGTAGCTCTTGGCTTGATAATGTTGGATTAAGAATAAAAGCCGCTTGCGTATTTTCGGGTAACTGCTCCATTAAGCGCCGACTGATCGTGGTTTTTCCGGTGCCAACTTCACCCGTTAACAGTGCAAAGCCTCCTGTTTCACCCAAGCCATAACTTAAATGAGCCAAAGCCTCTTTATGGCGTTCACTCATAAATAAAAAGCGAGGATTAGGTGCGATTGAAAAAGGGCTTTCTTTTAAACCAAAATAACCTTTATACATAATAGATTTAAGTAATTTTTAAAGTCAATAAACTGTCATAGAAACTACCCTGTAGTCCATCATAAGTCAAAACTAGCAGGTAAATAATTTATATAAATATGCTAAGCTTTCTGAAAATATGTCAGCTTTCATAAATAAAGAGTAATAATGATCAACAATGACCTTTCAGTACTTAACCGCTATTTAGTCGGCGGTGCCGTTCGCGACAAACTTTTAGGACACAAGGTCTATGATCATGATTATGTTGTTGTTGGCGCAACGATTGAACAGATGCTGACATTAGGCTTTACGCAAGTCGGTAAAGACTTTCCGGTATTTCTGCATCCCAAGACTAAAGAAGAGTATGCCTTAGCAAGAACTGAACGTAAGCAAGGCCAAGGCTATACCGGTTTTATTTGCGATGCCAGTAGCGCTGTTACCCTTGAAGAAGATCTACTTCGCCGCGATCTCACTATTAATGCAATGGCGATGCCCTTTAACGATAGCGTTGATAACACCACTATTATTGATCCTTATAATGGCCAAGTTGATTTAAAAAACCGCATACTGCGACATGTTTCATTAGCTTTTGTTGAAGACCCACTTCGTGTTTTACGGGTAGCTCGATTTACTGCCCGTTATCATGATTATGGTTTTACCATTGCTAGCGAAACAGTAGAGTTGATGACTAAAATCAGTGAAAGCGGAGAATTAGCGACACTGTCAGGTGAACGTATTTGGCAAGAAATGCAGCGCAGTTTGACTGAAAATAATCCCGAAGTATTTTTTCAAGTGTTACGTGAATGTGGTGCATTAGCGAAAATATGGCCTGAACTTAATTCGCTATGGGGGATCCCTAATCCAGAAAAATGGCACCCAGAAATTTGCTCGGGTATTCATACCATGATGGTACTGCAACAAGCGGTTAAGCTTTCCCCTAAAACATCTGTACGGTTCGCGGCACTTTGTCATGACTTGGGTAAGTCTTTAACCTTAGAAGAAAATTGGCCCAGCCACCGGGGTCATGAAAACTCAGGTTTAGCATTAGTTGACAAAATATGTGAGCAATTAAAAGTGCCTAAAGATCACAAAATATTAGCGCGTAAAGTCTGTGAATTTCATTTACATTGCCATAAAGCATTTGAATTAAAAGCCAACACGCTAGTTAAGTTATTTAATAGTTTAGATGTATGGCGCAAGCCTGAAGAGTTTACTGATTTCTTGACTGCCTGTACGGCTGATTTTCGCGGTCGATTGTACAATGAGAACAAACCCTATCCGCAAGTAGATTACTTACGTAGTGCTTTTGAAGCGGCCTTAACGGTAACCGCTAAAGAGTTTATCGAACAAGGAATAAAAGGTGCAGATATTAAAGAAGCCATAAATAAAAAACGCATTGAACTTGTTCAGAGCTTTAAAGTAGATCATGTACAAGCTAACAATCTTTAACCTTTGGCTGGAAAATCAAAAAAAAACATTCAAGTACCAAGTAAATCTACTCAGCCCGCACGCTAATTTAGCTTCACTGTGAGCAGGTTATTATTCTCGACATAGTTAACTAACCTATTCAACTCCTCAATATTTTTATATAAAAAAGTCAGCTAAATTAGCTGACTTTTTTAAGTAAGACGATTAGTGTTCTAATCGCTATTTACAACTCAATTAAAAGCTATAGGTTGCTTTCACGTAGTAGAAGCCACCGTTAAAGCCAAATGGAGATGTTTCGTAGTACTTACCGCCCCATTGGTTATTAGGTGTGAAGCCATCAGGATGATTACGTGAAGCTTCTTCAAACTCTAACTCTTCAGCTTGTTGATCAAAGATGTTCTGTGCACCAGCTGCTATTGTAAATGAGTCATTAATAAAGTAACTCACTTCAGCATCAAAAGTAATTGCTGCATCAGCATCTTGAGCGGCTAGGTCATAATCTACGTGTACCGCATGGTATTCACCGAAGTAGTTACCACGAACGTACATACTGATATTATCCCAGCTTTGAGAAACAGTGAATGAACCTCTATGCTTTGGTAAACCTTCTTCTAAGCGTTTAACTTTAAAAGCACCTGTAATATCAGAACTACCCGTAACATCGGTTTCATTCCAGTTGTAAGCTAAGCTAAGTTTAGTATCACCTTCAAACAACTGCATACCGTAGTTTGCAACAATATCGACACCTTGTGTTGTAGTATCAAAATCGTTAGCAAAGAAACTTACTGTACCTACTGAACGAGGGTTAGCTACATTTAATGCTTCTAATTTAGCATAGTCAGCTTCTTCTAATTTTGTACGGTCAGATTGTGTAATACGGTCATCAACTTCAATATGATAGTAATCAGCCGTAAAGAAAAAATCTCCATTTTGATAAACAGCACCAAATGCATAGCTGCTTGACTGCTCTGGCTCTAATTCTTTACCACCAAATAATTTTGAAAATTCACTTGTTGGTGGTAATAACGCTGAATCGGTTAATTCACCATCTTCTAATGCGGTAGAAACGTTACTTACATTAGCTTGACCAACGGTAGGAGCTCTAAAACCAGTACTTACAGAACCACGTATTGATAACTCATCATTAATAGAATATTGAGCCGTTAATTTATAATTTAACGTATCACCAAATGATGAGAAGTCTTCATAACGTAAAGCTGCGCCAAGTAAAAGGTCGTCAGTAATGTATGCTTCAACATCTACGTATGCAGCAACACTGCGTCTAGAGAATACACCAGCTTGTGATGGTTGAAAACCAGGAAAACCGTGTGAGCCTAAGTTAAACCCTTGGTCGATTAATGGACCAGCAAGGAATGAGTATTGATCACCCGCGCCAATTTCAAATGTCTCTTCGCGCCATTCTAAACCACCCGCAACATTCATTGGTGAATCTAGACCAACTTCAACGCCCTTAGATAAATCTAAGTTAAACGTTTTTTCTAATTGTGTGTAATCACCTAAATCAAAATCACGTGGAGATTCAGGACCCATTGAAGAGTTAATGGTATTTACAATACTAAAGCTTGATTTATTACGACCAACAGAACCACTGATATCAAAGAAAACTTCGTCTAGCATTCCGCCGTTAATTTCACCTTCAACACCCATAGTTAATGATGTATCGACTACATTACCACCAAAGTTTGGCGTATAGCCGCCTGGGTATGTTTCGTTAACCGCAAAACAGTTTTTACCTAAAGCCGTACTATTGTCGGCAATAGACTGATAATCAGCTTGGTCTAAAACATTAGCGCCAATAGCTATGGTAGGACAAGTAATACCGTTATCTACGCCATCTAAATCGCCAACAAGTAGTGTGTTACCACCATCATTTGAATAAATGCTTGAACGGTTATGTGGATTTCTCCAGTAGAAGCCACCTTTTACATCACGTTCTGAATAGTTACCGAACATGTAGAATTTTTTATCATTGCCTAAATCAAGGCCAATATTACCAAAAAGTGTGGTGTCATCATTAACTTCTGGAGAACCCCAAACTTGAGCTTCTTCAGCGATGAATGAGTTACCTGCCGCTGCAATGGTCGCAGCATTGGCTACTTGAACACTGCGGCTTGTCGCATCAGCATTTTTATATTGAAAACTTAAGTTAACGAAACCATCTTTAGTTAATGGCATACCAACGTTACCTGCGTAGGTTGTTGTAGCGCCATCGCCTTCGTAATATTCACCGTGCTTAACAGAGAAACTACCGCCTTCTGCAGCATCTTTTAAGACAAAGTTCATTACACCAGCTATTGCATCTGAACCGTATTGTGCTGCTGCACCGTCACGAAGTACTTCAACTTGCTTTAACGCTATGCTTGGAATAACAGAAATATCTGGACCTTGTGCACCATCGTTAATGCCGCCACCTTGGAATGCAATAACTGAAGCGCGATGACGACGTTTACCATTTAATAACACCAATGTGCTATCTGAAGACAAACCACGTAAGTTTACCGGACGAACTAATGTCGCCGCATCACTAATTGGGTTAGCGTGTACGTTAAATGAAGGAACACTGCCGACAAGTTGATCAAGCATGTCACTTGAACCCATTTTCTCTAAATCTTCGCCACCAATAATATCAATTGGAACAGGAGAGTCAGCAACAGAACGAGGCGCTGAACGTGAGCCAACAACCGCTATTCTTTCTACATCTTTTACTTTTACTTTTGAGCTGTTTTCTTCTGCATATGCTGGCGCAGTACCTAGTGCAATACTTACCGCTAACGTTAACGTTGCTGTACGAAATAATTGAGTAGACATGTTACTTCCTTCATAGATTTATGTTTATATTTTTATATTTTTATGTTTTTTTAGACTAGGTAGTCAATAGGTGAAACTACCTAGACTTGCAGGTACTTTATAAAACAGCCTAAAAGTGTTTACAAGGGCGAAATTAATTGAAAATAGCGCGAAAATAGATGTTCTTCATTAAATAACGTTTAATTACGAAAAGAAGTCTAGTTATTGATAAAGAGGTTTTCTCTATAAGGACTATACAGGCTAGTGACTGTGGACTTATTAACCAGTAATTAATATCCGAATATTTTCGTAATCAAATAGATCCAAATAGACCTAAAAAAATTTTCTTATTCCAAATTGACATAAAAATAAATTATAAAAATATTGCACTATTTAGTGAAGTCACAGTCAAAGCACTAAAAATTAACACCAACTTCACAGTGCATACAATATACAAAGTAATTCATCGTCCTTTTTTAGCATTTCGTCGCTTATTTATGCACACTTATTGAATAATTTTGTATTCGCAGGGCTGATTTATAAAAAAGATAATCTAGATCAAAACAAAATTTAATGAGAAGTAGTGGGGGAATAAAATAGATTATTACTATTGAAATTTAGTGATAAAAAAAGCGCTGATCATAAACAACCAACGCTTTGCGATTAACTCAATGAGCAATTAGCTAATTTAGCCGTTAACTCGCTGGTAAAATTGTCGCTGATACGGCACCAAAACCAATGCGTACCGCACCTTCTTTTTGACACCAACCTTTCATTATGACGTTGTCACCATCTTCTAAGAAAGTACGTTTTTCACCATTAGGTAAAGTAATAGGATCGGCACCCGCATTTGAAAGCTCTAACATTGAACCGGCTTCTTCAGGCTTAGGTCCAGATTGCGTACCACTGCCAAACATATCACCCGCGCGAAGGTTACAACCATTAACGGTATGATGAGCGACCATTTGTGCCACTGTCCAGTATGAGTCTTTAAAGTTAGATTGTGACATTTCAACCGCTTCTTCACTTTTTTCACGCATATTTTGGGTTTCAAGCAAGGCTTGTAGCTGGATATCAAATGAACCGATCGCACGATTATTTTCTGACTCTAGGTATGGCATTGGTTGAGGATCTGTCTCAACACGTGTCCAAGCCGAGCGATAAGGTGCTAATGCTTCTGTCGTCACAATCCAAGGTGAGACTGTTGACGCAAAGTTCTTCGACAAAAATGGCCCTAAGGGTTGGTATTCCCAACCTTGAATATCACGCGCAGACCAATCGTTGAATAAACATAAACCAAAGACATGATCTTCGGCGTTATCGATAGAGATAGCATCGCCTAAGTCATTACCTTTACCAATGAATATGCCTACTTCTAATTCATAATCGAGACGCTTACAAGGGCCAAATGATGGTTCAGTTGCTGTCGGCGCTTTAGTTTGTCCAGAAGGACGCTTAAAATCTCGACCAGAAACATCAATAGAAGATGAACGACCGTGGTAACCAATAGGTACCCATTTATAGTTAGGTAATAATGGGTTGTCTGGACGGAACTTCAAACCCACTGACGTAGCATGGTGAATTGAGGTATAAAAATCAGTGTAATCACCAATATTACAAGGTAGTGCATATTCAACGTCAGCTTGAGCAATTAAACAAGCGGCCACTTTATCTTGTAAAGCTGAGCCTTCTTTCAAAGCATCAGAGAGTGCTAAACGTAAAGCGCTCCATGTCGCTTTACCCATCGCCATATAATCATTTAACTGTGGTGCATTACAGGCTTTTACGCCTGCTTGGGCTAGACCGTCAAAAACATTTGCGTTAGCCAAGGCAGCTAAGTCAATAACTTGATCACCAATTGCTACACCACCACGGAATGCTTCTTCGCTATTTGCACGTTTAAAAACCGCAAAAGGTAAGTTCTGAATAGGAAAGTCGGTATCTGCTTTATTCGCAGTGACAAGCCAACTAACTCGGGCTGAATTGTGGGTTTCGTTTAATAAATTCATAGTAGACATTGCTTGAAGAACTCCTGAAATTTATGGCTTACTTTGATAAAACGTCAAAATACGTTTTAAAATACAAGGTAAGTATAGAAGATAACGATATAAGATAGCGGCATTATACCAGCGAGAACAATAATTGGTATTAATGATAGCATTGAGTTATTTTTCTGAGGGTTAAGCTGTCAACAAATAGTTGCACTAAAGAGTTTACAGCCCATAATCTGATTAAAAAAGATATCTCGGTAAGTAAATCATCATCACGATACAAAATATAACAATACCCCAGAAGGCTTTGACAAAAAATCGTTGCCGCGCATTTTCACCGTCAGGATGATCTTTTGCTAACGGCATTCCACAATTTTGACAATTTTCCCTATTAATCTCATTTTTTGTTTGGCAATAAAGACAAGGTAACTGTTTCGCAGACATAATTAATGACTCGTTAATTGATGATAAAGTTGCGGCAAACGTATCGGTAATTGTGCTGGTCGTAAAATAACGGTGAAGCCATCACGACCAAATAAATAAGGTAAATACTCTTCTGCTTCTTGGTCAATGGTAATACAAAACGGTTTAATGCCTAACCTATTTGCTTCAGCAATCGCTTGGTGAGTATCCTCGATACCAAAACGCCCTTCATAATGATCTATATCATTAGGTTTTCCATCGGTTAAAATCAGTAGCAATTTTTGCGTACTACGCTGCTCTTGTAAAACCTTGGTTGCTTGGCGAATAGCCGCTCCCATTCGTGTATAAAAACCGGGGCGAATAGATTGAACGCGGCCACGAATTTCATCATTGTATGGTTCATTAAAGTTTTTTAGCATAGTAAGCCGAACATTTGAACGTCTTACTGAAGAGAAACCATACATAGCAAAGTTATCACCAACACTATTTAACGCCTCACCAAATAACAGCATACTATCGCGAACCACGTCAATAACACGGTTATCATCATCTAAATAAGCATCAGTAGACATAGATAAATCAGCCAGTAATAAACTAGAAATGTCGCGATTGTTACCTCTAAAACTTTGGTAAAGTCCTTTTTCTTGAGTCGGCGCTATTTTACTTTCTACATAAAAGTCTAACCAAGCAGACAAATCAAGTTCTTCGCCTTGCGGTTGGGCTTTTAGCCAGTAACGTACACTGGTTAATTGTTCAAATTGAGCTTGAATAGCCTTTGCCGTTTTTTGAAGCTTAATAGGCAAAGATTGAGCTGTATAATTTTTTGGCAGCATTGGTTGTAGTAAACAACGGTCGGCTTCTAACTGCTGCGTTCTGTAATTCCATTCGGGTAAAGAAATGCCTTTCCCAAGCGGAATATCATCTTCGGACGCGGAAGGTAAATCTAAATCAATTTTTATATTGGCACTTTTTTGGTCTTGTTGTTGCGATAAAGTAATATTGTCGAGATCTTCTGCTGTACGTAATAAATCTTCTTCATCTTCATCGGTATCATCAGAGCCTCTATCTAGTTTTGAAAATTCGCTCCATGAAAAAAGGCTTTCTAAACGAAAAATCATCATGCCATCGTTACTTTCATCTGCTTGTTCGCGATCTGCTTTTTTACGGCTAATTTTATTTTTTGTTGATTGCTTACTTTCTTGAGCTTGGTTTTCGTCTTCAGTAATGTCTTGATAATCAGGCAAGAGTAATGGATCAACATGAGCTGAAGGATATAACCAAAGGAATACCGCTTTCGGCGCGTAATTAACCGTAGGAAATATTTTAACAGTGCCCGGTTCTAGAATCGCTTGGACAATCGCCTGCTCCATTATTTTTTCTTGCTCGGGTAGTTTTTTTAACGAGGGTCTGCTTACTAAAAAAGCTTGGGCTAATCGTTGATAACGGGGAGTTAATGCTGGAAATTTTGTTAAGACTTCAACAACGAGTTGCTGATTATCTATCGCCCAATGCTGAAAGCGTCCACTATGATGCGCAGCTAAAATAGCTAGCCAAATATAAAGGTCACGATTGAGTTCAGTCGTTGGAAATACCGCTAAACGTTCAGGTAAACGTAAACTCTCAGGGTCTTGCCACGCAAGACTGATTTGTTGATTTTCACCCGATACTTTTTGCAGAAAGGTGCGACGAACGAGATAATCTCTTGAACTCGCCGCCTCTATACGCTTAACAACGTCGCCACCTAAGGCACGAAAAACCATACCAACAGATTTACTGACCTCACTAAAGCACACGCTTGCTTGCTCATATTCGGTACTGGCTTTACGGGTAATATACTTATGCCAAATCCCACCAACCCATTCTTCCATTATCACTACCACATTAAAGTATGTCTTTAATTTATAGTAGCAAGTTGAAAAATAAATAGGCTGATATGTATCAAGTAACCCGTCATTTAATTAAGGTTTTAAAAAGAAGTGACCAGACACTAAAACTCGACGTTCTGTGCTATGGATTAAAAGATAAGGTGCATGCAAGCCAGTGCTGCTAAGCCCGCAAGAATATCATCAACCATAATACCTAGACCGCCATGTAAATTTTTATCTACATAGGAAATAGGCCAAGGTTTAAAAATATCAAAAATTCTAAATAAGATAAAACCAACAACAATACTTTGCCATGTCAAAGGAACAAGAAACATAGTGATTAAAAAACCAACAATTTCATCCCAGACAATTGCGCCATGATCAGGTACACCTGCATCTTCTGCCGCTTTTCCACAAATATAAATACCGGCAATGCTCATGATAATAACAATAGCTAAATAAGTACTGACTGAAGTAGGCGCTAACAGCAGGTACAAAGGAATTGCCGCAAGCGTGCCATAAGTACCTGGTGCTTTAGGTAATAAACCACTACCAAACCCTAAAGCAAGAAAATGGATGGGGTTAGTTATACGAAAGTTCTCGGTAGATTTACTCATTACATTTAACTTACATTATTTAGTAGAAGGAGTATCAGAGAAATGTTCATAGCTCTGAACCTTAATATTTACCGCTTTTTTATTTAATGTCGTGGTAATTTTTCCTGAACCATTCAATTGGCCAATACAGGTGATCTTATTGCCTGAGTTAGCTAAGGCTGTTTCCATGCCTACGCGGTTATCTTCAGTAACACTAAATAATAGCTCGTAATCATCGCCACCTTCTAAAGCTATATCGTACGCTGCGTCTATACCAACAGTATCACTTAATGCGGCAGAAAGCGGTAAAGCATCAAGAACAATATTAGCACCAACACCCGAAGCATTACAGATATGAGCTAGGTCTGCGACTAAACCATCAGATAAATCTATCGCAGAAGTCGCATATTTACGTAAAGCTTGTCCAGCCAAAACCCTTGCTTTTGGAAAGTCTAAGCGTTTTTGTATTTCTTGCTGATATTTAGCTGCTACTTTCACTTTACCTTGGATATGTTGTAAAGCGAGGTTCGCTGCACCTATCTCACCGGTAACATATAACCATTCTCCGGCTTTAGCACCTGAACGGGAAATATGTTGTCCAAAAGGAATTTGTCCTTGCGCTGTAATGGTTATACTCAATGGTCCTTGCGTCGTATCACCACCAATAAGCTGGACATTATAAAATTCACAAAGGTCAAAAACACCAAGGCAAAATTCATTGATCCAATTTTCATCAATATCAGGAAGCGTGAGTGCTAAAGAAACCCAACTAGGCTCTGCCCCCATAGCGGCAAGATCAGACAAATTAACAGCTATCGATTTATGACCAATAGCACGTGGCGATGTATTTAAAGGAAAATGAACACCTGCCACTAAGGTATCTGTCGTTACTGCAATGTGTTGGCGTTCACCCGGAGTAACCAGTGCACAATCGTCACCAATACCTAAATAAACGTCTTTGCGCTTCACTACCTGTTCAGTAAAATAACGTCGAATGACTTCAAATTCTTTCATACAACAACCAATCCTTTGCTTTGCTTTGAGAAAATGAACGCAAATTATTCTTCTGGACGAATCAGTTTAACGGCTTTATCAAGAACACCATTAACAAATTTATGACTATCGTCAGCAGCAAAAGATTTTGCTAATTCGATAGCTTCATTAATAACAACTCGGTATGGCACATCTTTACAATCTTTCAATTCATAAATGGCGACACGTAAAATAGCTTTTTCTACTGGGTCAACGTCGTTTAAAGGACGGTCAACATGTGGAGAAATAGCTTCATCGATAGAACCAACTGATTTGGTTACACCGTGGAGTAATTGTTGAAAATATGGAATATCAAAACGGCGAGCACTGTTATCAGTTAAAAAGTTAACTTCGATATCAGTTACTGAGTTTTGGCTAAGCTGCCATGAGTAAATAGCTTGAACAGCTAACTCACGAGCTTTCCTTCTAGGAGTTGGTTTCACAAAAATTCCCGCTTATATTTTATCTAAAACATTAACCATTTCTAAAGCACTTAAAGCCGCTTCTGCGCCTTTATTACCTGCTTTAAGTCCGGCACGATCTATTGCTTGCTCAACGGTATCGGTTGTAATGACACCAAAAGCAACAGGAATAGTGTATTCCATTGAAACTTGCGCTAAGCCTTTATTACATTCGCCCGCAACAAAATCAAAATGTGGAGTTCCGCCACGAATAACGGCGCCAATAGCTATAATGCCATCGAACTCGCCTTTACTTGCAATACGCTTAGCAGCAAGGGGTAATTCATATGCGCCAGGAACACGAACAATAGTAATGTCGTTATCTGCAACATTGCCATGGCGTTTAAGTGCATCAACTGCACCTTCTAATAAATTTTCAACTACAAAACTGTTAAAACGTGAAACAACGATGGCAAACTTTTTACCTGCTGCGTCAAAATTAGCTTCAATGATATTCATTTATATTTCACTCACAAAAAATTTGCCGCAATTCTACCAAACCCAGAGACAATTCGGTACTTGTTTGCTTAATTAAGTGTAAAAATACTGTAGAATACTGCTATTACTCACTAAAAATACGTTACCTATGGCTTTTATATTTTCAACAAATAAACTTCCCGAACTCGAAAGCTATACGCTTGGGCAAAGACAGCAGATTTTAACACTCGCTGCCGCTAAATTGACCGCACCAGAGAAGTTCGTATTAAATATTTTGAAGTTAATCATGTTGGTGCCACCTTTTATATTTATGGCACAATTAGATGGGCTGCTCTTTGTGGTATCTTTGTTTAGTTTTTTAGCCGTGTATTTTATTTTACTTCGGCCAGTATCGTTAATTTTTACCCGTAAATATCTCAGTGTTGCGATCAAGCAGTTTAATAAATTAGCTTAATCTTTAATTATCACATCGAAAAACTTGCGGTTTACATTAACACTCACTGCCTTTATTTTTTCTTATTATTTTTGCAAAGTGAGTGAAGCTTGAACGAATTCTAAGCTTCACTCTGCAAAGCAAGTTTATTGATCAACGTCTGCCATGTTATCGAGTTCTTCTAAAAAGACATTAATTTCGTCTTCACTTTCTTCATCAATCACGATGGGCGGGTTACCATCATAAACTTTAAATTCCATATTTTGAAAGTAAGCATTTTTAACAAATTCGTACGAATCAATAGATTCATTAATAATTTGCTCTTGATCAACAAGCGCAGCTCTTTGTTCAAGCCCGAGTACGGCTTGGCGAAGTAAGTTAGGCCAAAAATCAATAATAGCTAATGGCCAGTAGTATTTATCAACATAGTCACCCACTTCTTCACGAACTGAGCTTGGCCCAAGAGCCGGTATAACTAGATAAGGTCCATCTCCAACACCATATGAGCCTAAGACTTCACCAAACTCTTCTTGTGCTCTGATCCATTCGAAGTCACTTGCTGGGTCAAAAAATCCAAATATGCCGATAGTAGAGTTAAGGATAAAACGCCCCGTACTTTTACCCGCTTCACTAAACTTTCCTTGCAGCAGGTTATTTATAACCGTTGATGGCTCGTTTAGGTTTAAGGCAACATTATGTATCCCGGACCTAAAGTCTGTTGGCATATATTCAACATACGCTTGGGCTGTCGGTTTAAGCACATATTTGTCTGCATAATCCCAGGTAAAAGTCCAAAACGGTCGGTTAATTGATTCTAATGTATCTTTAGGATCTGAAACACTAGCACTATTTTCAGCAGGTGTTGATGAACAGGCAGAAATAACTAATGCCAGTAGAATGATAACAATTTTTTTTGTTGGGTTATTGAACAAATAAGAAAATATAGCGGCTACTTTCACTTAGCGTCCTTGATATTGAGTAAAAAAATAATGACGCAGTTTACCACGCAAAAATGCAATGCAACATAAAAGCTTTAACTATTTATCTGCGGTAAAACCATAAAATGATTGGTTTTAAGAAGGCGATGTTTTATTTCTGTGGACAGATATTAACATCTCAGCTTCAGCAAGTGGGATGTCACATTCTCGAACGACCTCATCGATCTCTGCGCCTAACTCAACGAGTTTAAAAGCACGTGAATAGAGTTTATCTTGCGGTTGCTGATTTTGAAATTGATCTATTAATTGCTTTTGAAGCACACTCTCTTGTTGCAGTATTTTAATACGATGTTCAAGTTGTTTACTGACTTGCTCGTTTTCTAACTGCAGACTTTCAAGCTTATTATTAAACTCAAGCAATTGTTTATTTACGCTATTTTGCGTCGACTGTAGCTCATTTATAAACAACTCTTGCGTTTCAAGTTGTGTTTTCAGCACTTTATTAGTTCGATGAAAATAAGTTTTTTGGCGATAAATATAACCAATTAGCACTATAAAAAGCACAAAACTGCTAACTAAAATCAAAAGTGGCGAGATAATAAACATAAACGCTTCTTAAACCATTACAACTAGATAAAGCCTGATAAGCCAGGCTTTATTTAAAGAGACTCAGTAAACAGCCTAGAACTGTTTAAGTTCATCCCATTCGTCGTCAGAAAGTAACTGATTTAGGTCGACTAAAATCAATAACTCACCTTCTCTGTTTGAAACACCTTGAATGAATCGTGCACTATCGTCATTACCAACATTCGGAGCATCATCTATCTCAGAATTTTTTAAGTAAACAACTTCAGCGACACTATCTACCAAGATACCAATAACTTGTTTTTCGGCTTCAATAATAACAATACGAGTATTATCAGAAATATCCGCAGGTTTAAGCCCAAAGCGTTGTCTGGTATCAATGACAGTAACAACGTTCCCTCGCAGATTAATGATACCTAATACATATGTAGGTGCTCCTGGCACCGGTGCAATTTCACTATAACGCAAAACTTCTTGCACTTGCATTACGTTAATACCGTAGGTTTCACTATCAAGCTTAAAGGTTACCCATTGCAACACTTCATCGTTGTCTACGTTTTCATTTGCATTACGTCTATCATCAGCCATACAGCCTGCCTCTTAAATATCTTATTGAAAATCAATCTGTTTGATTATTCGTCTAGTGTACATAGTATAATACTATCTGGAGATCTAGCCATTAATCTTGGTTAATATTTGCGCCTGCGTCAAGTAACTTAATCAAAGACTCGACATCAAGCAGTGCACACATACGTTCTTTGACTAAACCGGCTAACCAAGGTCGTTTGTTCGGTAGGTCTAACCATTTTACATCTTCTTGCTCTAACGTCACTGTATCGACTAATGTTTCCGCCGATAATCCCCAATGACTATTACCTAGCATGACAATATATTGATAGTTTAGCGAATTTATTAACGCTTCGTCACATTTTTCTGGCATTACCCATAAAGCGGTATTCACTACATTAATTTTTTCATCTCGATGTAACATAACACCAGTAAACCATTTAGGCTTACCCATTAAACTCGTTGTCTTGTCTTCGTTATGTATGCCACCCAATTCAATCAACGGCACTGCAATCGTTAAACCCGCAACATTAAAGAACATCGCTTGAAAACTACCCTTTCGATAATTTTTACTCTGATGAACAATTAATGGCTGATCACTTTTTCTTGTCTTAAGCGGTTCATCAAGAGTCAATTGTGTTTTTTCTTTGACTTTTTCCTGAACTTTTTCTTCAACTATTTTAGGTCGTTCATTTTTTACTGAGCTTTTTACAGTATAAACAGGTTCATCTATTGGGTCGGCAATACGTTCAGTAATATCAACTTTTTGTAAAAGTTTTTCTAACGGTTGCTGATATTTTGCTTTTACAGAAATAATTGGCAGGTCCGATTCTTGCTGATCTTCAGTCAACAATTCTGATAAATAATTCTGCATTAGTTTCTTACTTGCAGCGAGTGACTTTGCCATTGGACAATTAACCTAATTTTTGCAGTTCTAATAAACTGCTTAGTAGTTTTTTATATGCACTAACACCACGTGTTAACGGTGCGTAATCTGAAGGTACCTGCATTGCATAACTGGCATTTCTAAAATTAGTATCTACCGGTATAACACCGGCCCAAACACTATCATCGTATAGCTCTTGTAACTTTCTATAGGTCAGTAATGATGCTTTAGTACGTTTATCAAACATAGTCGGCACTATGGTATATTTAAACGGCTTATCTTGCTCAACTTGCATAATATCCATTGTTTTCATCATGCGGTCTAAGCCTTTCAAGGCCAAGAACTCAGTCTGCACTGGCACAATAATACGTTGCGATGCCGCCAAAGCATTCACCATCAGCACACCTAAAATCGGTGGACAATCAATTAAGACATAATCATATTCATCGGCTATTTTTATCATCGCTTTTTTCAACACTAAGCCCATACCACCTTTATTACCGAGTGAACGGTCTAAAGTAGCTAAGCCCATAGTTGCCGGGAGTATATCTATATTGTCGTATTTCGTTGGACATAAACTTTGCATTATTTGTTCTTTCGTTGAAACTTGAACAAATAAATCGTAAACACTTAACTCAAGATCTTCAGATTCGATACCAAAATAATAACTCAAAGAAGCATGGGGATCAGTATCTACCAACAACACTTTATAGCCCTGCTCAGCTAATAAGCCACCTAAGGAGATTGTTGTTGTGGTTTTACCAACGCCACCTTTTTGATTTGCTACGGTCCATACTACCAAGTTGCTAACCTACTTATTTCGTTGTGCTAATTATTGTTCTGCTCAGAAGAGGGGTTATCATCTTCTCGTGTTGTAATTCTAATGCCACCATTATCAAGCCTTATGATACGTATTTCATTATCCTCATCATCACCATTATCTATCTGCTTTATGGCTTCGACGTCTTTAATGCTGATGGTAGGGGTCGCAAGTAAATTTGTCTTTTCTAAACCATATTTTGATATAGCGATAACAACACGACGGTTTTGCGCGCGGCCTTGTGCTGTTTTATTGTCTTCTCGTGGATAATATTGCCCATAACCCTCAATAGCCATACGAGCAGGATCAAGGGATAAGTCTTCAAGCACTCGTAAAATAGCGGTTGCTCTAAAAACTGATAATTCCCAATTTGAAGAAAATATCTCAGTATTAATCGGTTGGTTATCAGTATAGCCTCTTATACGAATAAAATTGCTGGATGAACCAATTACATCATAAATAACCGTAAGTATTGTTGTCGCATTGTTGGTTGCTGATGATGAGCCGCTGGGGAAAAGCATACCACTGTTTAATTCTATTTCTAACCAATCGCCATCAATCTGTAGTTGCGCATAACCTGATTCGATTAATTCATACAAGGCGGTATGTAATTCTTTTTCTAGTGACGTTAGATTAGTGCCTACCTGACTGTCAGAAACATTAGAAAGTGTTTTCTCACCGTCAAAAAGTTCAGGACCAGCGACATCTAAAATACCATTACCATACAAGCGCTTATTAGTTTTTGAGCTGTTAACATCGAGGATATCGTCACCATGCCCCCGATTCTTAGGTAATTTATTATTGGCTTGAAAAACTTTACCTATCGATTCTGTCGCGGTTTCATAGGGCTCTTCATCAACCATTGCCATTGCATATAAAACAACAAATAACGCAAAGAGCAAGGTCATATAATCGGCGTATGAAACTAACCATCTGTCGACATTATCATTTTCGACTGAATGTCGACGTTTCCTTAAGTGGTTCATTGCTCTAACCGAAAGGCCGACAACTTATTTTCAATGGCATGTGGATTTTCTGCTAATGCAATAGAAATAAGGCCTTCAGCAATCATTTCTCGGTACATGGTTTGCTGGTGAATAATAGCCTTTATTTTATTAGCAACGGGCAGATAAATTAAATTGGCAAAACCAACGCCGTAAATAGTCGCAATAAAAGCCGTTGCAATGCCTTGTCCAAGTAAGGTTGGATCGGTAAGATTACTCATCGCATGAATGAGGCCAAGTACCGCTCCTAAAATACCTATGGTAGGACTGTAACCGCCCATAGATTCAAAAACATGAGCAGAGCGTAAATTATGCTCGCGGTAAAGATCTAAATCTAATTCTAATGAGATACGCAAGTTGTCTACTTCTATACCATCAACTAATAAGTTAAGCGCTTTATTGGTATAAAAATCTTGTTCTTCTTCGGCAATATTTTCCAGTGATAAATATCCAGATTCTCGTGCTTTTTCAGACCAAGAAACTATCGAATCAATGCCTTGGTCAATATCATACTTGGGGGGATAAAATATCCACTTTAATAAAGACAACGCATGAAAAAATTGCGCTGAAGATGACTGTAACATTACAGCCCCTAAAGTACCGCCAAAGACAATGATAAAGGCAGGTAACTCGAATAACGCAGCAAGGGAGCCACCATCGAGAATAAAACCTAAATATATGGCCGTAATTGCGACAAAAAGCCCGGCAATGGTTAACTTATCCATGGTCCACTTCCTTGATAATACTTTGGCTGATATCTTCTAATGCTAAAGATAAAACAGAAATACCTGCAACGGTAACGGCTTGCGGCATACCATAAACCACACAAGAAGCTTCGTCTTGTGCCCATATTGTCGCCCCTTTACCTTTTAACATGCGAGCACCTTCTCGGCCATCAGAGCCCATACCGGTCAATACAACACCCAATACTGAGCCACCAAATACCTTAGCTGCTGAGCCAAAACTCACATCAACACTTGGTTTAAAAGCAATTTTTTCAGACTTATCTTCTATAATTTTTAACTTGGCTAATTTTGGCGTACCGTCAATAATCATTTGCCTGCCACCAGGCGCTAGGTAAGCACAACCAGGTTTTAAAATATCCCCATCTGCTGCTTCCTTAACATTAATATTGCACAAGGTATTTAAACGATTGGCAAAAGCAAAAGTAAAAGCAGCGGGCATATGCTGTATTAAAATAATGGGTAACGGAAAATTTTGCGGCAATTGCGTTAATATTTTTTGTAAGGCAATTGGTCCCCCCGTTGATGTACCTATAGCGAGTAGTTGGTAACTTTTACCAGAGCTTCTTTTAACAACCTGACTGCGAATACTTTCGCTTTGACTCGGTTCAGTTTTAGTTGTTCGCAGCGGAGTTCTCGATTGAATGTCGAATTTATTTACGAGTTTACTCACCGGATTAGTGGCCGTTGAAGATAGGCTAATTCGTGACGCGTGAGCTTTTACTGCCAATTTTCTTTTCAATAAACCGTTAGTCTTCGCTAATTGAACCACTCGTTGGCGCAGCAAACTACCTGCATCATCAGTTGTTTTGGCTATTTCACTAAATTTTTTCGGGAGAAAATCGAGTGCTCCGGCTTCTAAGGCCTCGAGGGTCGCATTAGCACCTTGATGAGTGAGCGATGAAAACATTAAGATAGATGTTGGCGCTTTCGCCATGATTTGTTTCACAGCTTCAATACCATTAAGCAATGGCATTTCTATATCCATGGTGATCACATCAGGCTTTAATGATACAGCCTTTTCAACAGCATCTTTACCATTTACAGCAACATCAATAACAGTAAGGTTCGGATCTTTATTTAAAATATCGGTAACTCGACGTCTAAAGAAACTCGAGTCATCAACAACCAACACCTTATAGGGCATTTATTATCTCATTTGTTATTATGAATGAAAAAGCCCTAATAAAATTTAATAGGGCTTTATTATACGTTAAGAGCGTAATTTTTTATTAACAACAGATTTTTTTGCGTAAAACTTCAGCATATTAGGCACATCGATAATTAACGCTATACCACCATCGCTGGTAATTGTTGCGCCGGCCATACCTGGTGTGCCGTGTAATAGACGGTCGAGTGGCTTTATCACCACCTCTTCTTGACCAATTAGACTGTCGACCACAAAGCCAATTTGCTGATTGCCCAATTGAACAATAACCACATGACCTTTTTCTCTTGGCTTCTCAACAAAATCACGTACTAACCACTTATCTAAGTAGAAGAGTGGAATCGCCTTTTTACGAACAATAATGGTTAATTGTCCATCAACAACGTTGGTCGTGGTTAAATCAAGATGAAATATTTCATTCACGCCAGCAAGTGGTAAAGCAAATGTTTGCTTACCGACAATAACCATTAATGTCGGTAAAATAGCTAACGTTAACGGTACTTTAATCTCTAAGATTGTACCTACGCCCATTTCAGAATCTATACTTACCGTACCGTTTAACTGGGTAATCTTAGTCTTGACTACATCCATGCCAACACCACGGCCTGAAACTTCTGAAATTTCAGTCTTGGTAGAGAACCCTGGAGCAAAAATTAAACTAAAGGCTTCTTTATCTGTCATTCTAGCAGCAGAGTCAGCGTCAAGAACACCACGAGTAATCGCAATTTCTTTGAGCTTTTCTGCATTCATGCCTGCACCATCATCTTTGATGGTTAATAATATATGGTCACCCTCTTGAGAAGCAGAAAGCACCACGACACCTTCTCTTGGTTTCCCCAATGCTTCTCGCTTATCAGGCATTTCGATACCGTGATCTACAGAGTTTCTCACTAAATGCACTAATGGATCTGCGAGTGCCTCAACAAGGTTTTTATCTAGATCGGTTTCTTCACCTTTTAGCACTAATTTAATTTCTTTGTCTAAACTGCGCGCTAAATCTCGAACAACTCGAGGAAATCGTCCAAAGACTTTCTTGATTGGCTGCATACGGGTTTTCATTACCGCACCTTGCAAATCAGTCGTTACCGCATCAAGGTTAGAAACAGCTTTCGTTAAATCTTCATCCTCTTTGGTTAAGCCCAAACTTGTTAAGCGATTTCTCACTAAGACAAGCTCACCAACCATATTCATAATTTGATCAAGACGTTTAGTGTCAACCCTAACAGTTGTTTCACCCTGCATTGCTTTAGCGGGTGCTTTTTCTGGCACTGGCGCTTTAGCGACAGGTTTAGCTGCAGGAGCTACAGGTGCTGGCTTCGCGGCTGGTGTTTGAGCAACAGGTGTTGGTGCTGGTGCTGGTGTTGGTGCGCTAGGTGCTGGAGTAACAGATAATTTCGGCGCTTGACCTTGACCATGTAATTCGTCTAATAAAGCTTCAAAGTCATCGTCACTTATTTCGTCTGATGAACTGTTATTCGATGAAGATGGTTTACTTGAATTATTAGCAGCGACTTCAGGCGAAAAAGCACCTTGACCGTGAAGTTCATCGAGTAAGGATTCAAATTCGTCATCTGAAATATCATTGCTGTCTGAAGACGTTGCTGTTGCTTCAGGTGCTGGGGCTGGCGTAGAAGCTGAGCCACCACCATGGAGTTCGTCGAGAAGTCGTTCAAATTCATCTTCTGACATTTCATCGCTAGAAGAACTTTCGCTTTCATGAGTAGCTACTGCTTCAACAACGACTGGCGCAGGCGCTTGCTCTTTGCCTTCTGGTTGGCTTAAACGATGCAATTCTGCAAGTAATTGAGCATCAGCTTTATCAAGTTTCTCGCCGTTTTGAACTTGTACAAACATTTCATTTACAACATCAAGCGCTTGTAAAATAACATCCATTAGGCTTGCACTAACACTACGTTGGTTGGTACGTAACAGATCGAAAATATTTTCCGCGCCATGACATACGTCAACTAAATTATGTAATGCTAAAAATCCGGCCCCACCTTTAACGGTGTGAAAACCTCTAAAAATAGCATTTAATAATTCGGCATTATCGGGGTCGTTTTCAAGTTCTACGAGTTGTTCCGAAAGCGTTTCAAGTATTTCTCCAGCTTCTATTAAAAAATCCTGAAGAATCTCTTCATCTTGCTCAAATGACATCCAGCAACTCCTATTAAAATCCTAAACTTGATAAAAGGTCATCAACATCATCTTGGTCAGCGACAACATCATCACGTTGTGCTGCATTAACGATCGGGCCTTCAACTAAGTTATCACCTACTTTAGGTTTACTTCGCTCTGCATTACTATCTGTCGTAATACCAAAAGCGGTTAGCATACCAATCAAGCTATCCTCTACTTCACGAACTAGATCAATAACTTTACGAATAACTTGTCCGGTTAAATCTTGAAAATCTTGCGCCATCAAAACATCAGTCATTAAATCATGCATACGCACTGATTCTCTATCTGTCGTTTTTAATAATAAATCTATATCAACACATAAACTTTTAAATTCAGTTAATTCCAATTTGTTATGCATTAATTTTTGCCATAACGGATTAACAGCCTTTATTTGCTTTTGTATCGTATCCACAACGGGAAAAATAGATTCAACAGCATCCATGGTTTTATTAGCGGCTTCTTCCGTTCGCGTTATAACGTAGTTTAGACGTTCTTGAGCATCGGGGATATCTGCTGTCGCTAAATCATTTAACCTGGAATCTAATTGAAAATTATTTAATGAGTCATGTAGTTGGCGAGTCAGCTTGCCTATTTCAGCAAACAATTCAGAATTAATTGGATTTTGAATTTCAGCAATTAATTCATCTGCCTTGTCTTGTTGACCACTTTCTAAATATTCGACCAGTAGCTTTGCTTCTTCCAAAGAAACATGCACATTTGTATTCGCACTCATGCAAAAACCTCACGTTTAGATTAATTAATTATCTATCTAATTAAGGAATTAACCTAAGCGTTGAAATATTTTATCTAACTTGGCGTTTAACGTCGCTGCGGTAAATGGTTTTACAATATAGCCATTAACACCCGCTTGAGCCGCCATCACAATTTGTTCTTTCTTTGCTTCAGCAGTAATCAGCAATACTGGGATATGTGATAACTTTGCATCGGCACGGATGGCTTTGAGCAAATCAATACCTTGCATACCTGGCATATTCCAATCAGTTACAACAAAGTCAAAAGAGCCTTCTTTTAACATCGGTAAAGCAGTGCTACCGTCATCTGCTTCTGAAATGTTAGTGAAACCTAAATCTCGTAACAAGTTTTTGACGATACGTCTCATCGTTGAAAAATCATCAACAACAAGAACTTTCATATTTTTATCCAAGGCACCCTCCGGTGAGAACATTTTAAAATTGTGATTATATGTATATTCTACTCAACTTTGCCAAGATTGCATACGTCCTTTTAACCTATGCATCGCTTGACTGTGAATTTGGCTAACACGCGACTCACTTACATCAAGCACTTGACCAATCTCTCGAAGATTTAATTCTTCGTCGTAATATAGTGACAGTACTAGAGCTTCGCGTTCGGGTAAAGTGGAAATGCATGCTGTTAACGATTTTTTAAAAACTATTTTTTCAAAATTATCATAGGGATCGTTATTATTCACATCTTCCATATTCGATATAGCATCTGCCCCCGTACTTAAGTCTTCAATACCAATTATTTTACCGGTACTTACCTCACTTAGAATATGATGGTAGTCATTTAACGAAATATCAAGTTTTTCAGCAACTTCAATATCAGTTACATCACGACCTAAACTTGCTTCAAGCAATTTTATCGCTTCACTGACCATGCGGCTATTTTTATGAACAGAGCGGGGAGTCCAGTCACCACGGCGTATTTCATCAAGCATAGCACCACGGATACGAATACCAGCAAAGGTTTCAAAACTTGCACCTTTGCCGTGATCAAAATTATTAGACGCTTCAAGCAGGCCTATCATGCCTGACTGAATAAGGTCATCAACCTGCACGCTCGCAGGTAACCTTGCTAATAGGTGATAAGCGATTCTTTTCACTAAAACTGTATGCTGCGAAATTATAGCAGATTTATCAGTTTGAATACTGTAAGCATTTGGTTTTACCACTATCGCTCACTCGCTAAATTATAGGAAAGATATAGAACTTTCAACAAAGTACTCATATCTGATTACTATTGTTATTAATGTTCTAACAATTGTTCAATAAAAAACTCTAAATGACCTGACGCTTGTTTAGGCACCGGCCATTTAATTAAATTACCTGCTAAAGATTTAAAAGCAACCGCTGCAGGCGATTGTGGATAAGCTTCAACAATTGCTTTTTGTTTTCTAACGGAATTTCTTATATTTTCGTCAAATGGAATGACAGCAACGAGTTCAAGCGCAACATCTAAAAATCGATCGGTAACTTTAGAAAGCTTACCAAAGAGTTGTTGTCCTTCTCTTGGCGTTCTCACCATGTTGGCAACAACTTTAAATTTAAATACGCCATGATCTCGACTTAATAATTTCATTAAGGCGTAGCAATCAGTAATAGATGTAGGTTCATCACAGACCACTAACATCACATCTTGTGAGGCACGGCAAAAGCTTAGTACCATGTCGGAAATACCGGCTGCAGTGTCAACAATAAGCACATCAAATTTTGTGTTCATATCACTAAAAGCGCGAATTAAACCCGCATGTTCAGCAGGCGTTAAATCGACCATAGATTGTGAACCTGACGTAGCAGGAATGATATTAATACCAGCGGGACCTTCAATAATTATATCGTCTAATTCACACTCGCCAGAAAGCACATGTGATAAGTTACGTTTTACCCGCAAACCTAGCATAACATCGACATTAGCCAAGCCTAAATCGGCATCTAAAACTAAAACTCGTTGTCCTAATTGTCCAAGTGCAATAGCGGTATTAAGCGAAACGTTAGTTTTACCTACTCCGCCTTTACCGCCAGAGACAGCAATGACTTTTACCGGAGCTGAATTTTGCATTTTTCTTAAGCCACTTGCTTGATCATTCATTTATCGTCTTTCTCTACTTTCTTACGAATAGCCATCAATTAATTTAGTATAACCCTATAATCATTTAATCTGCATATTTTTATAGGGTTAAAATTCACATATTTAGAACACGTTATGGAAATACAGCTGTATTGGCACTCATCGGTGCTGTTCGCCAATTTATTGGATTATTAATTTGATTTTTCGCGCTCATTTTATCTGCTAGCGTAACGAGTTTTTCAGCATTTGCAACTTTAATATCTTCAGGAACTCTTTGTCCATCCGTTAAGTAGCCTATCGCTAAACCGTTTTGAATCGAAGTGGAAATTATTTCTCCTATGCTAAGGCTTTCATCAAGTTTAGTATAAATACAGCCAGCTAAAGGTACTTTTTTAAAGCGGTCAACATTTTCTTGCATAACTCGTTGTTGAGTATTAGCAGCTAACACTAAATAGTTGCGAATTCTTACCCTTGCATTAGAAACTAAAGTAGTTAGGTGTTTAGCTAAACGCATATCACGTTGCCCCATACCTGCAGTATCAATAAGTATTAGTTTCTTTTTGGAGAACTGTTGCAACAATGTATCTAAGGTTTTTGCATCACCTGCAAGCTTTACATCACAACCAATAATTCGGCCGTAAGTGGCTAATTGTTCAAATCCAGCAATACGGTAGTTATCTGTTGAGATCATCACCACTTGGTCTGCGCCATGAATCTGAGCAAACCGCGCCGCGAGTTTAGCTACGGTAGTTGTTTTACCTACGCCGGTAGGTCCCACTAATGAAACCACGCCACCACGATGAATAATGTCATTATTAGTGGTGTTAATTTGTTGGCTGATAAATTTTTTCGCTAATAACCAAGTATCTTGGTCATTTTTTTGTGCTGGAATATAACCTGCAATTTGATCTGAAACTTGTTCGCTCATACCCAAAGACATTAGTCGATTAACCAACATCGCACGAGCGGGATCTTTTTGCGCCATATCCTGCCACATTAACCCCGAAATTTGATGTTCTAGTAATTCACGAATAGAAGACATTTCGTGTTTCATTTTCTCTAAGTCGGCGTTATTTACATTTTGTGGCGGTAACCCATCGCTTACTAAAGACTGTGCTTGGTTCATCACCGGCTGTTGATATGAGTCGCTTGATTGTTCATCACCTTGTTCTTGGCTATTTTGCTCTAAACGGTCGGTGAAGCTTTTAAATTGCTGCTCAATATTGCTTGACGGTGTTGGCGTTGAAACTTGCGCTGAGTTATTTGGATTATTTAGCTTAGCGGCTGCCTGGACGATTTTATCATGCTGAGCTTGATTAATACCTTGACCAATATTTGCAGGTGCTTGCTGAACTTGACGGCTTAATAAAGCCGCTAAACTGTCTGAGGGTAAGCGGCTATCTTCTGCTGCCGAGTTGTGCGAAACACTAGGACTGGTCAAAGGATTATTTTGTCTAATATTGACCACATCATTGTCAATCGAACGGTCAAAACTGTTTGTTGCTTGCGCTGTTGAGTTGATTTCAGGAGAATTTTGCATTGCGGGTTGTGTTGCCTTAATTTCGACGTTGTTGTCAACCGCAGCCATTAATTCAACGCCTTCAGGTACGCGTTTATTTGACATAATCACAGCGTCAGCACCTAGCTCGTCTTTGATTTGTGTCAGCGCACTTCTCATATCTTTTGCTACAAAACGTTTAATTTTCAAAACTAACCCCTTATCAACTGCAATCGCTGTTAATGACTTATTCATTTAACCGCAAATATTTTCTGCTGCTCATTACTGATATCGTAATTATTGACCTATGGCGCTTACTATTTTTATCTGCTTATCATCAGGAATTTCTTGGTATGAAATCACCCGCAAGCCTGGAATAGTATATTTAACAAATTTAGCCAGTACAGCTCTTAAAATCCCTGAGGTTAACAATATTGGCGTATCACCCGCCATTTCTTGTTGTTGAGCACCATCAGCTAATGATTTCTGTAACCGTTCTGCTAAACCTGGTTCAATGCCAGCACCATCGTCGCCAGCCATTTGCATAGACTGGTGCAACATCTGTTCCAACTCTGGCGCCAAAGTTATGACAGGTACCTCAGTCACGGGTCCCACTAACTCTTGAACAATGAATTTACGCAAGGTAATACGAACAGCGGCGGTTAAAATTTCAGGGTCTTGGGACTTAGGACCATATTCAACTAACGTTTGAATAATACTGCGCATATCACGAACAGCAACACCTTCATTCATTAGGTTTTGTAGTACTTTAACCAAAGTACCCAGTGATAAAACATCAGGGATGAACCCTTCAATTAATTTAGGATAATTTTTGCCTAGCATATCAAGAAGGTTTTGTACTTCTTCATGACCAAGTAACTGTGCCGCGTTATTTGTTAGTATTTGACTTAAATGAGTGGCAAGGACAGTCGATGCGTCAACCACGGTATAGCCTAAAGACTGAGCATGTTCGCGTTGTGCTGGTTTTATCCATACTGCTTCTAGTCCAAAAGCAGGATCGATTGTTGCCACGCCGTCAAGTTTGCCAAACACTTGCCCTGGATTTATCGCTAATTCATGATCGTGTCTAATTTCAGCTTCACCGATAGTGACGCCCATTAATGATATTTGATAAACATTAGGGTCTAAATCAAGATTATCGCGAATATGTACCGCTGGCACTAGAAAGCCAAACTCTTGGGATAGTTTTTTACGAACACCTTTAATACGGTTAAGGAGTTCCCCACCTTGAGATTTATCTACTAGAGGTATTAGGCGATAACCAATTTCTAAGCCGATAATGTCAACATGGTTAACATCGTCCCAACCTAAGTCTTTTACTTCTGCTTCTTGTTGCTGGGTTTCAACCTGTTCAGCATCTGACTTATCCGCTAATTGTTTTTCTTTGGCAATTTTGTACTTTCCACTTAAAAAGGCGGTTCCAGCGATCATAAAAGCAAAGAATAAAAATGCAAAGTGTGGCATGCCCGGAATAACACCCATGACAAACATAACGGCGGCAGCAATATACAAAGAACGTTCTTGACCTAATTGGCTGCTGACTTGCTCGCCCATGTCCTGAGAGGTATTTTGTCGCGTAACAACAATCGCCGTACCTACCGATAAAAGTAGACCTGGAATTTGCGCTACTAGGCCGTCTCCAATCGTTAATAAGGTGTATATTTCAACCGCTCTGTCAAAGCTTAAATCGTGTTGTACCATACCGATAACGAGTCCACCGATAATATTAATCAATAAAATTAATATGCCGGCAACCGCATCACCTTTAACAAACTTACTGGCACCATCCATTGAGCCATAAAAATCAGCTTCACTGGTGACTTCGATACGTCTTTCTCTTGCTTGGTCAGCGGTAATAAAGCCAGCATTCAAATCAGCATCGATTGCCATTTGCTTACCAGGCATAGCATCGAGGGTAAAACGCGCGGTTACTTCAGCAATACGCCCAGCACCTTTAGTAACAACCACAAAGTTAATAATGATTAAGATAACAAAAACCACTAAACCAACCGCATAGTTACCACCAATAACCACAGAGCCAAAGGCTTCAATAACTTTACCCGCAGCATCAGGCCCTTCATGGCCTTCAAGTAGCACCACTCGTGTACTTGCGACATTTAGTGCTAAGCGTAAAATAGTGGCAATTAACAGTACGGCAGGAAAAGAACCAAATTCAAGAGGTTTTAAGGTATAAACGGTGATCAGTAATACCACCAAAGATAAGGCAATATTAAAAGAAAAAAGTATATCGAGTAAAAATGCCGGCATAGGTAAAATAACCATACCAAGCGCCGCCATAATTAATATTGGCGTACCTAAACCAGAAAATAGGTTTATTTTACTTTTTTTGAACTCTTTAAATGAAGTAATTAACTGCATATTACTCTTATGATATTTTTTTGACGCATACCATGAAATAGCAATAAGTAGACCAACGTCGATTAAATATAATTAGAGTGATGGATAAATCGACAAAAAAACACTTAACTTAATGATTGTAAAGATTATTAATATTTGAATTCATCGGGGATAGGGAGATTTTTTGCAATCGGTGTCGGCCTTTTGGCTTTACCTTTTTTATGTTCGTTAAGTTGAAAAATAAAAGCTAACACTTGAGCAACCGCAGCGAAGAGCTCTTCTGGGATTTCTTGATTGGCGTCTGCGCTATAATATAAAGACCGGGCTAATGCCGGAGAAGCAATAATTTCAACATTATTTTCTTTAGCGATAGTACGAATATGCATCGCCATTTCATCAATACCTTTTGCCACTAACATTGGCGCACCACCGGCGGTGACATCATATTTCAACGCGACCGCATAATGGGTTGGATTGGTGATAACCACATCAGAGTCAGGCACTTCTTGCATCATTTTACGCTGCGACATTTCATATTGAGTACGACGAATACGACCTTTGATTTCAGGACTACCCTCTGAATTTTTCATTTCGTCTTTAATTTCTTGCTTAGTCATTTTTAACTGACGGTTGTGATCCCAAGTTTGATAGGGCGCATCAATCGCAGCAATAATACCTACCGATAAGGCTAATGCTAAAAACATCCATTGTAATAAAGTTACCGAGTGCTCTAAACTCAGTGGGATCAGCTCCAAACTAAGACCTAATATTTCTGGAAACAAACTACTCAACAACAGATACGCGACAATAAAAACCACAAAAAACTTCATTAACGACTTGAATAACTCAACTAAAGCTTTTATGCCAAACATACGCTTTAAACCGGCTAAAGGTGACAATTTACTAGCCTTTGGCGCCATAGCCTCAGAAGAAAAACTCATCCCTCCCAACATAGTATTGCCAATAAAAGCGGCGACGATAATAATAGAGAATATCCACAACATTGGTGCCACTAACGTGCCTACCGAGCCCCTAAGCACATTGTATAACGCATGAATGTCCATGACTTCTTCACGGCTCAAGCTAAATGACCGTTTCATAATTCCGGCTAAGCTTTCAGTCAACATACCGCCGACCAGCATTATTGCAACAGCACTACCCACCAACACAAACATAGTGCCTAAATCTTTTGAACGTGCTATTTGACCTTTTTTTCTCGCATCAGCAATTTTCTTAGCCGTAGGTTCTTCTGTTTTTTCACCGCTACCTGCATCAGCCATTAGTTTGCCTTACAATTAATGAGGTAACAGCTAAAATCTAGTGCACGTTGCCATTGCAATTCATAATGAGTAAAAAAGTTACCCATCGTTAACCACATAATTAACAAACCAGCACACATAGTTACCGGAAAACCTATCGCAAAAATATTTAATTGCGGGGCTGCTCGCGTCATAACTCCAAAAGAAAAGTTAATCAGTAACATAGCCGTTAGTGGCGCTAATGCTAACGATAACGCAGTAGCAAACATCCATTCGCCCCACTCAACCACTTCTTTAAATTTATCGGCCGTAAACTTGTACTCCCCGATGGGCAAGGTTTCAAAACTGGCAACAATAAATTGTATATAGGCTAAATGTCCGTCCATCGCCCAAAACATCAGGGTAGATAAAATCAAGAAAAACTGGCCAACAGCAGGAACATTCATGCCACTAACCGGGTCAACGAGTGAAGCAAAACCTAAGCCCGTTTGCATGGCAATAATTTGACCCGCTAAGGTAAAAGTATTAAGTACCATAACGGTAACTAGGCCAAGCGCAACACCAATAACCATTTGTTCAAACATAAGCAGCGCTGTTTCAAAAGAAATCAGGCTGCCAACTTGTGTTGGCGGGATTGCCGGCATAACGGCGACCGTTAATGTTACGCACAGAAAAATTTTAACTTTACCTGGGATGATTTTAGAACCAAAGCCAATCATTGCCATAATAAGCGCAGAAATGCGCGCGAAAGGTAAAATAAAGTCAGCAATATATTGCATCACAACTGACTCGGTGAATTCCACTAGCTCACCACACTGGGTATACTTGCAATCAGTCGGATAGTAAAATCCATGAGTTTTTGTACTAACCAATGCCCTCCAAAGATAAGGGCTAAAAGTGTCACGATTAGTCGAGGTAAAAAGCTTAATGTTTGTTCATTAATCGATGTTGCCGCTTGAAATACAGCAACGATTAAGCCGACACACAAACCCGGAATAATAATCGCAGACACCAAAACAATCACTAAAAATAGTGCATCACTGAGTATGTCGACAAAAACTTCTGGATTCATTAAATACTCCCCATGCCATAACTCGTTGCGATAGTGCCTATCACCAAGTTCCAACCATCTACCAGCACAAATAACATTAGCTTAAAGGGCAAAGAAACGATCATCGGCGATAGCATCATCATACCCATTGCCATTAAAATACTAGCAACGACTAAATCAATAATCAAAAAAGGAATAAAGAGCATAAAACCTATTTGAAAAGCTGTTTTTAACTCGCTAATAATAAAGGCAGGAATAATCACGGTCATGGGTAAATCAGTGGGTTGATCAACTTCAACAATACCCGCCATATTGGCTAAGGTTTGTAGATCTTTAATTCTGGTTTGTTCAAGCATAAACGCTCTTAAAGGAATTTTTGCACTATCTATGGCTTGTACTGATGTCATTTGGTCGGCTAAATAAGGTTCAATCGCTCGTTGATTTATTTCATTATAGACAGGCGTCATAATGAACATGGTCATAAAAAGCGTTAAACCTATAACCACCTGATTAGACGGTGTTTGTTGTAATCCTATCGCTTGTCTTAAAATGGCCATGATCACGACAATACGGGTAAAAGAGGTCATCATAATAATCGCAGCAGGAATAAAGCCTAATGCGGTCATAAACATTAATATTTGCAGGGTTACCGTATATTCTTGTGAACCGTCAGGGTTAGTGGTCAGCTTCAATGCCGACATACCCAAATCATCAGCGGCTAATACCGTTTGACTGGCAAAAAAAGCAACAAGGAGGAAAAATAAAAAAATAAAACCTTTTACAGAAAATAAACGGATCAGTAAATTTTCGAGTGGATTTCTTTTTGCCATTGCGTTAGCAGAACATTGCGCCGTTTTAGCACCATCGTTTAATATCGAGTCTTTCATGAGTATTTTTCACTATTGGCTTTATTCGCAGAATTACGGCTAAAGCGTGCTAATGTTTGGCTAAGTTCTATCGGCACACCACTTTTAACTTCAATAGGTTCGGCTAGCGTATCAAGTATATTAATTTGTTGACCGGTAACACCGAGTAACAATTGTTTTTTACCCACTTGCACCACCACTAATCGTTCTTTGGAGCCTAAATTTAAACTAGTCACCACTTTCAAACCATTTACTGAGGTGCCCCCTACTTGAAGCTTTTTTAATAGCCAAGCAACAATAACGATAGCAACGAGTACCGCCAATAATGAAACGATCATGCTACCGGCATCAATATTACCCATAACATGTCGTCCTACTTCAACGGTCGCCGGTGCTGTTTGCGCTATCACGGGAGCGTCGTCTGTTTCAACGACGGTTGTTGCGACGATACTTTCTTGAGCATGGCCCAAAAAAGTAAGTAAGCTTAACAAGCTAAAAAGTAAAAAACGCATCAGTATTACTTCAACTTTTTAATACGTTCAATTTGGCTAATAACATCGGTTAATCGAATACCAAACTTATCGTTTACCACAACAACTTCACCATGCGCGATTAACGTACCATTGACCAATACATCGAGGGATTCACCCGCAACTCGGTCAAGCTCAACAACAGAGCCTTGGTTTAACTGTAATAAATTACGAATGCTAATATGACTACGTCCAACTTCCATTGAAATAGTCACCGGAATATCTAAAATCGCATCCAGTTTACGTTTTTCATCACCCGTTATTGGTGCATCTTCTTCAAGCTCTTCTAACTCAACAGTTTCGGCTTTGGCTGCAGCTTCGGCTTGTTCATCCATCGCTTCATCCCACATGCCTAAATCATCGTCTTTATCACTCATGCCATTGGCCTCAAATTTATTTTTTTGTTTACTGCTGCTTTAATAAAATTATTAATAATCGAAATCGTCTTCTAAAAGATGTAATTCAGCGTCGCTATCTAGGCGCTTACCTCCTTTAGTTAATATCGTTAATTCGTTTTTCACTGATTCAGGACGTTTAATTTTTTCAGATATTTTAATCGCAACATTATCGCGACTACGGCCTAGTTTTGCTCTAAACGACGGTAAACCTTCAATTAATACCGTAATATGTTCTGGCATCTCAATAGGAATAATATCGCCCTTCTCTAAGTCCATAATCTTTTGTAAAGGTAGGTCTACAGAGATAAATTTAGTGGTTAATTCAACGGGAACATCCATTATTTCATCGCGTAGGGCTTTCGACCATCGCATGTCGGTATCTTCTTTATCACTCTGTACACCGGCATCAAGTAGCTCACGGATAGGTTCGAGCATTGAGTAAGGCAAAGCAATGTGAAAATCACCACCACCACCATCAAGTTCAATATGAAAAGAGCTGATCACTACCACTTCGGTAGGACTAACAATATTGGCCATCGACGGGTTAACTTCAGAATCTAAATACTCAAAAGAGACATCCATCACGGGTGACCAAGCTTCTTTGTAATCTTCAAAAATTAACTTTAACAGCATTTGAATAATACGACGCTCTGTTGGCGTAAATTCACGACCTTCAATTTTTGCATGATAGCGACCATCGCCACCAAAAAAATTATCGACTAAAATAAAGACCAGCCGTGCTTCCATGGTAATTAATGCGGTGCCTTTTAATGGGCGAAAACGTACCATATTTAAGCTTGTTGGCACGAATAAGGTATGAACATATTCGCCAAACTTGATCATCTGAATACCATTAATTGATACTTCAGCAGTGCGGCGCATCATATTAAATAAACTGATACGCATATGGCGTGCAAAACGTTCGTTAACCATTTCCAGTGTTGGCATCCGGCCACGAACAATGCGATCTTGTGATGAAAAGTCATAGTCAGACGTGCTGCCAGCTTCACGGGCAAAGTCTTCAACTAGCTCCTCTTCTTCAACGTCATCAACACCGTGTAATAGCGCATCAATTTCGTCTTGAGATAATAAATCACTCACTGAATAGTCTCTTTAATTAAATGCATTGTTTTATCGCATAGCCTTATTGCATTACAAAACCGGTAAATAATACTTTTTCAACCACATTGCTACCTTCAACTTCTTTCATAATTTTATGAACTTCTATTAAAGATTTCTGTTTCAATGAGGTTTTTCCGGCACTGGTTGCTAAATCATCGGCATTTGATTGAGAAAAAGTCGCTAGTAAAGTACTTTCAATTAATGGTACATGCTTCTTTGCCGCTTCTTCATTATCAGAGCCACGTACTAATAATTGCACTCTGATTTCTACAAATCTGTCGCGGGCAGCGCCAGGAACATTAAAGCGAAAAGGTCTTGGCATAGGTACATAAAGCGCAGAGCCTGTACTGGCACTAACACTTTCAACGGCTTCGCCTTCACTGGCACTATCACCGTCTAGCTCAGCATCAAGTTGCTCTTGAGAAACAGCATCATCTCCAGCCAGAAAAAAATAAGCCGCTCCACCGCCAACAGCCAATATCACAACAGCAGCAATGATAATGATCATCTTTTTGCTTTTGCCTTTACCGTCTAATTCTAATTCTTTACCTTCGCCTTTATCATCAGCCATCATCAAGCCTTTATTATCTATTTAAATGTTAAAATTACTTTCAGTCAACTATATCGTTGAATGGTCAGCGAGCCAATGAGTTTTGTCATTTATGCGTAGTAATCTATACCAGTTGACGAACCTTTAACCAAATGTAGTGTTTGAGTATCACTTAAATCTGAAAATTCATTCTCGTTACCGTCACCACCACCTTGGCGACCTTCACCGAGTTCTTCTTCATTATTATTTTGTTTACTTTGCTGTTCGACATTCGCATCACCGACATTGACGCCACTTTCAGCAAGCATCTCTTTTAATCGCCCTAAATTTTGATCGAACGCTTCTTTAGCCTGCTGATTTTGAACAGTAAAATTAACAACCGCCTGCTCATTTTGCAGATTTATTTTTACGTTCACATTACCTAATTCTTGTGGGTCAAGACGAATTTCAACCTGCTGAAGCTTTTGGTTCATCATTACCATGACTTTATCATTCAATGCGCCAGTAAAGTCTTTACGGTATACCGATAGGGCTTCATTTTGTAACGCTGTCACTTGCTTGGCATTTGTTGCTGATTGGGCCGTTGATTGCACATGGTCACTGGTTAATTTAGTGATCATTTCCTCCGCAGAAGCCGTAGATTTGGTTACTTCATTATTGGCTCGATGCATATCTCTATTAAGAGTATTCTCAATACTTGTACTGACTTGTTTCTTATCAAATATTTCATTAATAGTTTTTTCTTTGACTTGAGCATCATTGTTAGCCACTTTATCAAGCTGAGTTAAGCTTTGTGCCTGCTTTTGGTTTTGTTGCTCTGCCGACTGATCTTTAGCTGGCTCTTTAAATTGTTCACCGGCATTTAAATTTTGTGTTTCAAGGGTTTTCTGGTTTATCTGATTAACCCCTCGACTATTATTTGCGTTATTTTCCTGAGCTTGTTTTTCACCTGGAACAGCTACACTTGAAAAAACAACATTATCCGTATTGACCTTATCAGCATCAATTGCTATTTCGTTAACCAAGCTTTCATTTTTAAGGGTTACAGGCAATACCGCTCCAGCCAACTCTTTATCGACCGACGTTTTACTATTGCTGATACTTTGATTACTTTTATCAGGAATTATAGCTTTGTCTTGATTGGCGATAAGTGCAGCTTTAATTTGTTCAAGTTCAGTATCCGTGGGCGCTTTTTCCATATCCGCTAATAGCGCTTCAAGATCACTTAAAGGCATCGCCTGTTTCGGTACATTATTGGTTTTATCTACAATCGGCTCTGCTTTTAACGACGTTTCGCTTTGAGCAGGAGGAACGGATTGCGTGGAAAGTTGGCCATTAACATTCGTTGTTTTTAGCGAGGGAGCTTGTCCTTCACTGTTTGTTTTTTTCTCCAATAATGCAGATAAAGCTAATTCAGCCTCCCCTTGCACAACTTTATCAGCAACGACTTTGGGTTCGCTAGCTAGGTCAACTTTCTTTGCTGGCATTTCACTGTTAACCGTTACTGGAACGGTTAATGATTTAGCTAACTCTGGCGCAAGGCTATCTTTTGCTAGGGTATTATCACTGGTCGCTACATTTTCTTGGCTATTGCCACCAAGCACTTGCCTTAACATTGCTGCTAACTGTGTTTTTTCTTGTTGATGACTACCAGCCACAACTATTGATGGTTTTTCATTAAGTTGTGATGGTATCGTACCGTCATTTTTCACCGTATCATTTAATAGTTGTTGTGACGCAGATAACAACGACATTAATTGCTCGGTACTTTTATCTGTATTTTCAGGTGCGGTGGAATTTGTATCAAGATTAATTAATCCGCTAGCTTTGTGTTCCGGTGTTTCTTCTTGGCTATTTTCTACTCGAACATTTTTTTCACTAGTCGCTGTATCATCGTAAGGCAATCTTTCTGAAGCTTCGCTTTGGTTAATTTCTGTATTAACCTTCTCATCAGAAACTCCACCCATTTCCTTTTCTTTTGGTTGCACATCCGTTGTGGAAGATTTTTCTTGGGGTACTTTCTTTTCAGCATTAATTTCGCTAGCAAGTTTCATGTTATTGCCACTTGCCTGTTGCTTTTTGCCGCTTTGTTGACTTTGATAATGCTGGTCAACCATTTGTGCAAAATCTTTAGTTGAATTTTTGGATGTGCTAATCGCTCCTGACTGAACAGGGCTAAAGTCCTTACTTGGCGAGATATCTATGGCTAATGGAGTAACTTGCGGCATAGTAAACCTTTTTATTTCAATGGTAAATTTGAGCTATATTTACAATGATGACAACGTCGTTTATTGCGAATACTTTTTATATTAGTTAAATAAGCAAGTATTGTTCCACTTAGAAATTACTATTTAATTCACTTTACCCCCGCATTTTACGACGGACAAATTGTTGAGTAGCAATTTCATCAAACATTTTTTGTTCTTGCTTGTTAGCGATAAGAGTG
This sequence comes from Colwellia sp. BRX10-1, assembly GCF_014077545.1. NCBI lineage: Bacteria > Pseudomonadati > Pseudomonadota > Gammaproteobacteria > Alteromonadales > Colwelliaceae > Colwellia > Colwellia sp. BRX10-1. The sequence goes on from NZ_JACGWC010000001.1 coordinate 112,204, forward strand.
AGCGCTTGTGTTTTTTTATCAAGCAGTAATTCTACCGCTTGAATTTTTTGTCGCTGCGCTAGCCAGAGCTGTTTGCTCTTTTCCACCATCGCCTTACTCTGCATAATCGCAATATCAACTTGCCCAGCAGCATAATCGAGCTTGGCAATAAAGGCATGAAAATGACTAAACGTCGCGCTATCAATACCCACCATAGAGCGAGCATTCAAACGTTTCATATATTCAAGACGATAGTCACTGACACTTTGTAAACGTTCAAGATTTTGTTGGTATTCAAATTCAGCAGTTTGCAGTGCTTGCGCTGCTTTTTTTTCTTTATCCTGTTCATAGCGATGTAAGGTATTTAGTTGCTTTAATGGCATAACGTCCTCCTAGATAATACTAAACAGCTAATCAATTTTTCGAAAATAGCGTTAACGTTATTATGTTTAGGCATTTTGCTGGCCTTGTTTTGCTTGCGCGTGTGCTTGCGCTGCAGAAAGTATTTCTTGAAGTTGCGTTAAGCTTTGATCATAAGGAATAATTTCCAACATTTTTTGTTGTAGGAAGAACTTGATCACCGGCATTAAATCAATGGATTGATCAATGCGAGGATCATTACCACGGCTATAAGCGCCAATAGCAATCAAATCTTTATTTTGCTGATAGAGTGAGTAGACTTGCTTTAGTTGCCGAGCAAGTTGTTGATGCTCATCACTGGTCACCATCGGCATAACACGGCTAATCGAGCCTTCAATATCAACAGCGGGGTAATGCCCTGAATCGGCTAAGGCACGAGATAAAACAATATGTCCATCTAAAATAGCACGCGCCGCATCAGCAATCGGATCTTGTAAATCATCACCTTCGGTTAACACGGTGAAAAATGCGGTAATTGATCCCTGACCATCGCCACCGTTACCGGCTCGTTCAACAAGTTGGGGTAACTTTGAAAAGACCGAAGGCGGATAACCTTTGGTTGCCGGTGGTTCGCCGACAGCCAGTGCTATTTCTCGTTGCGCTTGGGCATAACGCGTTAGCGAGTCAACCAGTAGCAAGACATTCAGACCTTGATCACGAAAGTACTCAGCAATTTGTACGGCAGTTTCACAGCCTTTTAAACGCATTAATGGCGAATTATCGGCAGGCGCCGCAACAACAACTGAACGTGCTCGCCCTTCTTCGCCTAAAATTTCTTCGATAAACTCTTTAACTTCTCGACCACGTTCGCCAATTAGCCCCACAACGATAACATCAGCAGTTGTGCCGCGTGTCATCATGCCTAACAAGACACTTTTACCGACACCTGAACCGGCAAATAAGCCCATACGCTGACCAATACCAACCGTTAAAAAACTATTAATAGCGCGCACACCAACATCAAGTGGTTCAGTGATACCACGCCTTGATAACGGATTAATCGGCTTATTGTTTATTTGATAGTTGCCTGAGTTCTTGATTGGCCCTTTGCCGTCGAGTGGTTTACCAACACCGTCAACGACTCGGCCAAGTAAATCCATTGAAAAGGGTAAGCGAGCTTTAGTTGTCAGTGGCACAACGCGCGCACCCGGTAAAACACCTTGTAAGCTTTGCTCTGGCATTAGAAAAGTTATGTCTTTAGAAAAACCAACAATTTCAGCGATTAAATCGCCTTGTGCCGTTTCGACTAAACATTGGCTACCAACTGCCGCTTTTACGCCAACAGCTTCAAGCGTTAATCCGACTACTCGGACTAAACGCCCAGCAACAGAGACTTTATGCGGGTGCACAAACTCTTGGCAGTTTTTTAGTCTTTCATTAAGGCGAGAAATATCAACCATAGCGGTATTTTGACTCTTTTGTACAAGAAATTACTGATGTAGTGCATCTTGCAAAAACGAGTCCAATACTTCTTTTATTCGAGATTTAACACTCAGATCGATATTAGAGGTGCTATTTTCAATTTGACAGCTACCCGGAACTAATTGCGGGGCAGCGAGTAAACGCCAACCTTGTTCTTGCACATGTTTAGCGCCAAATTGCTTTTCAACACGTTTAATATCGTTGGGGTGTAATAAAATTTGTGTTTGCGCTTCTTGGCTGGGTAAAGCTTTTATACCCGCAGAAATCGCAGCAATAATAATATCAGGGTTAGTTTTAGCTTCTTCTAAGGTAATCGCTTCGGTGAGTTCTACGACAAGATGAAGTAATTGTTGTTCAACATTTTTTTCGACATCGAGTAATGGCTTATGAAGCTGTTCAGTAAGTGACGCCCATGCAGCTGATTGTTCATCGATACTTTCTTTTGCTTCGGCTAAGCCAGTTTCAAGACCTTCTTGGTGACCAAGTACCATACCTTCTTCATGACCAGAGACTTTACCTTCTTCATAACCTTTAGCAAAACCTTCTTCCTTGCCCTGATTAAGGCCTTCATCAAATGCAGCTTGACGAATGTTTTCAATATCTTCTGCCGTTAATGGCGCGATTTCTTCTTCAACAAAATCTTCAGGGGGCTCGAAACGCCAAGCGGCTTTCTTTCCCATAGCATTGGTTGTTTCATCTTTAATTTTATTTTCAGATTTAACCGTCGGCAATGACCAAACATCGGTTTCTTGTTCGGGATTATGTTTAATAACTTCAGCATTCGATTTATTTAATAATTTCATAATATTTTATAACAGTAAGTTTTGACTGACCTAAAAATATAAGGTTTATAAGAACTCATCACCACCACCAGCGCCACCAAGCATAATTTCTCCAGCGTCAGATAATCGTCGAGCAACAGATAATATTTCTTTTTGTGCGGCTTCAACTTCACTAATACGCACCGGTCCCATAGCTTCAAGGTCATCTGCCAGCATTTCAGCGGCACGTTTGGACATATTAGCCATAATTTTTTCTTTCAGTACATCATCTGCGCCTTTAATTGCTTTCATCAACGCATCTTGTTGTACTTCACGTAATATCGCTTGAATACCACGGTCGTCTACATCGGCAAGGTTTTCGAAAACAAACATCAAGTCTTGAATTTGTTGACTCATCTCTTCGTCATGTTCACGAATTGAATCCATTAGCATGCCTTCAACATTGGTATCCAAATAGTTCATAATGTCAGCTGCTGCTTTTAAACCACCCATTTTAGCGGCTTGTGCACCTGCTTGACCGGCAAACTGTTTTTCCATAATTTCATTAAGTTCTTGTAATGCTGCCGGTTGAACTTCTTCAAGGTTAGCAATACGCATCATTAAATCTAAACGCACTTTTTCGGCAAACTGGCTCATAATTTCAGCCGATTGATCAGGGTCTAAATAGGAAAGTACAATGGTTTGAATTTGAGGATGCTCGTTACGAATAATATTGGCTACTTGTTTTGAGTCCATCCATTTCAATGAATCTAAACCTTTTGCACCGCCTCCCATGACAATTTGATCAATTAAATTGCCGGCTTTGTCTTCACCTAATGCTGCAGTTAATGCCTTGCGAACGAATTCTTCACTTTGGAAGCCAATGGTACTGAAGTTTTGTATTTCATGGATAAAGAGCTTATGAACAGCGGTAATTTTTTCTTGGGTGAAATCTTCCATGGCAGCCATAACCATGCCCACTTGTTGAACCTGCTTAGGCTCTAAGTGTTTTAATATTTGCGCGGCATCTTCTTCAGATAAGCTTAGCAATAATATCGCAGCTTTCTCTGCACCATCAAGTTTGTCAACGTCAAAACCCTTAGGTGCAGGGGCTAACTCTTGCATTTCATCACTCATCTTCGTTCAACCAACTTTTAACCACTTGAGAGGAAAGTTCAGGCTCATTAGCAACAAGCGCTCGAACAGCTTTTAGTATATCTTCATCGCGATGTAAATCAGGTAATTGTAAACTACCATCAGGTGCAAAACCTACTGCCGCCGCATCAAAGTCTGATGTTAGCATATCCATGGTTTCATCACCCAAATCAATGTGGCTATCGAGTGATTTATCACCGTAGTCATCAGGTGTTTGATCAGGGTTAATAAGACGTTTAAGCATAGGTTTAACAACGGCAAGTATCAATACAATAATGACTAATGCGCCCATGCCTAATTTGAAAAACTTTAATATGTCGGCATTCTCATAGAAAGGAACTTTAGGAGCATCCTCAATAATTTGACGAGAGAATGGCAAGGTAACGACTTCTAATACATCACCACGTTGTAAATTAAAACCAATACTCCCTTGTAATAAGCGACGAATATTTGACATTTCTTCAACAGATCTCGGTGAATCGGTAATCGCGCCTTCAGCATCAGCAGTTGCCAAGTAATCAAGTGCAACAGAAACGCTTACTCGACGAACGACACCTGCTTGTTGTTTGGTATGGCTGATAGCTTCGTCTAATTCATAATTTTTTGTTGATTCAAGGTGTTTACGACCAGGCATTGATCTTTGTTGTGCACCACCATTCGCATTTTCTGGAATATTTGAATCAAGTGGTGGCTGATTGCTTAACGCTCCAGGAATACCACCAAGTAAACCGCCAATCGTGTTGTCTTCAACTTTCATTTCACTGCGCAGTGCCGGTAAATCTGAATTATAACGACGCTGCATTTCTTCACTTGAGGTGAAATCCATGGTCACATTAACTTGTGCGGTGTAGTTCCCTAAACCAACGACAGGGATGAGTATGCTGTCTATTTTGTTTAAATATTCATTTTCTCTTTTTTTCTCCATTTCAAACTCTTTGCGTGAGCGAGAAGAAACAGAGGTTTGTGAGCCGGAATTAAGTAAACGACCATTTTGATCTGTCACTGTAACTCGGTTAGGTTCCATACCCTGAACGGCAGAAGCAATAATATCAACAACAGAGTCAACTTCTTCTTCAGATAACATCCGCCCTTTACGCATAGTTAGTACCACAGTGCCAGATGCGCTGCGGGTACGTTTAGCAAAAATATTTTCGCGGGGTATCGCCAGTAAAACTTTTGCTCTAGAGATAGCTTGCAGTTCTTCAATGGTGCGAGCCAATTGCTGCTCACGAGAAAACTTAAGACGTTCTGTTTCAAGGCGCTGGCTGACACCAAAACCCATATCTTGCATAATAATTTCACTACCTTCTGTTGGTTCATCAGATAAACCTTCACGAGCAAGTAAAATTTTAATTTCTTGATATTGATCACTTTGTACTGAAATAGTGTTGTTTGCTTGACGGTAATCCACTTGGTTAGCGTCTAGAAAGTCCATTGTTTTGATTAATTGTTCGGTAGGTTGTTTGGCAAGAAATCTATATTCGGCTTGATTTGCCCACATAATAACAAAAACAGCAATAGCTAAACAAATTGCTAATGCCATAATTAAGGTGACTTGGCGTAATAAATCGACATTACCCATAGCAGAAGCAAAGCCTGATTTTTGCTCATCAGCCATATTATCAGCACCATCACTTGCCATTAACCCGGTGCCGCCATCGGCAGCAACCATTGAATTATTATCAGTATCAGCCACTTAATTTCTCCACTACCACTTGATTTTATTACGAAATACTATCTATTTTATACTAAGGTATTGTTAAACTGGCATATTCATTATTTCTTTATATGCTTCAACAAACTTATTACGTACTTGTACGGTGGCATCAAAAGCAATACCAGCTTTAGCGGAAGCAACCATGGTATCAGCGAGCGTAACGCTTCGGTCGCCCATTTCAAAAGCTATTTTCTTTGCTCCAGACTCTTTTTGAATATCATTGACATTATTCACCGCATCTTTAAGCATATCGCCAAAATTACTGGTCGACTTATTCAGCGCTGGAATAGCACTGTCTCCCATGCCAAGGTTATTGCCCATTTTTTCAAATGAAGCCCCCTGCACCGAAGAGTTTCCAAGCGACATACTTTGCATTTGTGCGTATAAAGAATTGGTATCGATATTCATGAGCTACTCACTTGTGTCAATTTTTTGCTACTAAGCCTATAAATAACGGTTTAAGTAACGATATAACGATGATATTGCAAGCATGGTGCCAGTATGAGAATTAAAGAATTATCGAGGTTATGGAAGGTTTAATGAGTGAAAACTGCAAATAGCAGTAAAGCCAATATTTTAAATGAAAATATTGGCTTTATAGGAAAATTACCCTTTTGAGCGATTGTTAGGCTGGTATTTGAATGCCCGAATCACGCATTCTTGCTATTTTATAGCGAAGCGTTCTTGGGCTAATGCCTAATCGTTCAGCAACATCTTTACGGCTACCTTGGCAAGCGGTGAGGGTATCAAGAATAATTTGATGCTCTTGTATTTTTAATTCATTACCAAGCATGTCTTCGCTATTATTTTCTAACGCCACGTCAGTAATAATTTCACTGTCGAAATTTTCAATTAACAAGTCACCGGCATTAATAATCTGGTCGCTATGCAAAATAATGGCTCGTTGAATAACATTATCTAATTCACGAACATTGCCTGGCCAATCGTAACTCGTCAGTTTATTTCTCGCCGAAGCGGTTAGTTCTGGAATAGCCATGTTATTCGCTAACGATGCTTGAGTAATTAAATGTTTGGCTAATGGCACAATATCATCTCTGCGTTTATTTAATGCTAACCAAGTTAATGGAAAGACATTTAAACGGTAGTAGAGATCTTCACGGAAGATGCCATCTTTTACAGCCACTCTTAAATCACGGTTGCTGGTTGCGATAACACGAACATCAAGCTTAATTGTTTTACGACCCCCTAAGCGTTCAACTTCTCGCTCTTGTAAGACCCGTAAAATTTTTGCTTGTAAGCCAAGATCCATTTCAGTGATTTCGTCTAATAAAATAGTACCACCCTGTGCTTGTTCAAATTTACCTGGGCACGCTTGAATGGCTCCAGTAAAGGCACCTTTTTCATAACCAAATAAAGTCGCTTCCAGCATATTCTCTGGAATTGCAGCACAGTTTATGGCAACAAAGGGCTTATCACTTCGGTTCGAATGGTAATGAACGTATTGTGCTAATACTTCCTTGCCAGAGCCACTGGGGCCGAGCACCATAACAGAAGCATCTGTGGTCGCGACTTTCTTTGCTAACGCTAATAGTTCAATACTTTGTGCGTCAGCAACCACAGGTTCATGCCGACTAGTCACATTCAATGGCACATATTGGTTAACCATATTAAGTAGCACTTCTGGCGCGAAAGGTTTTGCCATATAATTACAGGCGCCATCACGCATCGCTTGAACAGCATCATGAATCGTACCGTATGCCGTCATTATCAGCACAGGTAAATTTGGCCAATTTCTTTTAATACTATTGAGTAGTGTTAAGCCCGACATACCATCCATTTGCACGTCACTAACGACGAGATCAACACTTTGTTCTTTAAGCGTGAGTAAAGCATCTTCACCTGATTGAGCTTCAATACATTGATAACCTGATAACTTTAAAGTATCCATCAGGGCTTCACGTAATCCTGCATCATCTTCAACAACTAATATTTTACTTTGATTCATTAGTGTTCTCCCCGTTAACATTGTTTGTGTCTAAAATAGGTAAGTGAATACAAAAGTGCGCGCCCTCTCCTGGCTTACTCACTAAGCGAACATCGCCTTGATGAGCCTTAGCAACTGACTTTACCACCGCTAAACCTAAGCCGGTTCCCTGTGCCCTTGATGTATAAAAAGGTTCAAAAATTTTATTGGCAAGCTCTTCACTAATACCTTGACCATTATCTTGTACACTAATGTAAGCGTATTCATTTTGGCAGTAGGTGGTAATGGATATCTCCGCACCCTGCTTAATAACTTGTAAACTGTTGTGAATTAAGTTTTCAATAGCACCGCTTAACGCACGTTTATTACCTAAGATTTGGCAATCATCATCACAAAGCTTAATGTTTACTTTCGCTTTGGCCTGAACAATTAATGCTTCTACGGCGTTAACTGAATGGGTAATCAATTTATTAATTGAAAGTGGTTCAACAACTTTTTGCTTGCCACTTTTTGAAAACAACAACATATCGTTTACTTGCTGTTCTAAGTCGTGCAAGCGCGCCATTAATTTGTCTTGAAAGCTACTTCGATCGTCTGAAGAAAGCTTTTTATTTTTTAAATTTGCGCCATATAACATAGCGGCAGAAAGTGGTGTGCGAATTTGATGAGCAAGCTTTGAAACCAAATGACCTAATGACGATAAACGCTGCATATGGCTAAGCTTATCTTGTAATAAACGCGTTTCGGTCAAATCAGTGATCATAATTAACTGGCCAGGTTGATCACCTAAAGCAGTAATTTCTAATTTAACCCGGCGGCCGTCTTTCAATGACACTTCATGCCAATCGTCGGCACGAGGTTTAAACGAGCGTTTAATAACATCAAACCAAGCTTGACCAAGAATCGGTTCATCGAGTAACAAACTAGCAATTTTATTGGTTTTAATAACAATACCGTTACCATCAAGCATTATCATCCCGGTCGGCATAACATCAATAATTTGCTCAAGTTGATTAGACTTTTGACGAAGTAACGATAGCTCGCCACGGTATGCTTCACTTTCTAACGTATCGCTATGGGCAAATGACTGCGGAGTAAAAGCAAATTTAGCTTTATGAAACAGATTATCTTCCACACAATGAATGGGTGTAGACAATTTAGAAGATGCTGATGAATGTGAAACTGCAACGGCCATATACTTTACTCAATTTAAAAATACCAACTGAATAAAGCATTAATTATGCCAAAGAGGTTTTATATTAATTTACATGATGTTAGAAGCGATTTTTAGAGCAATTCTTGCCGTCAAATATTTGGCTTTACTGTCCAAGAATATTCAGTTCAACCAAAGATAAAGACGCTAACCCTCGCGATACTTTCCAGTACAACGGCTGGTGTAATAACGGATATAACAATCAATACATTTGGTTAACGTAGGATATTAGTTAGTGTTTTTTTGTAAGTTATACTTACGCATTTTTTCAACTAATGTGGTTCGACGCATCCCTAATAATTCTGCCGAGCGTGCAACAACCCAGTCATTTTTCTCAAGTGCTTGGTTTATCATCGACACTTCAAGGTCCGCTAAGTATTCTTTTAAATTCAAGCCATCGTTTGGCAAAACATCAACCACAGATGCTTCTTCTGGTTGGTCAGCAAAACTACTGGTATCTTCTTCGTCATCATAATCAAAGCCAGAAAATAGCTCATTTATCGCATCACGTTCTTGCAACTCATCAGGGTATTCAGGTTGATACTCTTCAACATCAATATGACGATACTTTGCTGGTAATTCACTGACATTAACCACTTGCTCAGCAAACATAATGATCATACGTTCAATTAAGTTAGATAATTCTCGAACATTACCTGCCCAAGCATGTAATTTTAAAGATTCAATCGCTTGCTCAGTAAAACGAACACTTTGTCCTTGCTCTGCTTCAAAACGAGAAATAAGTTCTTTAATCAGTAATGGAATATCTTCTTTTCTATCACGTAATGCCGGTGTTTCAATAGGAAAAACATTAAGACGATAGAATAAATCTTCGCGGAATGTGCCCGCGGTGATCATATCTTCTAAGTGCTGATGGGTTGCAGCAATAATACGCACATTGGTTTTAATACTCTTGGCGCCACCGACACGCTCAAAAGTACGTTCTTGCAGAACACGAAGTAGCTTCACTTGCATGGGTTGAGGCATATCACCTATTTCATCAAGAAATAACGTGCCACCCTCAGCCATTTCAAAACGACCTTTACGGGTAGAAATAGCGCCCGTAAAGGCACCTTTTTCATGACCAAATAATTCACTTTCCAATAATTCACCGGGTATAGCGCCACAGTTAACCGGAACAAAAGGCCCCTTAGCGCGGTCAGATAAATTATGAATATTACGTGCCACAACTTCTTTACCCGTACCTGATTCACCTAAAACCAAGACACTCGCTTGCGTACTAGCCACTTGTTCAATTAAAAAGCGCACTTGTAACATAGGTTCACTGGCGCCCACCAAAGAGCGGAATAACAAATTAGGACCGTTGTGATTTCGCTTTGAGGGTAATTGGTTATGGTATTGATGACAGTGGTGTACTTGCTCGGTAAGCTGAGCATAATTTAAAGGCACAGCTAAACTGCCTAAAACATTAACAGCACCACTTAATAAAGTCGCGTCGAGTACATCATGGAGGATAAAAGGTGTTTCAGGGTGTTTTTTAACAAAATCGACCAGTAAGTCACTGACCTTGCCACACAAAACCACCGTAAGAATATTATCAGTTTCTTTAAAATACTGCTCAATATCATCTTCAGGACACACATAAAAATGTTCACCGACAAATGATAATACGGTCGCTATTTGATCGCGTCTGGCAATGTCGTTATCAACGACAAGTACATGTTTTTGACCCTGCATATATCTAATAAAACCATATTTTTGTTATCTATAATTTTATTCTAGCGAGATATAGTAAATAAGCAACAATAAATTGACACTGTAACGTCATAAAATTGACTTGAATAGTATAGATATTTTTTTACTCGATAAATCAAGTCAGATAGCAGATTCTAACTTAACGATAGATATCGCTATCTTCATATAAATATAAAATGTCTAAAGATAAATAAAAATTTACCGATAAATACTCTAAGATAATTTGTTAATAGCAGAGCGCTATGGTTCCTATAAATACAAATATGGCAAGCTTATTGTGTAAGAACAACTACAGATAAAAAATAAATAATGCAACAGAATTAATATTTAAAATTGTTAAGCGAATACTAGTGTCAAAAAGTTGTAATCAATATAAATAATCACTTTTCAATTTTAATGCGGAAAGAGCAGTAAAAAATATTTTTTATTTTTAACTTAACTTCAATGACTTAACTTTAAAAACAGTAACAAACTAATAAATCAACAAGTTTGGCATAATAAAAGCATGGTCATATTTATCAATAACCATATCTTAAAAATAGGAAATCAGATGTTGATCATAAATGGCACTGCTGAATTAATGCATGATAATAAAGAGTTTACTAAAGGAACCCGTCACGAGTTTAATATGTTTTCAAAAGAAATGCCTTTTGAACAACAAATCACGCAAATAGAAGAGTATTTAGTCACTCGCGGTTGGGATAATATTGAAGTAATAAGCAACGGTGTCTTAAATAATAAAGAAGATATAACTCATGATGTGTTATTAAAGGCTTATCAAAAAGCACAAAATGAAGGCTTTGCTGTCACCGTAAATAACCAGCCATTGGTTTAAATTAGCTAAGTTTTTAAAGTTATCAACTATAGCTATTGTTTCAATTCTACAAGTTTTCTATACTGAAGGTATAGCTAACGAGGAGGTGTCTATGACACACGCTTCACTTAAAAAGTATCATCAAACCAATAAAAGTACTGCTCAGCAGGCATCACCTTATCAATTAGTTGCTATGCTATTTCAAAAATTATTAGGTAATATCGCTACCGCTAAAGGCGCAATTTCACAAAATAATTTTGAAAAAAAAGGCACTGAACTATCAAACGCTATCGCTATTATTGGTGTTTTAGAGGGCTCTCTTGATTTTAAACAAGGTGGTGAAGTTTCAGAAAACTTAGCTTCACTTTATAAATATTGTTCAGAACAGTTATTAGTTGCTAGCACTAACAATGACCCCGATAAGCTAGAGGAGGTTATCCAAATATTATTGCCTATTAAGTCTGGCTGGGACTCCATTCCTGTAGAAAGCCAGGGTAAGGTTAGTTTTTAGTGCCAAATAACACTAAACGTTTTATTGAACAAATAAATGATATATCGCGACAACTCTTGTCGCGTATACTATCAGTACAGACAAGTCTACAGCCCACTCAAAATGAATCCTCTTTAGAAAGTACTGAAGAACAGCCCTCAAATGAAGAGTTAACTGACCTAGTGACCGCTAGACAAATATTAATCACTAACTTATTTGAACAGAACACTAGTGAAGATATAAGTTCACACATGTCTCTTCTACAAGAGATGCTTACCCTTGATAGTGAGTTAACAACCAATTCTGCAAGCTGTAAACAAGAAATAGCTGAGCAAGTATTAAACTTAAAAAAGAGTAAAAAAGTATCAAAATCTTATCAAAACCTTATCAAAAACACTAATCAACCATAAGTAAATCAAATAAATATCAATCACTTACAAAGTCACACGGGCAAGTTAACACCTTATTTATTGGTGTTCACTGCTAAGTATATCCTCCTACATTACGAAAACGTTTAATTTTCAAATAAACACAACTATACTTTACTATGCGCTAGGTAATAATTGGCAACCGTCATTACCTAGTTCAATAAAACTGGAGTGCAATATGTCTGTTGCTAACCCATTAACTGCAAGTAGTAATATCTCACTTAGCATTATGTCTAACGCAAGTCCTGCGATCAAAGAAAAGCCGTTAAAGCCTGGTTTAGGAGTTTTTACAAAAGACATCGTTGAAATTTCACAACTTAGTCTTGAACAACAATAATAAAAGGAAACTCAAATAGATGCATCAAGAGACATAGAAGATATTGCCAATGACGTCATCAGCGTTATTACAATCATAGGTAGGGCGCGAACAATTGGAACTTAACTAACTGCCAAGCAACTACTCTATAGTAAAATTGCTAGTTTATTGTAAGTTAATTTATATTAATTATAGAAAGTCATATATTCAACTTAACAAAAAAAAGGATTGCAATCAAAGTAGCATTTATTATTGAGTCAATAAGCAATGGGGTAAACAGACACTAATTAAAAAACACACTAGAGCTTTCGAAATAAGATTTTGAAATATAAGCATTTCCACTTAAAGATTCAGGGTTTACTTATTTTGTTTAACCACACCTGGCATATTATCTAACTGCGCGGTAATATAGCTACCTGTAGCATTTAGATTGGCTACCAACAAATCCATTGCATTATATTGGCTATACAGTCGTGCTTCCAAATCATCCATTCTTCGACTAAAAGAAAGACGATCATCATCTAAATTATCTAATTGGTTTTTCTTACTATCAATTCGACTTTGAATCACCCCATCAGAATCTGTATAAAACTTCATCAATGTATCAACTGATGCGGCGAAGCCAGGGGCATCTTCAGAGCCAACAAAAAAGTTTTGAATACCATCTACATCTTTTGCAACAAATTCATTTAGGTCACTTTTATCTAACGTCAATACACCATAACGATCACTTCGAACACCTAACTGCGATAACGATATGCTTTCACCACCACTGGTCTCAAAAGGAGTGCTGACTTGTTGACGTAATTTACTCATAACGCCTCTTAATAGAGAGTCGCCTACTAGCGGGCCAGTACTGCCTTCTCCTGCTTGCCCTAACGTTTTACTTAGCGTTAAAAGACTGTTGTAATTTTTAACAAAGTCATTAATCCCTGCTTCAATATTAGCGTTATTCTCACTTAATGTTACGCTGCTTAAGTCATCATCCACACTGTGTTTTTTCTTCGCTGTAATATCTACACCATCAATCACGTTGGTAAACGTATTGGTACTATTAGTAACAACCAAAGAACCATCAATGGTTATCTGTGCGTCAACAGCAGGTGTTGCTTCATCCATGCTTAAGGAATAATTAGGTGATTCAGAATTAGGTTCATAGGCTAAACGTGAAAGGCCATCCGCATCGGTGTTATTAAAGCCATCTACGCCAACATCGCCAACATCATCTACAACGATAGTAATTGCATTTGCTAGCCCTGTTTCTTTGCTCGAGAGCACTAAATGCTGACCGTCGTCATCAGTTATAATCGTAGCGATGACTGAATCATTATCGTCACTATCGTTTATGGCATCACGAATATCCGCTAATGTCGCCGTATCTGAAGCCACAACCTCAAAGCTATTATCACCTGAATTTATAGTGAGCGTGCCTTCACCAACCACTTCTTCACTATCGATACCTTCAGAAAGCAATTTATGTTTTTCAGCAAGAGTATCTACTTTTACCGAATAGTTACCCACTTCTGCATCTTTATTTGACGCCATAGAGATAAAATCATCATTACCTTTTGCTTCACGTAATTGATATCGATCAGCATCCGCTAAATTAGACATAGAATCTTGCACTTTTTGTAGTGCTGATTTAAGTGCACCAACAGCAGAGATATCTGTTGTCATTGCCGCTTCTTTACGATTAAGTCTCGTTTCAAAGGGCACTTTTTCAGCGCCAACGATAGCGTTGACAATGTCGGCTACTTGTAAGCCAGATCCTAAACCATTAAATGTAATATTAGGCATAAACCACCACGTTTTATCTATTATCATAGCTATATTAACAAGCTATATTATCTACTTACAGCAACCTACTATTAATAATATTAATAATTCTCATTAAATATTATTGACTAAATGTTATAAACACTATTTATCTATTGCGGTACTTTTATAACTATACATCAGTATTAATAAAATTACCTGTTGCCTCAGAAAGCTTCGCTACTAAATCTAATACTTCTTCTGTGGGGTATTGTTTTATTAAATCACCACTTTTTTTATCTGTTACTTTAATTACGTCTCGGCCTGAGTCTTTATCTACAGAAAACTCTAAGCCTTTGTTCATTTCACCAACAAAATCTTGCAAATTTTGCGCCACCTTCTCTAGCTGCTCTGAAGATATTAGCACTTTACCTTGCTGTTCTGAACTATCCGCCTTAGCCACTAATTCAATAGTTTTGTTACCTGTGACAATATCAGACATCGGACTTTTTGCTACGGAACTATCGTGGGCTTGAAAGTCATTTTCAACATTATCAGCTCTGCTTGAGTTAACATTAATACTATTAACCGTTGAAGTGTTTATTGCACTCATCACTAACTCCTAAACATGAAACTAAAATATCACAAGTAAATACAGAAAAAGGAAGGAACTATTAACTAATAGGCCTTCCTCATGTTTTCCTAATTAGTAAGGTTAATTAATAATCTTACTAATTACTTGCGAATTCCTATTCAATTAACCGATTAAGCTTAACGCTGCTTGTGGCAATTGGTTAGCTTGCGCTAAGATTGATGTACCTGCTTGTTGCAATATTTGATTTTTAGTCATTGCCGCAGTTTCTGTTGCGTAATCTGTATCTTGAATACGGCTACGTGAAGCTGAAGCGTTTTCTTGAATGTTTGCTAAGTTACCAATAGTTTGACTAAAGCGGTTTTGTGTAGCACCCAATTCAGCACGCTCATTACCGATTTGCTGTAAAGCCGCATCAATGACATCGATTGCTGATTGCGAACCACCTGCAGTTGAAATATCAAGGTCTGCAATTGAGGTTAAACTTGTAGTGGTATCAACTGTTGCTGCGCCTGCGCCGCCCAGTGTTCCACCTGCTGTTAAAGCCGCTGTACCCTTACTAATATCTATAGTCGCATTAGTATAATCTAAACGCCCTGTTACCGTAGAGGTAGCACTTGAAGTTGTGCTTATGCCTGCTGTAGTTGTAGTGCCGCCAGCAATAATTGCAGCGCCATCAAAAGCAGATACAGTACCTGCTAAACCATCCGTTGCACCACCCGCGATTTCCAGTGTCACATCAATATTCTCACCATTAGCATTAGTAAATACTAATAAATCATCACCCGCATCGCCTGTTGCAGCAACAATAGATGCGGTAATTCCTTTGGCTGCTAATGCTTCAGCTGTGGCCGCATCAATGGCAGTATTTAATGCTGTAACAGTCGCATCACCGGTAGTTCCAGCAGTTGCTGAAATTTCTACACCTGCCACGTTTAACGTCACTACATCGGTTGCGGTTGTGTTGGTAGTACCAAACCCACCAACAGCCACTTGTGTCTTAGCGCTAACGCCGAATACACCTTCAGCACCATTAACTTGACCCGCTAAATCTGCAGCACTCATGCCTGTGGTTAAATCAATATTTTTTGATTCACCACCGACAGTCATGGTTAAGGTATCTGTCGAAGCAAATGTTTTGGCCGTTGTGCTTGCGCCTGAGAAACCAGTGATTGCAGCGATATCAATGCCTTTACCAATCAAACCAATATCAGAAGCTGCTGCTGAATTCAACGTTACACCAATCGTTTGGTTGCTGTCAGAGCCTACTTGAAACTGCTGTGTACCGTAACTGCCACTTAATAATTTTTGACCACCGAAGGTCGTTGTATCTGAAATACGCGTTAACTCTGATTGTAACGCTGTTACTTCTTTTTGTAGTGCTTCACGATCTGAGGTAGAGTTTGAACCGTTAGATGATTGTAGTGACAAGTCACGCATACGTTGTAAAATATCTGTAGAAGATTGTAATGCACCCTCTGCTGTTTGCGCCATAGAAATGCCATCGTTAGCATTACGTTGTGCTACACCTAAGCCACTAATTTGTGAAGTTAAACGAGTTGAAATTTGCATGCCAGCTGCATCATCTTTAGCGCTGTTAATACGCATACCTGATGATAAGCGTTCCATAGACTGGCTTAACGCTGCGCCTGATTTAGATAAGTTACGTTGTGCATTTAATGAAGTAACGTTAGTGTTTACTGAAATAGCCATTTTTAAAACTCCTGATTACAATATGTAATACGTTAGTTAAACAATTTTTATAAGTCAGGAACTTAATTTGATGCTTTTCGTTATGGAAAGTGTCATTAAGTACCCGTTCTAATAACAGTAACGGCAGCACTAAAATTAACTTTAATGTTTTTTTAAATATATTTGAATTAAACATATAAAGTTCCATTCTTAAAGTATCACAAGAAGGGAAGTAACGATTATAAAACTATGTAAGCTTTTGGAATAATTCAGATACAGTGTCGGGCTTCAAGTGAGTTGTATCAATGTAATAGTGCAATTTACATTCGGTTTGTTCTGTGGTCAATTGATATACATCTAAAAAAACAATATCATTATTAAGGCAAATTTTTGCCATAGAAGCGTTAAAATATTCAATCAAAAATTTAAACTTATTTTTCGATTCTGCACCTAAAACATTCATTGTTTCAGGGTGAGGTACAGGAACCCCATATAAAATAACCTCTAACATGCTATCTTTCGCTAACGTTTTTAACATTTGCACGTATTTATTCAACATTTCATCAATGATATTACTAATATCTTTACCTGTTTTTAAATGGTGATGAAAAATTCCCTCGTTGGATCGACAGTCTATTTCTCCAAAACCTACCACCACCTTGCTCTTTTTAGGCAAGTTTTCAAATAAAACCTTTAAACTGGCTTTATGCTTATTATCATCATCATTTATAAGATGAAATATTTTTGCACCCATAATGAAAAGAGAACGAATTTGGTATGAGGCATTTTGATAATTAACAATGGTATTATTAGGAGAGAAACCGTGACTTTCTGAAACAAAAAACATTTCTTGCGTACTTTCAGGTTCATTACACTGATATACATTGTTTTCTTGCTGTCGATATTTAAATAGTTCAGTTAAATATCGATGAAATACAACCATATTAGCCATGGTTTTAGAGTGATATTGGTACTGATAGATATGAGAACTTAACGCTATAGCCTGATCACCTTCCTCTGGATTATAAAACAACCAAAATAAAATGGCTTTACCAACTAAAATATTACACAATTCAGGATCCGTTAGCGCATTACTGGCTATTGCCATATCTGCAATTTCTAACGCATCTTGATAGCGGTGTAAATACATAAAGATATGGAACACATGTAAATAAGCACGTGTTTGCTTTTCATCAAACTCCAAAGTTTTTATAAACAAATCTATCGCATCAGAAAACTTCGCTTGTTCCATAAATAACAAAGCTAGATTTATTCGAAACCCTGAAACACTTTTATCCAAAGAGATTGCTTTTTTATAATTCACTTCAGCTTTAACGCTATCACCAAGCTTTACTTGGCATGCAGCAACGTTATTCCATAATATTGCCTTTAAGGGATCAAAACTGATTGCTTTCTCATAATAATAAATGGCTAATTCGAATTTTTGTTGAGAAAAGTAAACATTCGCAATATCAAGCCAAGCATTAGCGTCTGTATAGTTAATTTTACTTATTTTTTTAAAAAACAAGAGTGCAGAGTCTAAGTTATTCATCCCCTGATAGTTAAGCGCTTGTATTTTCAATACACTAATAAGCTCCGGATTACTACGGAGTAATCTTTTACATATCAAGTGTGATTTTTCAAATTCATTTTTTTTATATAACTTCTTCGCTTTATTTATTTTGATTTCTATATTCATCATGCTGCCTTCTCACATCAAACCAATCAATAAAAGTTATATCGTAATAACGATTGTAAATAAAAAAAAAGGCTGAGTTATACTCAGCCTTTTTTAAATATTATATCAATTTTTAACGACCAATTAACCACCAATTAAGCTAATAGCTGCTTGTGGTATTTGGTTTGCTTGCGCCAAAATTGAGGTACCTGCTTGTTGCAATATTTGGTTCTTGGTCATTACTGCTGTTTCGGTCGCATAGTCAGTATCCATAATTCGACTACGTGATGCTGAAGCATTTTCTTGGATATTCGCTAAGTTACCAATGGTTTGACTAAAACGGTTTTGCGTAGCACCTAAATCAGCACGTGAATCACCAATTGACGCTAATGCCGCATCAATAACATCTATCGCTGACTGGGAGCCACCTGCTGTAGAAATATCAAGACTAGCAACAGACGTTAAAGTTGTTGTCGTATCAACCGTTGCTGCGCCTGCACCACCTAGCGTTCCACCAGCAGTTAACGCTGCAGTACCTTTATTAAGGTCTATAGTCGCATTAGTATAATCTAAACGCCCTGTTACCGTAGAGGTAGCACTTGAAGTTGTGCTTATGCCTGCTGTAGTTGTAGTGCCGCCAGCAATAATTGCAGCGCCATCAAAAGCAGATACAGTACCTGCTAAACCATCCGTTGCACCACCCGCGATTTCCAGTGTCACATCAATATTCTCACCATTAGCATTAGTAAATACTAATAAATCATCACCCGCATCGCCTGTTGCAGCAACAATAGATGCGGTAATTCCTTTGGCTGCTAATGCTTCAGCTGTGGCCGCATCAATGGCAGTATTTAATGCTGTAACAGTCGCATCACCGGTAGTTCCAGCAGTTGCTGAAATTTCTACACCTGCCACGTTTAACGTCACTACATCGGTTGCGGTTGTGTTGGTAGTACCAAACCCACCAACAGCCACTTGTGTCTTAGCGCTAACGCCGAATACACCTTCAGCACCATTAACTTGACCCGCTAAATCTGCAGCACTCATGCCTGTGGTTAAATCAATATTTTTTGATTCACCACCGACAGTCATGGTTAAGGTATCTGTCGAAGCAAATGTTTTGGCCGTTGTGCTTGCGCCTGAGAAACCAGTGATTGCAGCGATATCAATGCCTTTACCAATCAAACCAATATCAGAAGCTCCCACGGATTCTAATGTAACACCGATAGTTTGGTTACTGTCTGAGCCAACCTGAAACTGTTGGGTACCATAAGTACCATTTAATAGTTTTTGACCACCAAAGGTAGTCGTATCAGCAATACGTGTTAACTCTGATTGCAATGCTGATACTTCTTTTTGTAGTGCTTCACGATCTGATGTTGAGTTTGAGCCGTTAGCTGACTGCAATGACAAGTCACGCATACGTTGTAAAATATCGGTAGAGGACTGCATAGCCCCCTCTGCAGTTTGCGCCATAGAAATACCATCATTGGCATTACGTTGCGCAACTGCTAAACCACTAATTTGTGACGTTAAGCGCGTTGATATTTGCATACCTGCGGCATCATCTTTAGCACCATTGATACGCATACCAGAAGATAGACGTTGCATTGAAGTGGCTAAGTTTTCTCCAGATTTTGTTAAATTACGTTGAGCATTCAACGATGTTACATTGGTATTGACTGTTATGGCCATGATATAGCTCCTAATGTTTACATTTAATAGTGTTATTAGAAGCTTGTAAAGCAAGCCTCTGCTCTTTTATTAATAAAATACTGTCCCATTAAATTAATTTACACTGACAGATTTTTTTGTTTTTTATTACTACAAAGAATAAAGCATGAACCGTGCCACTTAAAAAATTGCAGTAATAAAATCATATGTAATTAAACAAGGTTAAGCCTTGTACTTTGGTAAATGCTTGTTGAGATGCTTGTAACGCTATTTTTGATTGTTCAAACTCAGAAATCGCTTTGGCAAAATCTAAGTCTTCGATCTTTGACTTGCCGCTAGAAAGGTTTAATTCCATATCTAAATGCCTACTCTGTTGGCTTTCAAGCACCTGTAAGCGAACACCCGAATCTACTCGTTTTGATGTAATGTGAGTCATGGCTGAATTAAACTGGTCGAGTAGAGTATTGTAATCCACTTGGTGTTGTTCAAGGTTTGTAGAAACTGCGCTGTTTTCCATCCAGGAAATAGCATCATTGATGGTTTCAAATATACTAACGTTCTCCTGCTCACTCATGGTAAAGCTATCGCCCGGCAAAGGATTGCCGCTTAGAGTAACTTCTATACCATCAAAAGAGATTGTTTGCCCTGCTAAGTGGGGCGCAGGTGTCGCGGGTGCAACTGGAAAAGCAATATTACCATTAACATCCGTTACGGTTAAATTATTCGTTAAAGCGTCAACGGTAAACGTATAATCATGCGGCATGGCACTCGTGTTATAAGTACCTCTGTCGGTAACATTAGCACTAGCTAAGGCTACGCCTGACGTATTAGAAGTATAGTTAGCGGTAAAATCACCAATGGGGTTATCTACCTTTAAAAAAGTAGCATCGCCAGTTTGATTGGTGGGTATTTTTATATTTTTAGCTATTTGTAACTCCCTTACACCAGAGTCACCACTATAAGAAACACTACCGTCAACATGTTGACTAAAGGGTTGTTGATCAGTTTTAAAACCAGAAAATATATAATCGCCGTTTGCATTTTGACTATTGGCAAGTTCAAGTATTTGCTCAAAACTATTTCTAGTTTGTTTGGCTATGGCTTGTATATCCACATCAGTCATTGCGCCATTGTTTGCTTGTAACATCTGATCTTTGATGTTATTTAATATATCCTCTACACCAGCAAAAACAATTTCTTGCATATTATTATGACTTTCAGCCATAGTAATATTGCGTTTATATTTTTCTATGTTGGCTAAGTCATTGTTATAGCCAGCTAAGGTACTATAAGAAATAGCATCATCTTTTGCGGTTAACACTCGTTTACCACTTGATAAGTAAGCCATTTGATCATTAACATCAGAGCTTTTTTGGCTCATTTGCTGTGAACTTTGTAAGTAAAACTGAGCTGTAGAAACGCGCATAAAAATTCCTTACCTGACTGCCGATAAAATGGTGTCAAAAATAGTATTTGCTGTAGAGATTATTTGTGATGCCGCTTGATAAGCTTGTTGATATCTCAAAAGGTTGGCAGCTTCTTCATCAAGATTTACACCTGATGTCGCTTGATTGCGGTTATAAGCTTGAGTAAATAAGGCCTGTGCGGTATCTGCTGATAAATCAGCATTACTCGCTTTTGAACCTACTATTGAGGTTGAAACGGCTAAGCTTTCGCTAAAGGTTTGTTTTCCCGCATTGACCACACCTATTTCTTGGGTCTTTGCCATAGCAACTGCATGGTTACCATTACCAACGCCAAAAGCATTACCTAAGGTAAACGTTTCACGTGCATTAGCGCCTGAACCAGCAAGATCACCTTTAATTTCAATTTGAAAATCAGGTGAGCCGGCAGGAATATCAATAATAGCACTCGCCCCTGTTGCATAACTGCCTGATGCTATGGCCGGCGTTCCAGGTGGTGGCGTTGATGTGTTATAGACTCGATACTCAAATATTCCGGTAGGTATTTGGGGTGCTGGCAGTGGTGGTGGTGGTGTTTCATATACATCAACAGTGATATCATATGCACTCGCCGCAACAGGGTTAGTCACATTAGTAATTTCTATTTTACCATTGCTAATATTGTTACTCGACGGTGTCACCGCAATCGCTGTACTTGCTGCGATGGCATTAGCGTCAGTTAATGTCGCTTGCATTAATGCTGCGCTGTTTTTGGTCGGTACAATAGTAAACTTGTCACCTGCCTGAAGCGTTCCACCCGCTGTTTCAATAAATGAGAAACCGTAATTGGGTGTAGTGGCAGTATGCGTTCCTGCAGGAGTACCTGTACCAGGCATCCCTAGGTTTTCGCTTCCACCGGTAGTCAAATTATATAACGTAAAATCAGTACCATCGTAACGTACTTCAAAGTCATCAGTAGATAATAAAGAAACGTCGTTGATAACCACTTGAGGTTGTGTGGTACCTGTGTTTGATGAAGGAGCTAGCACACGACCTTGTTGTAATTGTGTCGCATTAATATCGGTGAAAAAACTTGCCCCTTGAACACCATTTAGATCTAAACCACTGGCTTGACTGTCGTTTAATATTGACGATATAGACATAGCTAAGCGATCAATTTCTTTACGCGTTTGATTTAAATGCTGGTCTCTAAATTCAAAATTTGCCGCTAAAGAGCCACCTAACGTAGAGCCATTTAATGCCACACGACTATTGCCACTGACTAAACTTAGCTGGGTTTTATTTGGATCGGGATCGCCAGCCTTAACTTGTACTGTCATTGGCGTAATACCGGCAACCAATGTCGTACCTTGTCCTATCATTACAGTGAGTACACCGTTAGCATCTTCTACGGTAGTCACTTTGGTAAACTTACTTAGCTCACCAATTAGTTGGTCTCGTTTATCAAGTAAATCATTAGGTTGCCCAGTTTGATTTAATCCTTGAGTTTGCATAATGGTTTCATTAATTTTTGCTAATTCATTTGATATTTCAGAAATCTTAGTAGCAATTTGTTCAATTTCACCGTTGACCGCTTTGGTCATATTGTCAAAATTATTAGTCAGCTCATTAAAGTCTTTGCTTAAAATATTCGCTTGATTAAGCACAATACTGCGTAAACCTAAATCATTAGGATTGTCAGCAACGCCATTGAGTGATTGGTAAAAACTGTCAAGTGAACCTACTACGGCGTTACCTGAGGTACTCATTACTTGGTCTAGTTGTGTTAAACGCCCTTGTAATAAGTCAGCATTACCGAGTTTACTTTGATTGAGTAATTGTTCTTTATGGGAGAATTGTTCGTATAGGCGAGTGATATCGTTAACATAGGTACCAGAGCCAACATAGTTGCCACCACTGAATAAACCCACCGATGAATTTTGTTCTGCGCGTTGTCGGCTATAACCTTCTGTATTAACATTGGCAATATTATGACCCGTTGTCGCCAGCTGCTGCTGTGCGGCAAGTAAACCACTAACACCTGTGTTATATAAGTTAACCGACATGACTTCACTCCTAACCTAACCAAAACTCAATGCATTTATATGCTGAGCGCTTATTTACTTATTTAGTAAACTGGTTACGGTTCGTAGTGTTCCCTTAATTTTTTCTGCGTATTTGGGATCCGTCGCATAACCAGCACTCTGTAGGTTATGCAGGAAGTGTTCCACATCGCCAGCTTTGTCTAATGCATTTTTATAGCGTTCGCTGTTTGAGAGAAACTGCATGTAATCATTAACGCTGTCACTAATGGTTTCATAAACGCGAAAGGGTTCACGTTTTTTAACCATAGCACCTTGCTCAAATTCAAGGGTTTCCTTATTAATTTTGTCGCCATCCCAGCGTTTATCGGCTTTAATGTTAAACAAGTTATTAGAGCTTTGACCACTTTCTGTTTTGATGATTTTTTGTCCCCAGCCAGTTTCTAATGCGGCTTGAGCTATAACAACTTCAAAGGGAATATTTAACTTTTCTTCAACACGTTTAGCATCTTCAGTTAATGCCATAACAAAGTCTTTAGGTTGCTGATACTGAGGCTCTTGCATGGCAAGCATTTCATAAACAGACGGTTTGTTATCTAACGAATTTACCGTATTAGACGAAGAAGGCGCTCGTTGTGGCATATCAAATAATGCTTGTCTATTATTAGTTGAACGATCACCCGAGTCATTAGTTTGACGATCCTCTGCCGAAATAAGGATCCCTGTGTCGACAATTGACTTGCCTTTATTATTATCTTCACTGAGTAAGCCGTTACTTTTACTGAAGCGATTATCACTTTGTAAAAATGACTGCGGGGTAAAACTTTCAGTGTCACCACCTAGCTGGCGAACGATTAAGTCCGATAAACCTAAAGAGCCGTTATTTGATAATTCTAATGACATTTGTTGGTCATGCATATCACGATAAAATTTTGTACTTTCTGAATTAAAGGGACTATCTGACTCTAAAACGTCTTGTGCTTTACGCATACTTTTCATCAGCATTTGCATAAAAATCGCTTCAAACTGCTTGGCCGCTGTTTGTAAAGCCGCATCTTTTGAGCCTTTATCAGTTTCTTTAGACTGTTGGCGAATAGAATTCAAGCCATTGATGTCTAAAAAATTCTGAGAATTAGCGGTCACAGATGCCTGCGGTGCCAATGAAGTTAATGATGATTGATTCGGTGTAATCATAAGCTTTATTGATCATTAAATAATGATCAATTCTCCTCGTAATGCACCCGCTTGTGATAGCGCTTCAAGAATAGCCATAACATCACCAGGGCCGGCACCAATTTCATTAATCGCTCGAACGAGTGTGTCTAAGCTTACCCCCGGATCAAAAACAAACATCCGGTTATCATCTTTATTAACGTTAACAATAGATTGATTCGTCACCGCCGTATTACCATCAGCAAAAGCATTAGGCTGAGAGACATCTCGTGTTTCATTAATCGTTACCGTAATACCACCATGAGTAATGGCGGCAGGCAATAAGCGCACATCAGAGCCGATCACGATGGTACCAGTACGGGAGTTAACAATAACTTTCGCCGCCGGACGTGAAGGTTCGAATTCTAAGTTTTCTAAGGCAGCCAAAAAACTGACTCGTTGGCTCGCATCTCTTGGTGCATTGACTTGAATAGAAGTTGCATCAATAGCGCGAGCAATAAAAGTGGCGGGATCGTTAATGTTAGCAAACTCGCTATTAATGACTCGCTCTAAACTTCTCGCACTACTGAAATCAGAATCTCTAAGATTAAAGGTAATATAATCGCCAGAAGTAAATGGTGAAATAACTTCACGTTCAACCATAGCACCATTAGCAATACGGCCTACGGTTGGGGTATTAACAATAACTTTTGAGCCATCTAAACCTTCAGCACCTAAACCGCTAACGACTAAACTGCCTTGAGCAACGGCATAAGCATTGCCATCAATACCCATGAGAATAGTTTGTATTAATGTTCCACCACGTAAGCTTTGCGCACTGCCCATTGAAGAAACTGTAATATCAATTCTTTGGCCGGGTTTAGTAAATGCGGGTAACTCAGCATGAACAGCAACCGCAGCAACATTTTTAATTTTTGGTTTTAAATTAGCCGGCATAGTAATACCAAAATTACTTAGCATGGTTTTAAAACTTTGTTCGGTAAATGGACTTTGTTCGCCTGTGCCAGGTAAACCCACCACTAAACCATAACCTATCAATTGATTACTTCGGACACCAGCAACATCGGCTAAATCTTTAATTCGCTGTGCAGAGCTCATCGAACTAAACAAAAATGTTAGCACCAAGACAGTAACTTTCATACTTGTGAAAAAAGTGTTCATAATAATACCTATTGAAAGTTTATGTTCAATTAACCCTACAGGGGCCACCAAGAGCTAGTAAAGAAACTCGATAACCAACCTTGTTCTTGTACATCAGCAAAAGTCCCAGTACCTGCATATTCAATGCGCGCATTGGCGATTTTACCAGAAACAATGGTGTTACTAGAGCTAATATCTTGTGCGCGAATAACACCGGTTAAGCGAATAAATTCGTCACCGTTATTTAAAGTCATCCATTTTTCACCACGGATCATCAAATTGCCATTGGGCAAAACACGCAAAACATGTACAGAAATATGACCGTTTAAGCTATTACCTTGGTTAGACTTTGAATCACCACTAAAGTCAGAGCCTTGGTTATAGCCAAATTGAATGGCATTATTTTTAAAGTTTACTGCAGCGCCGCCTAAACCAATAATAGGATCTAGACTGGCACTATTTTCTTTACTCAACTCTGTTTTAGCATTTTTCTGTGCTTGTGTACTTTCACTTAACGTCACTGAAATAATGTCACCAACACGATGAGCTTTTGAGTCAGAATAAATATTATTAACGTAGTTAGCTCTAAACAGTGAACCCGTCGGGATAATAGAGGCTTCTTCCATTTCGGGTAAAATCGGCGCAAAGTCAGGATCGTCAGGTAACGTTTTTGCCTGTTCAACACTGGCACAACCCGTTATTGATAAAAAAAAGATAACTAAGACTAAGTGAATTTTCATAAGAGATTCCTTAACGCTATAACTGCTGATTAATATAACTAAGCATTTCATCAACTGCTGAAATTACTTTTGAGTTCATTTCATATACCCGTTGACTTTCAATCAAGTTAACAAGTTCTTCGGTGGTATTTACATTCGAGGTTTCTAGCGCGCCTTGCACTATCATGCCAAAACCTTCTAAACCTGGAACCCCTTCTTGTGGAGCACCACTAACCGCTGTTTGAATGTATAAATTTTGTCCTATTGGCTGCAAACCGGTCGGATTAACAAAGTTAACTGTATTAATTTGACCGATAACAGCAGGATCAGGTTGCCCCTGAAGAGTTACAGAGACTTCACCATCTTGAGAAACAATAATACTTAACGCATCAGGCGGAATAGTTATTTGTGGTTGAATTAAATAACCCGCGCCCGGTGTAACCATATTGCCCTCTTCATCCATGGTAAATTGACCATTTCTTGAATATGACGATGTACCGTCAGGGAGTTGCACTTCAAAAAAACCTTCACCTTGGATCATTAGATCTAAAGCGTTATCGGTAGTTTGCATATCACCTTGGGTATGAATTTTTTGCGTAGCCACCACTTTTGTACCCGCGCCAAGCATTAAGCCTGAAGGCATCTCTGTATCTTGTGCAGAGCGACCACCTGGCTGATTAATCGTTTGATAGAGTAAATCTTCAAATACGGCACGACTTTTCTTAAAACCTATGGTACTGGCGTTAGCTAAATTATTAGAAATTACCGCAATATCTTTTGTTTGCGCATCTAACCCTGTTTTACTTATCCATAATGCTGGGTTCATAAATCACCTCAAAAATTATTTATTTAAATTAGAAAGCACGTAATAAAGATGCTGAACTTGCATCAACTTCTTCGGCTGTTTTCATGAGTTTTAATTGCATTTCAAACTGACGTTGCAAAGAAATCATCGCAGTCATCTCCCCAATAGGGTTTACGTTACTTGCTTCAAGCATGCCATTTTCGACTTTGACATTGACGTCAGCATTCTCATTTAGTCCATCTTTTCGACGAAACAAGCCATCAGCACCTTTTGCTAACTCTTGCACCCTCGGGTTAACCATTTTTAGACGACCCACTTCTTCTTGAAGAGAACTAGGTGCTCCTTCAGGCTGAACCATGATGGTGCCATCTTTACTGATATGAATATTATTGACTGGTAGAGGTATAAATATCGGGCCAGTATCTCCTAAGACAAGCTCGCCTTTAGAGGTTTCTAAAGCACCTTCTTCGTTGAGTCTAAATTGGCCATCACGTGTATAACCTTCAGTACCATTTTCAGCTTGAACAGCAAACCAACCCGGCCCTTGAATGGCAAGATCT
The DNA here is from genome assembly GCF_014077545.1 of Colwellia sp. BRX10-1. NCBI lineage: Bacteria > Pseudomonadati > Pseudomonadota > Gammaproteobacteria > Alteromonadales > Colwelliaceae > Colwellia > Colwellia sp. BRX10-1. Next base: position 139,813 of record NZ_JACGWC010000001.1, read on the forward strand.
AAATCTCGAGAAGTTTGCATCAAAGAACCACTGTCAAAGTTTTGGCTGGCATTTTCTGTCATGGCAAACACACGAGAAGGCAGGCCTTCGCCAAAAGCTTGCATTGAACGCGCCTGTGCTAAATCGGCTTTAAAACCCGTAGTCTTAGCGTTAGCAAGGTTGTTAGCATTAACGGCAAGCGAATGCATATTTTGTTTCGCACCGCTCATTGCGATATAAAGCATTTTGTCCATAACAGATCTCTAAAATTGTATCTTACAATGAGAAATGCAATAACAGTGCCAGAAGAAATAGAACAGGAAAAGGAAGATGGAAAAACAATCGTTTTATCGTCAACGAAAAGGAACCGACTGAGGTTTTGAAAGAAAGGTGGTTTGATAAAGACCATCCGCTGCTCGGGCATTGACACATAAAGAAGTATTAATGCGATGAAGACATGGATGCCTAAGAATAGCTATGTTTCGCTCTACATCTATACCGTTCATCCTGAACATAAAAAGAGATAAAACATTTTACGTTTTATCTCTTTTATTTATCATAGACTAGATTATTTTAAAGATTTATTTATCGAATCTGTAGAATAGTTTGGTTTAGCTGGTTATCAACTTCTAGTGCACGAGAGTTAGCCTGAAAATTTCGTTGTGCTGAAATTAAGTCGATTAATTCTGTGGTTAAGTTAACGTTTGATTGCTCTAATGCCGATGAATTAATAGTACCAAAAGTACCTGAACCCGCCTCACCAGCCAATGCTTCACCGGAACTAATACTTTCTTTCCATGAAGTATTACCAATTTGCGTTAAGCCCTGTTCATTGGCAAAGTTTACTAAAGCAATGCGTGATAATGGTTCTGAGGTACCATTACTGTAAGTCGCTCGAATTAAACCATCACTACCAATATCTATACCGGTTAATCGACCAACCGCTAAGCCATCTTGCTCAAGCGAAGTCACTTCAAAGTTTGAAGCAAACTGCGTAGGTTCATTTGGATTAGGGCCAAGAGGGTCTAGATTAAAATTAATTTTCACGGTTTGAGTTGGATCAGCACCATTGGCTAATATTGTCGCTCCAAGTGCCACGGTAATAGCACCACCGTCACCTGGCATAGGTAATTGTGCAACAAAATCACCTGAAGAATCAAAGTACATACGCATGCCAGTAACACCGCCACTTGCTGATAACGGACCTGAACTACCGCCACCTTGTGGATTTGTTATTGGCGTTCCTGGAGCTGCCGTTGGATCTGGATCTGTCTGTCCACCTGGATCAGCTAAATCTACCGGTATGCCATCAACGCCAGCAAACATCATCCACTCGTTAGCATCAGACGAAGGATTATCTTTAATAAAGTAATAAGTCATTATATGACTATCACCTAATGAATCAAAAATAGTCACTGAAGTTGAATGGTTAAAAGTCAAAGGATCATCGGGATCAAAGTTACCTGGCGCACTACTAATGAAAGAATCACCCGCAGGTAAGTTCATTCGTACATCTACCTCACTGGTTTTTTGAGGAGCACCAGAGGCCGTAGGAATACGAATAGGCTCTGCCGTACTTAAACTTACCGACGCAGAGGTGCCGTCAGGGTTAACGGGGAAACCTAATAAATGCTCACCCGCAGAGTTAACAACAAAGTTACTATCGTTTAATTTAAACTGACCTGCTCGGGTATATGACGTTTCTAAGGAGTCAAGTTCAGGTACTGTTGCATAAAAACCATTACCCGTAACGGCTAAATCTAACGCGTTATTAGTAAACTGAATACTACCTTGCTGAAACTGCTGAGCGACATCTGCCGTCAAAACACCGTCACCCACTTTTGTTTTACCAGAAGCAAGTAATGATGCTGCATACACATCAACAAATTCCGCACGCGACTCTTTAAAGCCGGTGGTATTAACGTTAGCGATGTTATTTGATGTAACATCCAAATCTTTTTGAGCAGCGTTTAATCCGCTCAACGCTATATTAAATGACATAATTGCACCTCATATAAAAAACTGTTTATCTTAATTATTTCTAATTTTCGAGTATTCACTCTTCATTGAAATAACAGTGGCTTAAATTTATTTAGTTCGAAGAACTATTAATTTAACCTTCTGATACTTCCACCACATCTGCTAGTGCCATGGAACTGCCACCATTAAGATTTAATAAAATATTTCCACCTGCACCGGCTAACGTCACACTATCAACTTTACGATAGGTCATCGCTTGTAATTCTGATGCTTCACCTTCCACTAATCCTGCAATTCTAAAACGATAAGCACCTTGTGGAGCGGGCTCGCCATTTGTCATCTTGCCGTCCCAATTAAAGGTAAACTCACCTGCAGCCACACTGCCAACAGGAACTGTTTGAATAAGTTCTCCAGCGGTGTTTTCAACATAAATATTCACATTACTTGCCGCTTTATCAGTGATCATTTTGCCTTTAACGGCTTCACCTTCAGCCATACCAAAAACATTATCATCAACTAGAACGCTACGACCCACTAACGAGGAGGCTTGTAATGCTTGACTCGATGACATGGATGCAGCAAATGATGTAAATTGTTCATTTAGCGTTGCCACACCGTCAGTCGTTGAAAACGCGGTCATTTGCGAAATCATTTCATTATTTTCAACGGGCTTAGTCGGATCTTGATGAGAAAGCTCTTTGGTCAGTAACGCAAAGAAATCTTCTTGCGTTAACATACCATTGCCATTATCCGTCTTAGTAACATCTTCCTTTTGCCAGCGCATGCCATCTAAAGGTTTACTTCCGCTTACTGTTTCCATATTTTATCCCACCTTTAATTGTTACTTGCCAAGCTGTAAGGTTTTATTCAGCATATTTTTTGCTGATTCAGCCAATTGAACATTTGTTTGATATGAGCGTGATGCTGAAATCATATTGGTCATTTCTTCAATCACGTTTACATTGGGTTTATAAATGAAACCATCTTTATCTGCCATTGGGTGTCCCGGAGAGTGCTGAATGTTTAAAGGCTGATCGCTTTCCACAATGCCTAAAACTTTGACACCTACGCCTGAGTCATCTTGTCCTGCGGCAGCTTTTTGCATCTCTGCGGCAAAAACCGGATGCCGTGCTCGATAGGTTGCATCAACACTACTGCTAACACTATCAGCATTAGCAATGTTACTTGCGGTGGTATTTAAGCGAACAGATTGAGCGCTCATACCCGTGCCAGATATAGTAAATACGTTAAATAGGCTCATAATTATTGCCCTGCTCCGGTGATGGCTTTTTTCAAGCCTTTAATCCTGCCAGTAAGAAATTGAATGCTGGCTTGATACTGCATTGAGTTTTCTAGATACAAGTTTCGTTCCACTTGTGCATCTACGGTATTACCATCGCCAGTATCTGGTTGATCTGGTGTTCTAAATTGCACCCCATTATTGGTTGCAATGCGAACATCAAAATGCTTTTCGTGGGTTCGTGACATACCTGATTGTTGCTTTTGAGAGGCTTGCGCTAAGGCAGACTTAAAGTCCATGCCCTTGGCTTTATAGCCAGGTGTATCTGCATTAGCAATATTACTAGCAATAACTTCTGCACGTTTAGAACGAACAGCAAGTGTTTGTGGGTGAATGCCAAGTGCTTTTTCAAAAGTGATAGCCATAGTGTTACCTCCAAATCAATGAAGATAACTATACAATTTCTATGCCAACGGGGAGTTTAGTGGGGGGATATTAAGTCTTTTTTTGATAAATGATACCAGGATTACAGCGAACCATATCAAAGTTTTGGTTTAAACCCGTTAAGGATTCCGAGGCGCCAAGAAAGAGATAGCCGTTAGGATTTAGCACGCCTTCAATTTGAGATATTATTTGCTTTTTAATTTCTGGTGCGAAGTAAATCAATACGTTACGACAAAATACAATATCAAACTTACCCATTAAACTATAACTATTTAGGAGATTTAGTTGCCTAAAGCTAACCATTTTCTTAACCGAGTCTTTGACTTTTGACATACCTTTATCGCCATTTTCAAAAAACATTCTTTTGCGTTCGGCTGATAAACCTCGTGACAAAGCTAAATTGTCATAATGGCCATACTTACAATGCTCAAGCATAGTATTGGAGATATCAGTGCCAATAATTTGAACACCCCCCGAAAACGCAGCAGGATTACTTTGCTTAAATTCTTGAACTGCCATCGCAATAGAATAAGGTTCTTGACCTGAAGAACTTGCCGCTGACCAAATTTTTAAAGGCGTTCTTTGATTTTTAAACTCAGGAAGTAAGCGTTTTTTCAATAGTTCAAAGGGGTACTCATCGCGAAACCACAAGGTTTCGTTGGTCGTCATGGCATCGATAACTGCGGCGCGTAACTGCCTTTCAATTGGACTGAGAGTACGAGTGACTAAATCACCTAATGTGGTAACATCAAATTTAGCCATTAAAGGGGCTAAACGGCTTTTTACTAGGTATTGTTTATTTTCACCTAAGACGATGCCACATTGTTTCTCTAGGAAGACTCTAAACTGATGATAACTGCTATCATCAAGCTGTCGGATTGACACTTCGATATTCCGCCTTAAATTATTATTATCATTTATTAACGATAGAATACGCTAAAAATAATGGGTTAATTAGCATTATTTGCTAGTTCATCTTTCTTTAACCATTTTTTTACTGCTGTGGCTAACTCATCAGGATGAAACTTTGGAATAAAATCTTCTGCACCAACTTTAGCAACCATGGCATTATTAAAAACACCACTTAGCGAAGTATGTAAAATAACCGGCATGGCTTTCAATCGATCATTATTTTTAATCTCAGCGGTTAAGGTGTAACCGTCCATTTCAGGCATTTCTATATCAGAGATAAGTAAAGCCACTTTTTCGGTAATTGATGTATGACACTCGGCTTCTATAGCAAGTAATTGATCTAAAGCGTCTTGGCCATTTTTAGCTAACAACATTGTTAAGCCTAATGGCTCTAGAGCTCTTCTCACCTGATTTCGAGCTACGGTTGAATCATCCGCGATCATAATTACCCGTTCGCCAAGACTAACTCCGACACTCGCATCAACAACACCTTCACTGAGTTCTGTTGAAATAGGACTAATTTCATTTAAAATTTTCTCTACATCTAAAATAGAGACCATTTTTTTGTCTATTTCTGTAACCGCCGTTAAATAGCTTGATTTGCCAGCACCTTCTGGAGGGGGCATGATATCTTTCCAGCTTAACGTGACGATTCTCTCAACACCGCCAACTAAAAAGCCCTGCACACTGCGATTATATTCTGCAATAATGACAAAGGAATTTTCATCTGGCACTATTTCTGGGCCACCTGTCGATTTGCTCAAATCGATCACTGAAATGGTTTGGCCACGAATATGGGCAACACCTTTAATAAAAGGGTCTTGTCCTGGCAGTAAGGTTAAGCGCGGACAAGGCATAACTTCACGTACTTTAAAAACATTAATACCAAAACGTTGTGGTCCGATTAAACGAAAAAGTAATAATTCAAGCCTATTCTGTCCAACCAACTGAGTGCGTTGATTTACTGAGTCTAAAATTCCTGCCATACAAACCTCATTTTACTTAATTCACAAAAAGGCACACTTCTTGATTGTGCTTACAGATACATATTGAACGTTCAATTTTTTGACGTTTAGTGCGTATTCGTCTGTTTTTAATTATTGTTAAACTATACATAAATTAAGCATAGACGAGTATTTTAATTTCCCTAGCAAATAGTTGACAAATTTATGAGCATATTCAAGATATTTATCATTCTTTCGCTAATCTCAGCGCTTTTTTCAAATCTAGCCTTTGCCCAAACGATGGACAGACAGCAACTTCAAGATTTTGTTACCCAATTTATAAAAAATAACACGCCATTGCCAAAGCAAGGAAAGATAAACGTTTCAGTCTCTACTTTAGATCCCAGAATTATTATTCAACCTTGTTTAACACCTTTAATCGCAAATATACCTGAAAATCATAATGGTAGAAACGTAAATGTTAAAATAAATTGCGACGACCCATCGTCTTGGTATCTTTATATTCCTGCAAAAATTCAAGTGGTCATACCGGTAGTTGTTGCAAAAAGTATCATTAGTAAGGGCAGTAGAGTTGATAGTTCAAATGTCACCATTGAATATCGCGATAAATATAGAATTCGTGGTGAGAGCTTAGATGATACCAGAATCGTTATTGGTACCCGAGCTAAAAGAAAGTTGAGGGCGGGTGTGATTCTAACTAAAAAAAATATTTGTTTTGTTTGCAAAGGCAGCCATGTCACGCTTATTGCGCAATCGAATACCTTGACAATAAAAACCTCCGGCATAGCCCTTGAAGACGGGGGGCTTGGCGAGCAAATAGCGGTTGAAAATGAAGGCAGTGGTAGAACGGTAACAGGGCGAGTATCGGCTATCAACGAAGTGATAATTAATTTATAATAATGGTTAAGTTATTAGGCTGCTTGCCGATAACAAGATAGTGAATATCAACCCGTTATCTATAGGATAGTATTATGGCTATAAATATCAATAACTTGTCAAACAACAGTCAGGTAAAGCAAAAGCTTGATCAACAAGTACAAGTCAAACAGCAAGCCACACAAAATGCAGCAAGTAGTGAACAAGGAAGATCTGTAGGTAAAGATTCAGTCTCTTTAACACCACAAGCTCAACAGTTAAATGAGTTACAAAAGAAAGCGAATGACGCACCAGCCGTTGATCAGAAAAAAATCGATCAACTCAAAAAAGCCATTGCAAATGGTGAGTATAAAGTTGATCCTGAAAAGCTTGCTGCCAGTATAGCAAATTTCGAATTTAAACTAGGCTAACAGTTTACTGTTAACCTAATCACAGGAGTTACACCTGATGACAGCGTTAGCAGCAGAGCAATTAATTGCTCAACAGTTACATAACCTACAGCAGCTTGAAGAGCTGCTCAGCGTTGAAAAAGAAGTCTTACAAAAACAAAGCCCACAAGCATTAACTGCCGTTACCGAGCAAAAAGAGGCTTTGCTAAAAGCCATACAGCAACTTGATGAACAAAACGCTCAAAATATTATTTTGAAAAACGAAGTTAAATCAGGTATTCATCAGCAAGAGATTGCTGAAATTGAAGCTATTTTACTGCGTTGTAAAGACAAAAATCAGGTTAACGGTCAAATCATACAGCAATCTTCACTTGCCGCTGAACGCATGAAAAACTCCTTGCTTGAGAATCATAACCGCTCATCAATGACCTACAATAGTAAGGGCAAGAAAAGTGGTGGCCTTAGCAGTTTAGGCATTAAAGCTTAGTAAAAACAACACGCTAATTAACAACAAAAAGCCTCAACTTAACAATAAGCTGAGGCTTTTTTTACAGAAAAAACTAAAACGACTTTATTAAACGAGTTTAGCTTGGCCGCTCAGCTCCCCCCTTGGCAGCTACGATAGCTGAGCGTAAACTTGTCATTAATGATGAGTAAGCTAAGCAAGCCTAACCAAATAGTTTCCCTAGTTTTTCTTTTGCTTTATCTTTGAGCTTATCTTTTTGTTTATCTTCAAACTCTTTCTTTTTCGCTGCGACGATATCTGAGTTAATCAGCTCATCTAATGCTTTATCGCTATCTCCAATCAGTGCTTCAACATCCATTAGAGACTCGGCTTCCTTATTACTTCCCCCTAAAGCTTGAGTAAGCTTAGTGTTTAACCCTGCTTTAATGTCAGATTTGAAGCTTGTTAATTTAGTTGATACTTGCTGCACCATTGAATCTTTTAATTGGTTATCAAGTGGTGATGAGATAGATAACGTCGGAGCCGTTATTTTACCTTTTGCAGCTATGGTTAACGCCAACGACTTAAGAGACTGAACTGTGTCAATAAAGAGTGTACTTAACTTCGAAGTGCCAGCACCACTATATTGAGTATTAGCTAGGTTAAGTTTATTTTCACTGTCAATTTGGTCATCAATGAATGAAAAAGACCCCTTACCTGATAATAAACCACTGTTAAGATCTAAAGTAAAAGCACTTGATTTTTGTAGTGAAACATCTTTTAAGGTGACATCGGCAAGTTGCCACTGCCCCTTACCTGTTAAAACATCTTGCTTATCTAGTGAGAAAGCTAACCCTAAGGTTAATTTCCCCGAGCCCTGTACATTGTCACTTTTAACGTTAATAACACTGTTATTACCTCGTACCCAGTGCTGATGTGTCAATTCTTTGCCGCTAATTGCAAATTCACCTTGTGGCAATATTAAAGAAAAATTTGCTTGTTCGATAAGTACGTCGGGCAAAGGTGTTTCATCATTAAACTGCACATAACGACCTTGATCACTTGCTACTGGTGCTTCTTTGTCGACTTTTGAAGATTTAATTAGCGGTGCTATATTTCGATAAACAGTATCAGCATAACCAAAGTATTCTCTTGCTTGCTCACCAAACAACAAGTGAGCAAAATCAGCACCATCGACACTGTCAAGTTGGTACTTGCTCTCAATGTTTTTCCAATCCGCGCTTGGCGCATCTTTTAAAGCTTTAGTCTGTTCGCTTAATAATGTTTTTGAAGCGCTAACTTGCTGCTTTGCTTTGTTCATGACCACTTGATCAGCTTCGAACTTCGTTTTTAGCGCAGTAAAATCTTTATTAAGCTTTTCAAGATCGGCTAAACTTTCTATCTTAATATTAGCGAGTTGCTCTACTTGCTTTTTATAGTCTGCTAACGCGTCTTTAGTCGGAAGTGTTTCATAAGCAGCTTGCAGCTTTTTCTTTTCGATTTGATAACTTTGCTCTAAAGCTTTGCCACGTTTGACCGTTAGCAAATCACTATTATTGAGTAAATCTTCAGCTTTAGGTAGGCTAACATCAAGTTTAGGTAACATTGAATCACCTACACCGTCACTGCCATTTTCAGTATCATCACCAAGCCTATAGACTTCACCTACAGACTGCCTAGGCTGATCGATTCTTAACTCAGCAACGTTTAACTCGCTAATATATAACTTACCAAATAAATATTGCCAAACATCGACACCGGCTGAGGCTTGTGAAAAACTCACCAAATTATGGCTAGGTTTTTCAGGATCGGTTGCTTGGAAACCTTCAATACTCAGTGTTAAGGGTAAATAGTTAATTTCAACTTCACTAACATTAACCTCTGCACCTAGATACCATTCGCCTGATTTTTCTATACCTTTCTTAACTAAAGCGTCTGCAAATAAATAAATAAAAGCGATCATTAATCCCATGACCACAAAAAAACCAACTAGCCCTTTCCAACGAATAAAACGACTCATTACAACTCTCCTTGGCCAGAAACGTGGCTATAAATACGGTAGAACTTTGATGCTTTTAATGCCTTAACAATACGGAACTTCTCAAAGAAGGCTTTAATATGTAGTCGATACTTTTCAATTAAAAAATTACTTAGATAATATAACGGCACCGCTAATAAACAGCCAAGCACCAAAGCACCCAACGTATAAGTATGGTGAAGATGGCCTAGTTTAAATAACGAAGACTGATATAAAGCATCAAATAAAGGGTGTAATGACTTTGCTGTTAGTAATGACTCACCAACAGTAACGATCAATGATGACAACAAATAACTTAACCCTTTAAAGAATCCCCAAGCGACTATAAAACCGCCGATATTGACTCTTAAAAATAAAACCACGAATATAAAAGCAATATTATGCAAGGTAAGCAGTGGCGATAGTCCAACGATAAAACCTAACGCTATGGCCAATGATATTTGCCGAGTAGAGCTTTCTGAGTTCAGTGCATTGAACAGTTTAGCGAGTAATGTAAGCATTCCTTTTCCTTTTTTGTGTTCTCTTGCTATGTATTTACCACTTAAAGCTTAGTGGGTTAAGTATAACTAAAGCAGGCTTATGCATTAGCGCTACTATTGCGTTTCTTTACGGGTATAAACAAAATCATTACCTTGACTCATTTCTTCACTATATTGATAGCCAGCAACATCAAAGGATTTAAGTTGTTCAACCTCTGTTAAGCGATGTTCAATGATATAACGTGCCATTAAACCTCGTGCTTTTTTGGCAAAGAAACTGATCATTTTAAATTGACCATTTTTCCAATCTTTAAATGCTGGAGTAATTATTTCACCTTGAAGCTTTTTTTTATTTACTGATTTAAAATATTCATTAGAGGCTAGGTTAATTAACACTTTATCACCCTGCTGGGCCAATGCTTCATTGACATGGTCAGTAATAATGTCTCCCCAAAACTGATACAAGTTGCTGCCACGATCATTCGCTAACCTTGAACCCATTTCTAAGCGGTAGGCTTGCATTAAATCAAGAGGTTTGAGTAAACCGTATAATCCTGACAAAATTCTCATGTGTTTTTGTGCGAAATCAAAATCATCTTCATTAAATGTTTTGGCGTCTAATCCGGTATAAACATCACCATTAAACGCTAATACCGCTGGGCGAGCATTATCAACAGTAAAAGGCATTGACCATTCACCAAATCGAGCAGCGTTTAACCCAGCAAGTTTATCACTAATGCCCATTAAGGTTGATATCTCTGCAGGTGTTAATTTTTGGCAATGGTCAATTAAATCTTTACTGTGCGCTAAAAGCTCAGGTTGAGAAAATTTATTAGTGGGTAATGGTGACTCAAAGTCTAAGTTTTTAGCTGGAGAAACAACAAGTAGCATAACGGTCCCGTTTAATACAATATCAAAATATATAACCCATATAATACAATAAATCCGCTAAACATGAAGATAAATGATAAGCCAATTACCGTCATAGTTAAAAAAATGTCGAACATACTTGCTATATATTGAAAATTTGTTACAAATATAGTCATATTAGGCATTACATCAAAGGTTTATCACTTTTTCAGCCATTTATGTTGTAATAATTCTCCAATTTTAAGTTTTTCGTAAAAAGGTAAAGGACATGACTAACCAGCTTTCTCAATTAAAAAAAATGACTACTGTAGTTGCTGACACCGGCGATATTGAAGCAATCGCAAATTTTCAACCACAAGATGCAACCACAAACCCATCGCTATTATTAAAAGCAGCATCACTTGAAGGTTATCAACATTTACTTACCGAAGCGGTAACATGGGCAAAAGCACAGTCATCAAATACAGAACAACAAGTTATTGATGCCGCTGATAAACTATCAGTATTAATTGGCTTAGAAATTTTAAAAACTGTACCAGGTCGTATTTCAACAGAAGTAGATTCACGTTTATCTTTTGATACTCAAGCTTCAATTGCCAAAGCACATAAGCTTATGGCGATGTATAAAGAAGCAGGTATTAATAACGATCGTATCCTTATTAAACTGGCATCAACTTGGGAAGGTATTAAAGCGGCAGAGCAACTAGAAAAGGTTGGTATTAACTGTAACCTAACTTTATTGTTTAGTTTTGCTCAAGCACAAGCTTGTGCCGAGTCAGGGGTTTACTTAATCTCGCCTTTTGTTGGCCGGATCTTAGATTGGTACAAAAAGGATAGCGGCAAAAGTGAATACGCAGCGGATGAAGACCCTGGTGTGATCTCGGTAACTAGCATTTATAACTATTACAAAGGTAAAGGTTATAAAACGGTGGTGATGGGAGCAAGTTTTAGAAACATAGATGAGATACGTCAACTTGCCGGATGTGATCGTTTAACGATAAGTCCAAACCTATTAGACGAACTATCAAAGTGTAATGACCCGCTTGAGCAAAAATTATTTAGTGAGCAACCCAAATTAGCCGCTCAAGAAAAATTATCAGAAAGTAGCTATCGTTGGGCAATGAATGAAGATGCTATGGCCACAGAAAAACTGGCTGAAGGGATCAGAAATTTTACCCTTGACCAGATAAAATTAGAAAAACAGCTTGCTGAGTTACTTTAATAGCTATTTTTCATACGGTTAGTTCAAAATAAAGCCTAAAAAGAGTTACTTTATCACCAAGTATTATCGGAGTTTATTGCTTTAATTATTTGCTTATCATCTTGAATGTGTTATTAAAAAGGTGCTGTTAAATAAAAAGGAGTGTTCTATGGATAAACTTGAACAAGTAATGGGCTCGTTTGGTAAAAGACCTAAGTCCTCAGAAAGCACTAATAAGAAAAGAAAATGGCGTGAAATAGAACTTATAAAAGAAAGATTCCAATTAGAAAAAGAGCTAAAAGCATATGAAGACTCGTTAGAATTTATGCTGGAAGATTTCTAGTTTTATTTCAAATGAAAAAACCCAGTTTTTAACTGGGTTTTTTATTGCTTGAAATACCATAAATGTAAAAGCTAAACTTGCTCTAGAACATACCCCGTAGGCTTAACACCAAAAAACGCCTTTATCTGTTCAACAAGCAAGTAGTTAACCGGCACTAAAATCAAGGTAATAAATGTCGCGAACAATATACCAAAACCAAGAGAAACAGCCATTGGAATAAGGAATTGTGCTTGAGTTGATTGCTCAAAAAGTAACGGCATTAAACCAATAAAGGTGGTTAAGCTAGTTAACATCACAGGACGAAAACGTGAAGCGCCCGCGGTAAGTACTGCTTCCATAAGCTTAATACCTTCGGCTCGTTTTTTATTGATAAAATCAACTAATACCAAGGAGTCATTCACCACCACACCAATTAATGCCAGCATGCCCAATAAGCTCATAATCGTTAATTCCATGCCCATGATCCAGTGACCTATAACGGCACCTATCATACCAAAAGGAATAACGCTCATGACAATAATAGGTTGTAGATAAGACTTAAATGGAATGGCCAGCAAAGCATAAATAATAAAGAAAACAAAAACTAATGCCCAAGCTAACGATCCAAATGATTCACGTTGCTCTTTAGCTTCACCTTCAAGCGAATGACTGACACCAGGATATTGTAAAAGAAGCTCATCCAAGTAAGTTTTTAAATCGGCCTGTAATATTGTCATATTGGTGTTTTCTTTATCGACATCAGCGCTAACATTTGCCGTTCTATAACGATCGATTCTAGAGATGGTTGATGGACTTTTCCCTGGAATTAAGCGAGCAACATGTGCCAAAGGCACTGAACCACCATTGGGAGTTCCAATAAGAATATTTTCTAAATCAGCAGTCGTGCGGCGCTCACTCAAAGGTAAGCGTACCATTACCCGAACATCGTCTCTACCACGTTGAATACGTTGAACTTGTGAGCCAAAGAACGAGCGGCGTACTTCATTAGATATACTTACTCTGGTTAACCCGAGCGCTTTGCCTTGCTCAGTTAATTCGATTTGTAGCTCTTCTTTTCCGTCAGACAAACTATCTTCTATGTCAAAAACGGTTGGGTAAGTAGCTAAGCGTATCTTTACCTTATCGGTAATTTCTTTAAGCGAGTCCAAAGAGCTTGCTTTAAGCTGTACTTGGATAGGGTCTGATGACCTACCTATTTCGGCTCTAAAGGTCATACTTTCAGCGCCAGGAATTGGCCCAATAAGCTCCCGCCATTCGCGAACTAACTGTGTTGAACCAATTGATAAGCTTCTAGACTCTGGCGGCGTTATTTCAAAACGAACACTGCCTTGATTGGTTGTGCCACCTCTGCCACCCGTTGTCGCCAAAATATTAATAATGATACTTTCATTCGTCGCCTCATCAATATATTTCTCACGTAACTCTTCCGCTTTCTCTGTCATTTTTAAGATATGTTTATTCGTTACCTCAAATGGTGAGCCTGCTGGTAAGGTTAATGAAGCTCTTACCGTCTCACTGGGTATTCTTGGAAAGAATATAAATTTAGTCCAGCCACTCATGACCAAGGTAATGATAATTAAGAAAACACCAACAAAACCAAAAAATGTCGCTGTTTTAAAATTAATGGCTTTTTTTAATAAAGGCTGATAATAACGTAAAATTGTGTTTTCAAAGCCATCCGCAAAGCGTTGTTGTAATTGGCTAAATTTAGATGTTTTTGTTTTTTGACTACGAAGTTTTAAATGCTTTAAATGTGACGGTAAAACAAACTTTGACTCGATTAGAGAAAACAATAAAACAGGAATAACAATGACCGGAATTTGTGCGAACAATGCCCCTCGCGCACCTTCAATAAATGCCAGAGGTAAAAAAGCGGCAATAGTGGTTAATACACCAAAAGTAACTGGTGTAGCCACTTCTTCAGTACCTCTTATGGCTGCCTCTTCCCCTGACTTAGCTGTTTTTAAATGGGTATAAATATTTTCTCCGGTGACAATGGCGTCATCCACGACAATACCGAGTACTAGAATAAAGCCAAATAGGCTCATAACGTTAAGGGTTATGCCAAAAAAAGGCATTGCTATAAAAGCCCCCATAAATGAAATAGGAATGCCAATAAAAACCCAGAAGGCGATCGACGGGCGTAAAAATAAGCTCAGTAGTGCTAAGACTAAAATACCACCTTGCAACGCACTTGTTGTTAACGTTGCAATACGATTTTTTACAATTTGAGAGTCGTCATCCCAATAACTTAACTCAACACCTACCGGCACATTTCCTTGTTGTTCATCAATATAGTTTTTTACTGCATCGGCAACGTCAATGGCACTTTGTGGACCAATACGATAGATGTCGATAAAGGCGGCTTGCTTACCGTTAAAGCGTGTTCTTACCGGTGTTTCTTCAAAAGCATCGGTGATCAACGCAATATCAGACAAACGTAAAATAGAACCATCAGTGTGAGTCTTTATCGCGATGTCAGAAAACTCATTTTTACGATAAGCTTGCCCCTTTGACAATAATAAAACATCCCCTCCTTCGGTTCTTAGATTGCCCGCAGAAACATCGGTACTAGAATTATTTATCGCGGCTGACACTTGGGAGATAGTTAAGTTATATTGTTGTAATTTATCTTGAGGTATTTCAATAGAAACTTCGTAGTTACGAACACCACTAAGCTCTGCCTGAGTAATTTCAGATATTTTTAACAACTCATCGCGTACTTTCTCTGCATACTCGCGCGTTTCTTTTTCACCATAAATACTGGCGACACTAACCGAGATAACTTCTCTTTTTCGAGTCGCTAACGACACTACAGGTTTTTCAGCATCTGATGGAAAAGTATTGATAGAGTCGACACGACTTTTAATATCAGCCAAAACTTCTCGTGCATCGTAGCCACTTTCAACTTCGATATTAACCGCTGAAGAGCCTTCAGATGAACGACTAGCAATTTGCTTAATACCTTCTAGGTCTTGTATCGCCTCTTCTATGCGAATAGAAATACTTTTTTCAACATCTTCTGGCGTAGCACCACGTAACGAGACATTCACATTGATACGATCAGAGGCAAATGAGGGGAAAACCTCAACCGGTATCCGCACAGATAGACTAAATAGACCTAAAATTAAAATAGTAATTAATAACAGATTCGCAGCTACGTGATTTCGAGCAAACCAGGCGATCATTGTGCTTCACCCTTTGATCTTTTAGTGCCTTCAAGTTTTGCCTTATTTTGACGAGCTTTTGGGTTATTTTGTCTTGCTTTACTCGGGATATTTCCTTCAATGGCTACGGGAGTTCCAGAGCTCACTTGTCCTAAAGAAGTTAGCACAAGTTCATCACCGGCAACGAGCCCAGACTCAACAATTGACTCTTTACCGTTTTGCCACCCTAGTAAAACCTCTTTACGAATTAACAAGCCATTTTCGACTGTGTAAACATAGCTTCCCTGATAAATAACATTGCTGGGAATAACCAAAACATTGCTTAGTTCTTTCCCTGTTATCTGGGCAGTAACATATTGACCTATTTTTATCGGTGATCCCAAAGAGGTTGTTGCATCATAGGGGCGATTAATTTGTGCTACAACATAGAGCTGCTGAGACTGTTCATCGATAGCACTTTCGGTGCGAATTATTTTTCCATTCCATGATTGATGGCCAATTAAATCAGAGCTTATTTTTACATCGTCCTTATTACCCTGTTCACCAATATCTCGATATACTTCAGGTAAGTTAATCAAGGAAAGATCTTTATTATTAATCGGTAAGCGAATTTCTACATAATCAACAGCAAAAATGGTGGCAAGTTGACTGTTACTGGTAACAACTTGACCAATATCAACTTGTTTTTTCAAAATGCGTCCCGCATAAGGTGCCACTATTTGGGTGCGTTCTAACGATAGCTTAGCTTTATCTAATTGTGCTTGTGCAGAAAGTACTTTTGCTTTTGCTGACTCAAGTTGCGGCTGACGTAACACTAAAACACCGGCTACTTTACCATTTCCCAACCGCTGCCAGTCAGCTTCTGCTTGTTGAACTCTTGCTTGTTCTTCAAGTAATACTTGGTTGGCAGATAAAAGGTTTGCTTGTGATACTTTTACTTCTGACCGGTAATCTCGATCATCAAGTTGTACTAAAACATCACCTTTTTCAAAAAAACCTCCGTCACGAAATTGACCACTAACTTGAGTGATTTGGCCAGCAACCTGCGCAAAAAGTATGCTTTGTGTACGAGGTTTTACCGTACCAAAACTTTCCACCATAACTTGATAACGTTGCGGCGCTAAAATCTTTGTTGCTACTGTCATCTGGGGCGCTTTTGAGGGTTTAGCCCTTTTCGATTGTGGCGGGTTACTATAAATCAAAGCGACTAATGATAATGTAACGCCAATAATAACAGCTAGGATGATCAATTTTTTTAGCGTGCTTGGTTTTTGTGTTATTTCTGTATGTAAACTTGGTTGTGAAGACATTATTATTCAGCCTTTGGATTAATAGTTGTGGCAGTTTTCTCAGGCACAGTAAAGTCGCCACCGAGTGCTAAATGTAGTTGTATGCGATTGGCAATCAAGCGATTTTTAAGCTTTATCAAGGTACTTTGTGCATCAAACGATCGTGATTGAGCATCAAGCACCGTAGTATAATTAACCAAACCACTTTGATATTGTTCAAAAGAAAGTGTCGCGGCAACTTTGGCATTTTCTTGTGCAGCTAACATACTTTTATAGCTATTTTTTAAACTTTTTTCTTGGGTCACCGCATTCTCAACCTCAGTAAATGCATTATATAAGTGCTCAAGATATTGCTGTTCGTTTTGTTTCAATGCTAACCGCGCTTGTTCTTCATTAGCAGCCAAACGACCAGCATTGAATAGTGGTGCAGAAATATTTCCAAACAATGACCATGCTAATGATGATCCTGATAGCAAGTCATCTATATCAATACCGCTGTCTCCTACCGACGCTGTTAAACTTAGGCTTGGAAAACGTTGTTTGTGTGCATAAGCGAGGCCAGCATCTTTAGCAAGTAGTAAATACCAACTAGACTTTAACTCAGGTTTTCTGCTAATAAGCTCCGATGGCAATCCTAAGGGAATATCAGAGGTTAGTAGCGGTAAATCAGCATCAACTAACAATGTTCCTGTGGGATACTCACCAACTAAACGTTCCAACTGTCTAATTAATTGAGTTTTTACTGTTTTTTGTTCCCAAACACGAGTTAACTCATTGTTTAGCTCATTACGTGTTAGGTAAACATCAAGTGCTTCACTTAAGCCACTGTTATAGCCTGATTCAATAATGTCTAAATTTTGTTGGGAGTTTTTTACACGACCTTGATAAAGTGACAGTAGCTTTTCTGCCTCAACAACCGCGAACCACGTAGTGACAACATCAACCACTAATTGCTGTTTACTTTGCTCAAAATTCGACTGTTCAGCCATAAACGTTAAGTTAGCTTGTTGGTCAGCTGAAGATAGTTTCCCCCATAAATCAAGTTCATAAGTTAAATTCAAATTAACTGAACTTGAATTAGTGTAAGTATCAGAGTCATTGTATTTATTTCGACCCGAACGCAAAGACAAATCAAGCGATGGCCAAAGTGTACTGCCAGAAATGATCAGTTGTTGCTTTTGAATTTCAACATTATACGCTTGAATTTTTAATTGGTGATTTGATGCTAGTGCTGTTCTCACTAATTGTTGAACTTGAGGACTATCAAGCTGTTCTAGCCAGTTATTTTCAACTTGCAAATTCTGTTCACTTTGTTGCCAAGTCGCAGGTAAGTTAATATTTCTAATATTTTTATCAAGCTCAGATGTACTCGAGCAAGCCAACAACAGGGTTGTTGCTAGGACAGTCATAACACTGTGTTTGATCTGTATTCGAAAACGGTTTTCCATAAAAGATGAAACCACTTATAGTACTTTTAATGCTTTAATTGTAATCAGTATTAATCAAAAGCTGTAATGACTTTACAAAAGTTTACTTTCAAAAAATTTATTGCGATGAATAACCTGAATAAAACGGTGAGTGGTATTAGTTTTCAATTTGGATGATTAAACCCATAACTAAGTAAACGTCAATAAGACGCTTAGCTCAGTAAAAAACAGTTAATATGATTAACGAAGGGAATATTACAAAGTAAGTTTTCATCATTAGTCTCAAATACCTATGTGCCCCCTTAAGTTCCATGAAGTGATCAATAACGACAATACCTTTGCACATTATTGTTATTGCAACTAAAACACTAACAACTGTCGTTGACTGAAAGTTTTCACCTAAAAAAGTGTTCAACAAAGTAATTAAAATTAATACCACTAAGTAGTATTCTAATTTTCCAATACCTTTCATATTTCAACGCTACCTTAATACATATAATAATGGAAAAATCAGGATCCACATTAAGTCAATCATATGCCAATACACAGCTAGTGCCTCTAAACCTGTGTGACTTTTTGCTGAATATGCCCCTTTTCTTAGCCTGAAGATCACCCATAATATGGCACATGAGGCCCAGCCAACATGTAAAAAATGATTAAACGTCATGTAGTAATAGACAGTGAAAAATTCATTGGTGTTAGTGCTATATCCTTGTAAGTCATTCCAGTGAAATTCCCAGGTTTTTAAGCATAAATAACTACAGCCACAAAGTAGAGCAAGCCATAAAAACCGTTCGCATTTCACTAAATTATTAACTCGGACACTAGCCATGGCCTTAGCCATAAAGTAACTGCTAGACAACAAAACAATAGTGTTCAATACACCTATAGTTGTATTTAAGCTTTGTGGGCCACGAGAAAATATCTCAGGATAATATAATTTAGCGATAAAATAGGCGACAAAAAAAATACCAAACTCTGTTAACTCAGATAATATTCCTACCCAAATAGGGATATTACCAGGTATTCGCCCTGCTCTTTTTTCACTCCATGAAGCAAAAAAAATGCCTAATGATTCATCCGCTTGTTTTGTACTCATCATCATTAAGTTCTAGAGATATCAAGGGCAATATTTATAACATAATGTCTATTAAGAAAGTTTGATATAAAACGGGAATTTAGTGAAGTGATACTCATTTAATTGAAAATAAATTTTTCTGTGTAAACAAAAAAAGCCCACAATTGCTTGTGGGCTTTTTCGTCTCAATAAAGAGAAATATGGTGCCTTGACCCGGAATCGAACCAGGGACACGAGGATTTTCAATCCTCTGCTCTACCGACTGAGCTATCAAGGCAGTTTGAAATTCTAAAGAACATCAAAGAGGCGTTATAATATAGGGTAATAGTGGTTCAGGCAAGCATTACCTAATCACTTTTTAATTATATAGTGGTTACCACTGAAAGTTTACAAATTCAGGAGTTTAAATAAAAAAAACCAACATCAATGTTGGTTTTTTAAAAGTAAATTTTCTAAGTGTGCCTAGGTGAAAATTGCCGCCATTCCCCAGAAGAAAATGATAGATAAACCTGCACCAACCGGTAAGGTAACAACCCAAGAAACAACAATATTACGCACAACCGTTAAGTTAATTGCAGCAATACCACGAGCCATACCTACACCTAACACAGCGCCTACTAACGTTTGTGTGGTTGAGATAGGTAAACCTGTTCCTGAAGCGATAACAACTGTACATGCTGCTGCTAATTCAGCTGCAAAACCACGGCTTGGCGTTAAATGTGTAATGCCATTACCTATGGTTGCAATAACTCTGTGACCAAATAATGCAAGACCAGCAACAATACCAAAACCACCTAGTGGTAAAATCCACCATGCGATAGCTGATTTAGCTGCAATTTGACCGTCATTACCAACAATACTTACTACCGCAGCTAGTGGACCAATCGCATTAGCAACATCGTTTGAACCATGAGCAAATGCCATTGCACAGGCAGTAACGATCATTAATACCGCAAATACTTTTTCTACGTTGGCATAATGTGTTTTCTTCGCAGCACTTTCATCAAATTCTAAACGGTTTATGAATATTTTACCTATAACAGCGACAATAACTGCGGCAATAATCGCATATACATAACCTTCAACAGAGCCGATGTTTAAGCCTAAATGCTTCAAACCTTTCTTAATAGTGACTAAAGCAAGTACGAAGCCCGCTAAAAACATGTAAAAAGGTACCCAACGTTTAGCTTGAGTTAATGGGTTATCCGTATCAAAAATTAATTTTTGTGCACTGTTAAAAATAATAAACGCAATAATACCTGAGATAAGTGGCGTAATTATCCAGCTACCTACGATACCGATAACCTTACCCCATTCAACAGCATCAACACTAACACCAACGGCAGCAAAACCAACAATGGCGCCAACAATTGAGTGTGTTGTAGATACTGGCCAACCTAAAATAGAAGCAATAAGTAACCAAGTAGCAGCAGCAAATAATGCTGAAATCATACCAAAAACAAGTAATTCCGGACTATCTACAAAGTAAGAAGCGTCAATAATACCCTTACGAATAGTTGAAGTAACTTCACCACCCGCTAAATAAGCACCAGCAAATTCAAAAACCATCGCGATGAGAATCGCTTGTTTAATCGTTAGCGCTTTAGAGCCAACTGATGTACCCATTGCGTTAGCCACATCGTTTGCACCAATGCCCCACGCCATAAAGAAACCAACAACGCCGGCAATAATGACCAACATAGGGCCATGTGTTAATAATATATCCATGAATAAGCCTTATTTTCTAGCCAGTAAAATTTCTAAACGAGCACCAACACGTTCGGCTAAATCGGCTAAATCACCTATCCATTCAATAATTTGATATAAAAACATTACATCAATAGGATTTAAGTCATTCTCAATCGCCAATAAGTCGCTACGCAATTTAATTTGCATGCCGTCTGTATCATCTTCTATTTCATCTAATTGGTTAATCATCTTCTCAACCAATGCTACTTCTCGACCACGAAAACCTGTTTCTAATAAGTCGTCTAATTCATTAATCGCGTCAGCTGCTTTTTCTGCGGCTTCAATATTTCGAGCAACATACGCCACAAAAGAATCTTGTAGTGTTTCTGGTATAACCAGTTTGCGTCCTAAAATACGTCCGGCAATATCTTTTGCTTTATTAGCAATTTTGTCTTGTTGTGAAAGTAACTCTAACAAATCAGCACGATCAACAGGCATAAATAAGCCACCCGGAAGTTCAAGGCGTATTTCGCGTTTTAATTTGTCTGCGTCACGTTCATATTTTGAGATTTTACTGCGAAGTTTCCCTGCTTTTGACCAATCTTGTTCAGCACAAGCAGCAAAGAAAGGAGTTAGTTGATTACAACACTTAGTGACCAATCGAATGTGTTTTTCTAATGGTTTAATAGGTGATTTTGCAAAGACACCTAGTATTGAATTTCTAGCCATAATTTATTCCCAGAGCCAAATTGCTCTTTGTTATTATTCGTCGCGGATATTAACCCATTTAACACGATCTTCAAGCGTTTTATCACGATCACCTGACAATTCCTGTGCTTTTAACTAGATATAGCTATGATTTGTCGAAACATAACAGGTATATAGAAAGTTATTTAAACGTAGCGGCTTTTTCCAAATTTACAAAGATTTAATATCTTCAGCTGTTGTGTGGCGAACATCTTTTCCTTTGACAAAATAGATAATGTATTCGCAAATATTTTGACAACGGTCACCAATACGTTCTAAAGCACGAGCTGACCAGATAACACTCATTATTTGTGGGATAGAACGCGGATCTTCCATCATGTAAGTCATTAATTGACGCATTAGCGCCTCGTATTCACGATCAATCTTCTCGTCATTGCCATGAGTTAAAACAGCTGAGTCGACATCCATACGTGTAAAAGCATCAAGAGTTGCTTGTAAAAATTCTAAAACCTTACGACCTAAATTATCTAAATTAAGTAATAGCGCTTTTTGCTCTCCAGAGAAGTTTTCGAGTGCTACCCGAGCAATTTTCTGTGCTTCGTCGCCGATACGCTCTAAATCAGCAATTGTTTTTACAATAGCCATAATTAAACGTAAATCGCCAGCAGCTGGCTGACGCTTAGCTATGATGCGTGTACATTCATCGTCAATACTGACTTCTAAGGCATTAATTTTATAATCGTTCGCTAAGACATTTTTTGCCAAGACTTCATCCGCATCATAAACAGCCGTGAGTGAATCGCTTAATTGTTTTTCAACCAGACCACCCATATGCATGACATGGTTGATGACATTTTCTAAATCTTCGTTAAATTGGCCTGATATATGACGACCAAGATTGATGTTATCCATTGTTTTTCCTTGTTATTCTATATTAAAAGTAGAATATTAATCGTCTCTATTAACCGTAACGGCCAGTAATATAATCTTCAGTTTTCTTTTTTGCCGGCGTGGTAAACAGCGTATTAGTATCGCTGTATTCAATTAAGTCACCCATGTACATAAATGCTGTTTGATCTGAAACACGTGCAGCTTGTTGCATATTATGGGTAACAATGACCACAGTAAACTGCTTTTTTAAGTCATTAATCAATTCTTCAATCGTCAATGTTGAAATAGGGTCAAGTGCCGAAGTAGGTTCATCAAGCAATAAAACTTCTGGCTTAATCGCAATGGCGCGAGCAATCACTAAACGTTGCTGTTGACCACCAGAAAGTCCCAGTGCACTATCGTGCAAACGGTCTTTTACTTCATTCCATAATGCCGCACTTCGCAGCGCAACTTCTGCGGCTTCATCCAATACACGGCGATTATTTTCGCCCATAATACGTAAACCATAGACAACATTTTCATAAATGCTTTTAGGGAATGGATTAGGTCGTTGAAAAACCATACCTACTTGACGACGCAGCGCTGCAACATCAACATGTTTTCCATAAATATTTTCGCCATGAAGATTAATTTCACCTTCAATCTTACATATATCAACCAAGTCGTTCATACGGTTAATACAACGTAACAACGTAGATTTACCACAACCACTAGGACCAATAAACGCGGTAACTTGTCCTTTAGGAATAGACATGCTGATATTTTGTAGTGCTTGTTTGTCACCATAGTATAGGTTTAAATTTTTAATTTCTAACGCCACTTGTTCTGGCGATAAGTTGTTAAGATCAAGTTTAACTTTTGGATCTAATGTTCTTGGGCTGACTGAAATCATAGTTTTCTCTTTCAATGCTTAAATTTTGTTCGTGACTGTTAAAACTTTTTTACTTTATATTTTGAGCCATTCTTATGTCAGTATATTTAACTAAAATAAGAATGGTATTCTTCAATAAAATTAATGCTCTAACATGCGATATTTTTCTCTTAAACGGTTACGTATGGTAACTGCTGTCATATTCAGTGAGACAATAATTGTCACCAATAAAAATGCGGTTGCAAAAACTAATGGTCTTGCCGCTTCAACATTAGGGCTTTGGAAGCCTACATCATAAATATGAAAACCTAAATGCATAAACTTACGGTCTAAATGTAAATATGGGAAGTTACCATCGAGCGGTAAATTTGGCGCCATTTTTACAACACCAACTAGCATCAGTGGTGCAACTTCACCGGCCGCACGAGCAATCGCTAAAATGATACCCGTCATAATTGCTGGACTAGCAATCGGTAGAATAATACGCCATAACGTTTCTGCTTTGGTTGCACCTAGCGCTAAAGAGCCGTGACGCATAGCTGAAGGAATGCGTGATAGGCCTTCTTCGGTTGAAACAATAACAACCGGTAATGTTAGTATCGCGAGAGTAATCGCAGACCACATAACACCTGGCGTACCAAAAGTTGGACTAGGCAGTGTCTCGGCATAAAACAGTTGATCTAAACTACCACCCACCATGTAAACAAAGAAACCTAAGCCGAACACCCCATAAACGATTGACGGTACACCTGCTAAGTTAATAACAGCGATACGAAGTAGTTTAGTCAGGGCATTTTTACCCGCATATTCATGTAAGTAAATAGCCGCTATAACGCCCATAGGAGAAACAATGACTGTCATCAGTAAAACCATTAAAACAGTACCAAATATTGCAGGAAAAACGCCCCCTTCGGTATTTGCTTCTCGTGGGTCATCAATTAAGAAACTGCCTATTTGCTGAATAAATACCGCAGCTCGGCCAAAAACAGACAGTTTATTGTTATAAGTAACTTTGAGTATTTCTTCAAAATTTATCTCAATAACCTCACCGCCCATAGCGCGTACCACAAGTTGATCACGAGATACTTTGTCACGGATAGCCATTAACTGTTTTTCTAGTACTTGGTAATCAGCGTTATAACGAGCAACTTCTGCATCAATTTCTTGTTCGCGCTCAACGGTTAAGGTCTCATCAAGTTTATGTTTACGCTTTTTAAGCCGTAAGCGTTCTATTTGATAATTGATGGCACCGATATCAACTTTTTGTAATTCGTCCATTTCGTCTTGAAAATTATCAACACGTTCCAGCAACTCAGCCATTTTGTCTAGGCCTTCAGGCTGACCATCTAAGATAATCCCTTCAATGAAGCCATAAAAATTACCATTGGTACGACGTTCAATCACCACAACATCTTCAGGCATGGTGGTTTTGTTAATAAGCGGCATTAACAACCAGCGAAAATCTAGATTAACTAATTCACGGTTACCCGTTTTCACTAAAATTCGCTCAATGGTTTCTTTAGTAGGATCTAAACCTAAATTTAAATGCGATAACTGCTTGCTTGGCAGGCTTTCACGATCGTATATCTCACCAATAACGGTAACTGCTTGGCCTTTTTCATTAACCGTCTCAAATTGATAAATGTCTGCAGGCCAAAAGTAAGATAAACCACGTGAAGCAATTAACCACAATAAACCTAGAACTGAAATTAAACTGATACTTACTCCGCCAGCAGACAACCACACCCACGGAGAACCAGATTTAAACCAACTATTCATAAACTCAGTTCCTTAACTATAACGAGCTGTATTTTTCACGTAAGCGCTGACGTATCAGCTCAGCAAACGTGTTAAAAATAAAGGTGAAAACAAATAAAACAAAAGCAGCTAAAAATAGAATTCGATAATGCGAACTCCCTACCTCGGATTCTGGCATTTCTACAGCAATATTTGCTGCTAAGGTACGCATACCTTGGAAGAT
Source organism: Colwellia sp. BRX10-1 (assembly GCF_014077545.1). Classification (NCBI taxonomy): domain Bacteria; kingdom Pseudomonadati; phylum Pseudomonadota; class Gammaproteobacteria; order Alteromonadales; family Colwelliaceae; genus Colwellia; species Colwellia sp. BRX10-1. The sequence continues at coordinate 165,075 of NZ_JACGWC010000001.1, forward strand.
ACTCCAATCTAAAATTGGGGTATTACCCGTCGCCATCAGCACTATCATGGTTTCGCCTACTGCACGGCCTAAGCCCATCATCACTGCAGAAAAAATACCTGGACTAGCGGTTAACAAAACAACTTTCGCAAGCGTTTGCCATTGTGTAGCCCCCAAAGCGAGTGAACCACTGGTTAAATGTTTAGGTACACTAAATATTGCATCTTCTGCCATAGAAAAAATGGTCGGTATAACGGCAAATCCCATCGCTAAACCAACCACTAATGAATTACGTTGGTCAAAGTCAATACCGAGGTCGTTAGTAATATACTGACGAACATCGCCACCAAAAAACAAGGTTTCAAAGAAAGGAGATAACAAAAATGCACTACCACCGGCAATTAACAAGACAGGAACAAGTATGATCGGCGCCCATGTTTCAGGAATAGTATTTTTCATATCTTTAGGCAGTTTATGCCAAGCAAATGCAGTTACAAAGACTGAAAGCGGTAACATAATTAATAGCATTGCGATTGCTGGCAAATAATTTTCGATTATTGGCGCTAACCATAAACCCGCCAAGAACCCTAAGATAACTGTTGGCAATGCTTCCATTAACTCAATTGTTGGCTTAACTTTTCGGCGCATACCAGGGGTCATAAAGTAAGCGGTGTAAATAGCAGCACTTAACGCAATAGGCACAGCAAATAACATCGCGTACATGGCCGCTTTCATGGTACCAAATGAAATGGGTACTAAAGAAAATTTACCTTCGAAATCATCTGAACCGGAAGTTGACTGCCAAATATACTCGGGCTCTGGGTAACCTTCATACCAAACTTCTTCCCACAAAGCGCTCCAAGTCACTTCGGGATGTTCATTTTCAACGCTGAATATTTTTAGCTGATTTTCGTCAATCACGACTAAACCATCAGCACGAGGAGAAATTGCAAATACGCTAGGTTCGGTAGTTGTTAGTTGACCACGCCATAAATCAGCTTCACTGGTGGTGTAGAAAACCCCCATATTTCCTGAGGTCGTTAAAGTATAGAAACTTTTACGAAATTGTTCGGTATGAATTTGAGTAACAGCTTCTGTATCACTAACGTTAAAGCTACGAACATTTTTAAATTGACGACCATCGTCAGTAGCCACTTCAAACCATTGTGTAACTTTACCCGCACTGCTACCTAATAAGATTGAGCTACTACCAGAAAGTAATGCCATTGCTGTAACATGATGGGGTTTGCTTCTGGTTTGTTCTAAAGAGGGAATAATTGTGGCTTTAAGTTCAACGTCATCTTCATCGGTAAGATCAAAAACAAAGACTTGATCATCACTACGAACAAAAGCTAAGCCCATATCAGGAGTCACTAAGATTTCGTTAACATGATCAGCAGGAAAATCAATTTCTTGATAAATAGTTTCGTAAGCGCTGTCGTAAGTAAAGTCATCTTCAGCAATTAAGCTAGTCTTAATTAAACGCTGGTCTTGTGTAAACGCAACAAAAACCGCTTTTTCATCATTCATACCAAATGAAAGTTCAGTAAGAACTTCGCCACTCTCGTCAACGGCTATCGACTCTTCTCCTAACGGATAGGCAACACTAGGAATAATTTCTCGTGTACCCGAATCAAAATTAGAAAAGAATTTAGCGGCAATAAGCTGCATGTTGCCGTCACTATCAATGAGTAGTTTCTTTTCTACACCAGAATTAACAACATTAATTAAGGTTTTATCATCACTCAATAAGTTTTCACTGAGTACTAACGTACCTTTTTCATTAGCAGCACTTTTGACGAGCTGATAAAAGTTAATATCACCTTGCTGAGTAATTTGAAAAGCGATTTCTTTTAGTTCATCAACACCCGCAGATAACGTGGGTGCCGTGGTACTGATTTCAAATTGACCAACAGGCTCTATTGTTGCCGACTCAAAAATAGGTTTTATCACATAGAGTAAATATAAAAAGATCAGCACCAGTGTAAACAAAACACTTATACCGCCTACTGTTATTAACCATTGTGCTAATGTATTTTTCAACTGACGTGGGCCAGTCGATTTTAATGCAATTGCCACTTAAACACCTTCAATTATGGAGACTTTAGTACGATATGAATTATAAGACAGTTGTATGACACTTTTGTGACAGCCAACAATTAGTTTTATATAAATCACTAAAGAGGTAGTTTTGACTAAAAGATTATTGTTAATTAACAAAGTTTTGTTTATCGTGACGAGCAAACAAAAATCAAATATTAGGAGAGAATGATGAGCTTAAGTAAAATTATGTCGACAAACTTAATTACCTTAGAACTTGACGATGATTTAAGTAAAGCAAAAGCAATATTTGACCAACACAGCATTCACCATATTTTGATACTTTGTGATAAACAACTTGTCGGGGTGGTCACCGATAGAGATATATACAAGCATTTAAGTCCAACAATTGGCACTAAAAACGAAACGCCCCGTGACCATTCAATGTTACAAAAGAAGCTACACCTCATCATGAACAGAGACCTGACAACAGCCAAAGCAGAAGTCAGTTTAAATGACGCAGTATTAATGTTTCATGACAATCACCTTTCATGTCTGCCGATTGTAAATGATGAAATGCAACCTATTGGTATTATCAGTTGGCGTGATATTTTAAAAGTTATTGCACGACAATACCGTAACAAGTTAGCCACTAATAAATAATGGCTGACATAAAACGACTTATGCTTTATTTTAGTTTAGCGCTTTAACTGAAGAAGCAATTTTAGTGCTGTGCATTATCGTTAATTATCTTTAAAATAGTTATTTATCCTCACAATATTTCATGGGTTATGCTTTAACAAAGGAATAAATATGTACTTTACTATCACCCCTTCTCCTTACGGCAATATCGCATTAACCGCTAATGACCAAGGGCTAACGGCGCTTGCTTTTCAAGATGGCGCTTTACCGCTGATTATTGATGAAAATGACACAGAGAGCCCTACTCATTTTACCCGAGTGGTTCAACAGCTTGCAGAATATTTTTCTGGTCATCGTACTGTCTTCGACTTGGCACTTGCACCACAAGGTACACCGTTTCAGCAAAAAGTATGGCAAGCATTGCTGACTGTCAAACAAGGTGAGACCAAAAGTTATTTATGGATAGCAAAAAAAATTAATAATGAAAAGGCCGTACGAGCGGTTGGCGCAGCAAACGGAAAAAACCCGATCGCTTTAATTATCCCTTGCCATCGTGTTATAGGTGCCAATGGAAAATTAACAGGTTATGCTGGTGGTTTAGCTTTAAAAGCAAAGTTACTGATGCATGAACAAGCACAGTTCAGCGTTTAATTGCTATTTTACTTAACAAAAAAGCAAAGTAACTCATCGATAAAAAGCAACAATATAGCGTTTAATTAACCTAACATAGAGTTAAGAGGGCTAGCGGTTTAATTTTTGTAAATACCCGAGTTATAAAATAAAAATAAGCTTTAGCCAAATTCAGTTTGACTGATAAGATGCCCACAATGTTTTTATAGAATAAATCAGTTATGAGTATAGATATTTTATTTGTTTTTGCTGTTGCCGTAATATTGTGGATGGCATGGTTATTAGTTAAAGCAAAACGTTTCACTAAATTTAAGCTACAGATAGAAAAAGAGTTAAAGCCAAAAGTTATTGCTGATATTTTAGCCGAATTAGAAGAAAGCAGAAGTGATATTTTTCCAAATAACGAAATTCATCAACAAGCAACGATTTATTATTGGTCGCAGTATAAAGTGCGTATTTTGCAAGCCGCCTTGCAACGAGAAATCATTAGTACGCAGTGGTTAAAAGACACCGGCAACTTACGTAATAGCCAGCATCTTTTTCACGTTGAACAAGAGTACTTAAATTAATTGTTCATTCTAGATTAATCTTGGCGTTTAAATTGAATATCCCAAACGCCATGACCTAAGTTATGACCACGGTTTTCAAATTTCGTTAATGGCCGAGAATCAGGACGTGGCACAAAGTCACCATCGGTGGCTAAGTTTTTATAGCCCGGCGCTGAGTTCATATCTTCAATCATGCATTCTGCGTAATTTTCCCAGTCAGTAGCCATATGAAAAACACCACCCACCTTTAGCTTTTGACGAATAGTTTCGACAAATTCTAACGAAACAATTCGACGTTTATGATGCTTCTTTTTATGCCAAGGATCAGGAAAAAACAATTGCACGGTCGTTAATGAACTATTAGGAATACAGTCAGCAAGCACTTCTATCGCATCGTGTTCAAAAACCTTTAAATTATGAACGCCTTCTTCATCTGCTAATGAAATACAAGCGCCAACACCCGGACGATGCACTTCAACACCAACAAAATTTAGTTCTGGGGCATTTTTTGCCATTTCGACTAAAGATTTACCCATGCCAAAACCAATTTCTAAGATAATAGGATTGCTGTTATTAAATAAGTGAGCAAAATCAATCATTCCATCAAGATGGTTTAAGCCCATTGTTGGCCAAAATTGCTCCAATGCATTCGCTTGTCCTTTTGTTAATCGCCCTTCGCGCTTAACAAAACTACGTACTTTGCGAATATATTTGCCTTCTTTTTCAGCTTCTTCAATGCTTTTGTGGGTGTTTTCAGTTTTATCTACCATATATTTCTTCAATATAATCCAAGTTTTATTCTAAATAAATGCGCTTTAAACAAAGCAGCCAAAATTTTCAGAGTCTGCACTTATTGTACATAAGTAATGGCACTGAAAAATGCTGACAATGCCGGGTAAAGTTCATTTATGATGAATAAAGTTATTCAGCCCACCAAACATCGTAAAGATCACTAACAGCTACTGCTGTAGCGCCATTTTCATTCAACCAAGATTCTACAGCGGTACGATGTTCATCGGTACACTTACCGATATTTTGAGTACAAACGATACCATGCCATAAAACATCGCCTTCACCGCCAAAACCTAAACCATTAGGTTGAATAACTTCATTAAAAAAGTTATTCAAAAAAGTATCAACCGTATCATTGTCCGTACCGTCAGCTAATTTAAAAGCGACGTCAAAACCTAATTCTTGGTATTCATCAACACGTAATTTTTTACGTAAACGGCGGTTACGGTTTTTAGCATTTAATTTCATTTTAATTCCTTAAATCTTAGCAAGTATATTTCGAGTGATAATCTCGAGATTAATATGGACGAGAGCATAATGGCATTATAAATTTTTGCAATAAAAAATGCACATTTATTCGTGCCCGTTTATTAGGTAAACTAAGTCGCTATGACAAATAAAACTCAAATATCACCGAAATCAGCACAGTTTTTTGCCACGCAAACACTCGACTGGTATCAAGCCCAAGGCAGAAAGCACTTACCTTGGCAGCACAATAAAACCCCATACCGTGTATGGATCTCTGAAATAATGCTGCAACAAACACAGGTAGCAACGGTTATCCCGTACTATCATCGTTTTATGGACAGTTTCCCAACAATTACCGATTTAGCTAATGCCGATGAAGATAACGTTTTACATCACTGGACAGGATTAGGTTATTACGCTCGAGCTCGTAATTTACATAAAACAGCAAAAATAATTACTCAGCAATACCAAGGTACTTTTCCTGAGGACATTGAACAAGTTATTGCTCTACCGGGTATTGGTCGTTCAACGGCTGGTGCAATTTTAAGTTTGGCATTGAATAAGCATCACGCTATTTTAGATGGTAATGTAAAACGGGTATTAGCTCGTTGTTATATGGTTGAAGGCCATAATGGTCAGAGTAAGTATGAAAAATCGTTATGGCCGATTGCTGAGGTATTAACGCCCAAAGAAGGTGTTGCGCAGTTTAATCAAGCGATGATGGATCTAGGCGCACTTATTTGTACTCGCAGTAAACCTAAATGTGAGCTGTGCCCGTTAAGTGACACTTGTTTAGCTTTTTCACTGAATGAACAAAGTAGTTACCCACAAAAAAAACCAAAGAAAACCATTCCAGAAAAACAAACTATTATGGTGATACCTCGTATTAACCAGCAAGTATTATTAGAGAAACGTCCTCCAAGTGGCATATGGGGAGGTTTATGGTGTTTTTTAGAGGTCCAGCACGAAGAAGAGATTGCCGCATTATTAGCGAAGCTCCACTTGAAACAAACGTCCGTTGTACCCTTAGTAAAATTTCGCCATACCTTTAGTCACTTTCATTTAGATATATCGCCAGTAGTGATTGATTGTGAACAATTACCAGCAAAAGAAATCAACGAAAACAACCAACAACAGTGGTACAATTTAGCCACAACTGCATCGGTTGGCTTAGCAGCATCAACTCAAAAATTGATCAGCTTATTAAAGCCATGATATTTATATATCGATACCACTTTAAGATACAGATGAATATTAAAGTGGTAAAAGTATAAATGCACAGACCAACTTACAACCTAGAACAAGAGAATTAACTTATGAGCCGTATTATATTTTGCCAAAATTTAAAAAAAGACGCTGAAGGACTAGGATTTCAACTTTATCCTGGAGAAGTCGGTAAACGTATTTTTGATAATATCAGTCAAGAAGCATTTAAAAACTGGCAACAAAAACAAACCATGCTTATTAATGAGAAAAAAATGAACATGATGGAGCCAAATGACCGTGCTTTTTTAGAAACGGCTATGGTTGCTTATCTTTTTGAAGGAAAAGAACCTGAAATTGAAGGTTACGTTCCACCGAAAAAGTAAGGGTTCAACAACTTTTTTTATTGATAATTTTGATTAAATGGTGATTTTACGCTGACTATTCCGCCAATAAGCAGAAAAAACAAGCAAACAAACATTTATTTAAAAAAAAGGGTTGACGAACAAATCGAAAAACAGTTTAATACGCCCCGTCTTCAAGGCAAAGCCGAAAAGACAGCAGATTAGACACTGCCTCGATAGCTCAGTCGGTAGAGCAGAGGATTGAAAATCCTCGTGTCCCTGGTTCGATTCCGGGTCGAGGCACCATCTATTCAACCTATTTGAATATTTGTTGCTTACTTTTTTAATATAGAAATAGTGTAGAAACATTTGTTCGGTGCCAAGATAAATAGTTCAATAGAATAAATTTATCGCACACATCTTTGTGTGCCGACTTAGCTCAGTTGGTAGAGCAACTGACTTGTAATCAGTAGGTCGCCAGTTCGACTCCGGCAGTCGGCACCATCCATTCCGAAAGGAAGGAACGAAACCTTAACAGCAATGTTAAGGTTTTTTTTCGTCTTAAGAAAAGTAAAACCTCCTACTGATAAACTCAGTCACTCTTAACGTGCAGCAATTCAACTTCGGCAGTCAGCAACCTTTCTTCCATTCCGAAAGGAAGGAACGAAACCTTAACAGCAATGTTAAGGTTTTTTTTCGTCTGAAATTTGTCGGGCGATACTTTTAAGTTAAATACTCGAAAGTTAGAACTAACCGCTACTGATAAATGCAGTCACTCTTAACGTGCAGCAATTCAACTTCGGCAGTCAGCAACCTTTCTTCCATTCCGAAAGGAAGGAAAAAAACCTTAACAGCAATGTTAAGGTTTTTTTTCGTCTGATATTTGTCGGTCTATACTTTGAAGTTAAATACTCGAAAGTTAGAACTAACAGCTACTGATATATTCAGTCACTCTTAACGTGCAGCAATTCAACTTCGGCAGTCAGCAACCTTTCTTCCATTCCGAAAGGAAGGAACGAAACCTTAACAGCAATGTTAAGGTTTTTTTTCGTCTAAAATTTGTCGGTCTATACTTTGAAGTTAAATACTCGAAAGTTAGAACTAACAGCTACTGATAAACTCAGTCACTCTTAACGTGCAGCAATTCGACTCCGGCAGTCAGCAACCTTTATTCCATTCCGAAAGGAAGGAACGAAACCTTAACAGCAATGTTAAGGTTTTTTTTCGTCTTAAGAAAAGTAAAACCACCTACTGATAAACTCAGTCACTCTTAACATGCAGCAGTTCAACTCCGGCAGTCAGCAACCTTTCTTCCATTCCTTCTCAAGAAAAGCAAAACCACCTACTGATATGGTAAAAAGTACCTGTAATCTTATTTTTTCCTGTAATTCATCAATCACTAGCTATGTTCGATTGTGTAAAATTAGGCTACCCTGTTAACAGTTGTGACCATAAATAGACGGTCGACTCACGGTCATCAGCGATTAATAGCAATTAACATATTTTCTACTTGAGTTAAAAAGTAGCTATGGCAAGGGAGCCTAAGTGCGATTTCTTAAATTTATCTTAATTGCTGTTATCACCTTACTGATTATTTTCACTATCACTTACAGTGCTAGAGTTTCAGTTATCAATTACCTTGTAAAAACACAATTCAATTCAGACAAAATAGCGTTGACTTGCCTAAATGTAAGCCTTACCAGTAATATGGCCATTAGGGTCAACAAGGCATGCTTACAGACCCCAAAGGCTAACATTCAAATTGTCGGTATGATAATACAATGGCAACTATCCCCTAGCCTTAATATAACTGATATTGATATAAGGTTGGCAGAGATTAAAGGTACAGATCATTTATTCTCCAAAAAAGATGATGCTCTCTTAAACAAAGAGCAAGAAAATCAAAACTTAAGCCAATTGCTTTCAACAAGCTTACAAACTTATGCACAACAAATTAAGCAGTTTAATTTACCGGCAAAAATAAATGTCACTAAACTTTCCTATTCACCGTTTACGCTTAGCAATAAAACTGAGACAAAATATATTGCTAATTTATCGACACTAGCTAATAACTTGTCTTTTACACTAACAACATCCGAAAGCCTAGTGTTTATTGAGGCTAAGCTAACCCAAGAGAAAGAAGGTTTTTCCATTGCGATCTCAAGTAAATTAAGTTTACTAAAAAGCTTTTTAAGCGCCCATCGATTACCTATTACCGCAGCATTAACAGACAACTTAACGGCTAGCGAAATCTCAGGTGATTTCAACACACAGATGAAATATCAAGCGAGCTCTATTAGCTTGAAAAATCAAATAAGCAATATCTCGATAATTTCTGAAAACGGCATAGGCAATAGCGGCCCGTTTAAACTATTAGGTGCGCTGAACTTCGATAGTCAATTTGATTTAATCGCCAAAGAAACGACTAATGAAATTTCCGCTAAAGACAAGATAACAGTCGCATTAACCTTTGTTGGAAAAAATGAAATATCAGTGGAATATAGTCAGCCACAGTTGTTAGCGAAGTTAACCCAAGCCGGGCTATCGCCAACAATGATGTCAATACTTGAAGAGAATCCATTAACGCACGTAACCATAAAACCGCAAGGCGATGCACGATTAACACTGAACGATAGTAAGGGCTACCTTAGTCATCTTGAAATAAGCGCCTTTAGCGGTGCACGACCTCACCAAGTAAAATTTGATAATATTACTTTTGACTTACCTACCCCACAAATACCTTATGCATTAGCAGTAGAGCGTTTTGTTATTGATAGTCAGCTGAAGCTGGTTAACATAGCAAAATACACTCCTGCGCCTGTTGCTTTACACTTAATTGGCTCACTAAATAAAACCGAGCAAACAACAACGATTAATTTAACAGCAGACTCTTCAATCACCTTAAATAATATCGTGGTGCTTAAACAGATGACTGAGGACAAAAATAATAATCAAACGCACAATAAAATCACCACAAAAACGTCAACTGCACAAAAACCTCAAGCACTGTTAAGCCTAAAAAAATTAACAACAAAATTAACGGGTAGCGTAGCGCTGTTAGAGGACAACAATCTAAACATTAAACTAAAAGTCGATAATCACGTTTCACAGCTGAATATTCCTAAAAAACTAAAGATAACTTCGTTTAATATTTTTAGTGAACTCAACGGCAACTTTGACGATATTCAGCTTAATGCTCAAGCCAGTGCTGACGGAGTGAAGCTAGGCAACATTGTTTTGACTGGCCCAGTCAAGTCACCTAATCTAGTTATCTCCGCCAAAAAATTACAACTCACTGACTTATTATCGTTAAATATCCAATTGCCGACTGAAGTTGAATTGATTGATGGCCTATTAGATTACAATATTTTTGGTCAAATAAACGCTTTAAACAATATTGAAAACTCCCCCTTTAACGTTTCGGTGGCAATTACCTCACTCAGTGGTGAAATCAATGGCATTTGGTTGCAAGAGCTCAATTGGCAACAACATTTTTCATTACTCGCAGGAAAAATAACAACTCAGCCCAATGCTAAAGAAAACTTAACCGTTGAATTAATTGAAACTGTGACTCCTATTTCAAAGCTATCAATTAACACCAACTGGACATTCGATAAAAGCTTTCAGCTTTCAGCCAACAAACTTAAGGCGAATGTTTTAGGGGGCAGCTTCTTTATTCCAAATATACAATGGCCGGTCGAACATGGGCATTCAGTTAATGTTCAGCTTAATAGTATAGACTTAGAGCAAGTATTAGCATTAGATGAAAAACAAGGTATTGTTGTAACGGGTAATATATCAGGTCAACTTCCCGTTACTTTTGATGGTGATAAATATATTATTGAAAAAGGTGAACTGCACAATATTAGCAACGGACTGATACAGGTCATTGATAACCCAGCCGTAGAAGAGCTTAAAGCAAACAACAGCCAACTAAAACTGGCGTTTGATGCACTGCAAAACTTGCATTATCATCAGCTTTCCTCCGCAGTTACTATGGCAGACGACGGTTACATGCAGTTAAATACGGTAATAAAAGGTCGAAATCCAGATATTGATAACGATGTTAATTTAAATTTGAATTTGAGTTACGACTTGCTTGGCTTACTTGAATCATTATCAATAACACAACGTTTTGAAGAAAGCCTTATCAAAGGTTTACAAAAAAAGAAGGAGTAAGTATGAGTAAAATACTAATCGTGCTATTCACTGTTCTCATTATCAGTGCTTGTACACATAAGATAGAAGTTAGTGCAAAAGAACCGATCACCATTAATTTAAATTTGAAAATTGATCATGAAATAAAGGTGAAGGTAGATAAACAACTAGACGACATATTTAGTGCTGAAAGCGACATATTTTAGGGGAACGCCATGAAAAATTTAACAAAGAAATTCATAAAAAAAATAAGCTGTGCTCTATTGGTCTCTACTATAGCCTTTTCCGCTTGGGCTATTTCACTCGACGATGCAAAACAACAAGGTTTAGTTGGTGAAATGTCTAATGGTTACTTAGGTCTTATTATTGATAGCGCAGACGCGAAGAGCCTAGTCACCAGTGTTAACGAAAAGCGCAAAAGTATTTATATGAATTTAGCGCGCACCAATAAAATCACCATGCAACAAGTCACCGTTTTAGCAGGTAAAAAAGCTTATGATAAAACACAACCAGGCCACTTTATCCAAAATAGCGCGGGGCAATGGGTTAAAAAATAAAGAGTGATAACTGCACCTAAAGCAAGTAGCACGAGAGCAGATAGCGAACAGCTCTAAGTTTTGATTTTATAGATTTTTGGGGCGGTAGCTATCAAAAAAGTGCTGCTACTGATAGCATTTAAGAATAGCCTTCTCTAGAAAGCAACGAGACCTTAACAACAATGTTAAGGTCTCGTTCCGATATAAAAAGTAAAAAAAACAACATAGACACTCACTTTAATTCAAAAATAAACAACATGGACACTCACTTTAATTCAAAAAACATAAATATTTTAATAACTGATATTCAGTCATCAGTCATCAGTCATATCGATTATTATTCATATGAAAAAAAACAACATAGACACCCACCCTAATTCAAAAAACATAGATATTTTAATAACTGATATTCTGTCGTCAGTCATATCGATTTTTAGTCATATGAAAGTGTACTAAAACAGTTTTTCAACTTTATTTTCCTTAAATCATCGATATTTCAGCAATTTTCGTCCACAAGGAAAACCTGATTAGCAATCTGAAAATATTTTTATGGATTAACTATTTAAGAAAATTAAACAACATAGACACTCACTTTAATTCAAAAAACATAGATATTTTAATAACTGATATTCTGTCGTCAGTCATATCGATTTTTAGTCATATGAAAGTGTACTAAAACAGTTTTCAACTTTATTTTCCTTAAATCATCGATATTTCGACAATTTTCGTCCACAGGAAAAACCTGATCAGTAATCTGAAAGTATTTTTATGGATTAACTATTTAAGAAAATAGTTGGTTGCAATGACTCAAGTTTTGTCGTCGCTTTAACTGTTGATGCTCACAGTAGTCACTCAGTGCAACTTCATGACCAATGGCACCATGGAACTGGGTATTAAATTCAGTGGTGATTACCAACCAATTTTCAGCGGATATATTTAATCGATTGAGTATTGCAGGTTGGCTTTTTTCTATGAAACCACATGTACCTTCTCTAATGCATCGACCTGTTAACTCAATTAATTTAAGATAATCTTTGAGTTCAAAAGGTAAACCTTTTGGCATACCCTTTGTTGGATTGCCAAAAGGTTTACCTTTTGGCATACCCTTTGTTGGATTGCCAATAAAGGGTAATAGCGTGCTGGGCTGTTTGCTTTTTGCTGCCTGTTCACATCGAAGTTTGACACTGGTATGTTCTGAATTTTCTGGTGTTTCTGCGGCATTAGCTCGAATAGGATTTAAGTCAACATATGCCATACAAGATGCAAGGGCAGCTTCGTCTAATAGCGCTTGTGATTTAAATCTACCTTCCCAAAATCTACCTGTGCAGTTATCTTCTTAATTAGCGGCCCTAGCAATACCCTCATTAATATAACCCATAAACCAACTAATTTTCATCAGACGTTTTCGATAAACCTCAGCGGTTGACTTAACTATATCAAGTAATGGCTTTGCTAAGACTTCACCCTGACAATATTGCTTGGTCAGTAAAGTGCCTTTGTATAAAGTATGCCAACGTTCAAGAACTTCTATCATGCTCCATTGCTTAGCTTTTGCTTCATCAATAAATACTACTACATGATAATGGTTACTCATTACAGCATAAGCACAGACATCGATAGCGAATACTTGCGTAAGAAAATGAAGTTTGTCTTCTATCCAGCCTCGACGGTGTTCATAGCTTTGGCCTGAATATTTATCTTCACCACATAAGAAAGCCCGTCGAACACAACGAGCTACACAATGATAATAAGGGGTGTCTTCTAAACTAATTTGTTGCTTCCTTGGCGTTGCCATCATTCATCCTAAATAACATAGCTACCTTATTTCAGCTTAGTGCAAAGACTGTTATTGTTCAATTTTAAGTGGATTTCAATCTTAAGTGAGTGTCTGCTTAGGTATTTTTAAGTGAGTGCCCGCTTAGATCTATTAACTTAGGTCTCAATTTTAAGTGAGTGTCTGCTTAGGTATGCTTTGCTTAGGTATATTTTAAGTGAGTGTCTGCTTAGGTCTTTTGGTTTGTATCTTTGTTCTGATTTTTTTTAATATGCTTGTATAAGTTGATTTTTTGGTATACAAATCACAATAATCGTCTTTTTGCACTCTACGATGAGAGAAAAGTATGATTAATACCAAAATTAATTAGGAATTTAAATGGAAGCAAATAGCGTTACCGTCCGTCATTTAACGTTGCAAGATATGACAGAGCTTCGCAAGGCGAGTGAATCAGTTTACCTTAATAAAGAATTAGCAACGTGGAATGAACCCACGGTTAAAGCCTTATTAACTAAATTTCCAGATGGGCAAATCTGTGTAGTTGTTGATGGCATTGTTGTCGGTTGTGCCTTCTCATTAATAATTGAATATGCTGATTTTGGTGATGAACATACTTATTCTGAAATCACTAGCAATATGACCTTTGATAATCATGATCCTAAAGGCGACTCTTTATATGGAATAGAGGTCTTTATTCACCCTGATTATCGCGGTTTACGATTGGCTAGACGCTTGTATGATGCTCGTAAAGAACTTTGTGAAAACTTGAATTTACGCGCTATTGTAGCCGGTGGTCGTATGCCAAACTATGCGCAACATTCAGATAAAATGAGCGCTAAACAGTATATTGAAAAAGTAAAAATCAAAGAATTATATGATCCGGTATTAAGCTTTCAACTCGCCAATGATTTTTATGTCCGCAAGTTACTAACCGGTTACTTATCGGGCGATAGGGAATCAATGGAGTATGCCACGTTACTTGAATGGCCAAATATCTTTTATACTAAATCGGTAAAACTTATCAATGCGCCGCGCTCAGAGGTTCGTTTAGGTTTAGTGCAATGGCAAATGCGTTCAATGAAAAGTATTGATGATTTATTTGAACAAATGGAATTTTATGTCGATGCCGTATCCGATTATAAAAGTGATTTTGTGCTGTTTCCTGAATTGTTCAATGCACCTTTGATGGCAGAATTTAACCATTTACGTTTAACAGAGAGTATTCGCAGACTATCGGAATATACCGAACAAATTCGTGATAAATTTATCGAGTTTGCGATAAGTTACAATATTAATATTATTACCGGTAGCATGCCGTTTTTTGTTGATGGCAATCTTTATAACTCAGGCTTTTTGTGTCGTCGTGATGGTTCATGGGAACGTTATGATAAAATTCATTTAACGCCAGCAGAAGTGCGTAGTTGGTCTATGGTGGGTGGTAAAAACCTCAAGGTGTTTGATACTGACTGTGGCAAAATTGGTATCATGATTTGTTATGATGTTGAATTTCCAGAGTACTCTAGAATACTTGCCGACCAAGGGATGAATATCTTGTTTGTGCCGTTCTTAACAGACACCCAGAATGGCTACACACGTGTGCGTCACTGTGCAATGGCAAGAGCGATTGAAAATGAATGTTATGTTGCTATAGCTGGTGCGGTAGGTAATTTGCCAAAAGTAAATAATATGGATATTCAATATGCCCAATCTGCGGTATTTACGCCGTCTGATTTTGCTTTTCCAACAACGGGCATCAAAGCAGAGGCAACACCTAACTCAGAAATGACTGTTATTGTAGACGTAAATCTAGATTTATTGAAACAGTTACATAGTCATGGCGCTGTACATACCATGCGTGATAGACGCCATGATTTATACAGTATTACCCAACATAAAAAAGATTAGTTGGTCATTTTTATAAGTAATTAAATATATTTACCTGCTAATAATCTGCGGGGTCAACGCACTAATATTGAATATCAAAATCAGTGCACTAGCCCCGCAAATTAAATTCCCCCTATCAATTAGTGCACTAATTCAGGTCTCAAGTTGAATTATCACCAGCACTCATCAATAATAATTGTTACCTATCATTATTTTTTTTGTTGGACATTAAGCGGCTGTTAAATTCTAATTCGCCCTAATTACCCATGAAGAATTGCCATTCTATTATTAAGTAGAATAAGTAAAGGAAAATCAATGAACAAAGATAATCTTGCTCACGCTCGCGCACACTATAACGTACGTCACTGGAGTCAGGGCTATTTCGGTATTAATGATGCTGGAAATGTATATGTCGCGCCAAAATTTGAGCGTCAGGATCACACAGTAGATTTAATCAATATCGCTAAAATGATTGAAGATAAAGGCTTAACACTGCCTGCATTAGTGCGTTTCCCGCAAATAATTCATCATCGCATTCACAGTCTATGTGAAGCTTTTAATAAGGCGATAGAAGACTATGATTACCAGGAAAAATATTTATTAGTTTATCCTATTAAAGTCAATCAACAGCGTGAAGTTGTTGATGAAATTTTGGCGAGCCAAAATAATAAAGAGTCCACTCAACTTGGCCTCGAAGCAGGCAGTAAAGCAGAATTATTAGCTGTTTTAGCTATGGCTCAAAAAGTTTCATCGGTTATTGTTTGTAACGGCTATAAAGACCGAGAATATGTGCGTTTAGCGTTAATTGGCGAAAAGTTAGGTCATAAAGTTCATATCGTTTTAGAAAAAATGTCTGAATTAGAAATGATTTTAACCGAAGCAAAGAAACTCAATGTTGAACCTCGCTTAGGGATCCGTGTTCGTTTAGCCTCTCAAGGCAAAGGGAAATGGCAAGCCAGTGGTGGTGAAAAGTCAAAGTTTGGTTTGTCAGCTTCGCAAGTACTTAACGTTGTAAAAGTCCTTAAAGCAGAAAACATGCTTGACGCCTTAAAACTTGTCCATTTTCACTTAGGCTCACAAATAGCCAATATAAGAGATGTAAGATTAGGTGTTAGTGAGGCGGCGCGTTTTTATTGCGAGCTGCGCAACCTAGGCGCAGGTATTTTATGCATGGATGTTGGTGGCGGTTTGGCCATTGACTATGATGGTACACGAAGCCAATCCCATAACTCAATGAACTACAGTGTTGCTGAGTACGCTAATAACATCGTCCATACTATTGGTGATATTTGTAAAAGTTATCATCAACCTATGCCAATGATTATTTCGGAATCAGGCAGAGCATTAACCGCACATCATGCGGTACTTATTTCTAATGTTATTGGCACTGAGTCTTACGAACCTGAAAATATCATAGCGCCTACGCCTGATGAATCTATTTTATTAAGTAATATGTGGCGTTCGTTAGCGCAACTAAATGATCGTAATGATGATCGCGCCTTAATTGAAATTTATCATGACACCCAAAGTGATTTAGCTGAAGTACACAACCAGTTTTCGATGGGATTATTAAATTTAACCCAACGCGCTTGGGCTGAACAAATTAATTTACGTGTTTGTTATGAATTAAATCAATTAATGGATGGTAAAAATCGTTTTCATCGCCCAATAATGGATGATTTAACAGAGAAACTTGCTGATAAATTTTTTGTTAATTTTTCTTTATTTCAATCATTACCCGATGCATGGGGAATTGATCAGGTTTTTCCTGTTTTACCTTTAAGTAACTTAGAAAAATCACATGAAAAACGAGCGGTATTATTAGATATCACTTGTGATTCCGATGGCACTATTGACCATTATGTTGACGGACAGGGTATTGAAAGCACATTACCGGTGCCAGCATGGACAGAAGATGAGCCTTATTTACTTGGCTTTTTCTTAGTGGGTGCTTATCAAGAAATTTTGGGTGATATGCATAATTTATTCGGTGATACTCACAGTGCGGTAGTATTCATCAATGACGACGGTGAAGCAGAAATCACTGAAATTAATGAAGGCGATACGGTAGAAGATATGCTGAATTATGTACATTTAGATGCCGAATTATTTAAAAAAACCTATGCCGAGCTTATCGATGCTAGATTATCAAAAAGCGAAGGTGAAGAAATTTTTAAAGAGTTAGTTGATGGCTTACAAGGCTACACCTACCTTGAAGATTTGTAGAGATTAAGCACAATGAAAAATATTTTCAATCAAGTTGATGAGTCAATTTACTCAAATGCAATGACGTTCTTACGTCAGCCTTTAGTGCAAAATCCCATTGAGTCGGCTGCTGATATTGTTGTTTTAGGCTTACCCTATGACATGGCTACCACCGGGCGCTCAGGCGCTCGAATGGGCCCCACTGCGATTAGGCAAGCTTCAATTAATTTGGCTTGGGAAGGTAAGCGATTTCCTTGGCCTTTTAGCTTATTAAAACACTGTAAAATTATTGATGCTGGCGACTTGGTTTTTTCTCCTGGAGACTCTGCACATTTTTGTACGCAAGTTGAAACGGCTGTAGGTCAGTTACTTGATGCAGACAAAACCATTTTATCGCTAGGCGGCGATCATTTTGTTACGTTGCCGATACTGCGTGCTTATGCGAAAAAATTTGGCACTATGGCACTGATACATTTCGATGCGCATACTGATACTTATTGCAATGGTAGCTGTTATGACCATGGCACTATGTTTTATCATGCGCCTAAAGAAAATCTCATAGATAAAGATAAATCTATTCAGGTCGGTATTCGCACCAATTACAAAGAGCAAGACCATGGTTTTTCTGTCATTAATGCCATGCAAGCTAATGATATGAGTGTCAGTGAGATCACCGCATTAATTAAAGCTAGAGTTGGCGATACACCAACTTACTTAACCTTTGATATTGATTGTTTAGATCCCGCCTTTGCTCCTGGTACAGGTACGCCAGTATGTGGTGGTTTAACCACAGATAAAGTGTTGAAGATATTGAGAGGTTTAGTGGGTATTAATCTGATTGGCATGGACGTAGTGGAAGTCGCTCCTTCTTATGATCACAGTGAAGTTACTGCATTAGCCGCTGCAACAATAGCGTTAGAGTTGGCACATATTTGGACCGCTAAGCATAAGCTTGTATAACAAAGCAGGTCAGTTATTTTCACTCAATAACTTACCTGCTGACTAACTTAAAACCCACATTAAAAAAGTAAATATTAACAATAAAAATTGGCGAGTTAACTCGCCAAACTTTTCAACTCTTGAACAAGAAACAAAACAATCTCAATACCAATTAACACGATAATAATCCATTCTAAAAATGATGAATGTTGATGCTTTTGTTCAGCCGCTAACATTTCAAATAGTTCATGAATGGTCGAGAGCTTTTTAGATAATAATTCCACGCGTTGATGAATATCCATATAACGCGCCATACGTTCGTAAGTCGCTTCATATTCAGGGTATTCCCAAATAAAATCTGGGGTATCAAGTAATCCATAATGTAAAATAATATCGCTTTTAGTACTCAGTAGCGTACCTCTAATTTTAGCGATTTCTTTTTGGCTAATTGATATTTTACCTAATTTAGCCAATTCTTCAGGAATATGAGAATAATCCATTATTTTATTTTGCGCTTGAAGTTCAAATTCCATCAACTTGTTAGATTGCGCTAACGCATGGCTTATCGCCAGACGTGTCAACGGATCGTTATCAGGTAGTACTATGGTATCTTTTTTAATGATCAGTTCATTAGAAAAAGTAAAGCGTAAATGTTCTTCAATATTTTCAATGTAAGGGGTGTTATCACTCTTAAGTCGGTTGATTAATACTTGACGTTCACCTGCGGCTACCGCCCAAAAAACCACTACACCATAGTCAAATATCCAATACTCTCCCGTTGCCACGATTATTTGTACAGCGTCTCTATAACGAGTACCGCCTTCAAAAAAGCGTTTATCTATATTCGATTTTTCTGATAAAAAATTATCGCCAAAATTATAAACTGATAATTTATCGTCGCTAAAAATGACTTCATTACCTGCCATTAAGTTACTCATGATTGCTCTTATAAGTGGTTGTCTGATTTTTATTCGATTTAAAATACATTAAAAAATTTAGTCACTAGTGATCAACAAAAAAGTTTTATTGATGAACACTAACTAAATTTGCTAGATTCTGCGCCATTAATAGAAATACTCAATATCAATTTTTTAATCAGTCTGATAAAAAAATTGATATCGTTTAGTTGTTTAACGGCGCATATAATGGCGACAATATTTGCTATATTTTAGTTAATATTTTTAGCTTAAAAAATAAAATAGGACTTAAACTAAGCGGAAGACACAAGCGAAATGAATATCTGCTGGGAGTTTTGCAAGAATGGTTAAAAGATGTAGTGATTTTTTAATTTGTAAAAAGAGGATGTTCTTTGTAGGTTAAATTAACAGCAACAACTTGGTTGCTACTGCACGTTATAATAAATTAAATGTCAGCGTTTACTTGCAGCGAAAGTAACTAGAAAAAGTATTAGTCTTTAATTTATTTAAGCCTTCCTCTAGTTCCTCTGATTTCATTTTTGCTCATTTTTTTTAAAATTTCGTTTTCAATATCAATTCCTTGCCAATGGGAAATATCTAGCACTCTTAGGATAATATCGGCAAGCTCTTCGCCAAAGGCATCACTAGGTTTTTCGTGCCGACATTCATTAATAGCCTCACCGACTTCTGATGCAACAAGGGCTAATGCTTCTAGCGTTGTTTTATTATGCCAACCCATTTTTTCTACCCAAAGATAGTTCTTCTCTGCTATTTCGTTAATCTTCATTTTTTTCACTTATTTTGTTTACGTTTGTCTTTGATCGTACATATTTAGTACTTACAGTTGCCAACTCGCATCTGGTCGCCAATTATTGACCCATACTGGCACATCATGCGCTGGCATAGGTTTGGCTATGCCATAACCTTGTGCCAAATTACAGCCTAGTTGCAACAGCGCCTTACCATGTTCAATCGTTTCAACACCTTCAGCAATAACTTCACGTTTGAATGATTTAGCCAAGGCGATAACACCTTCAACAATGGCAAAATCATCGGTATCGATCAGCATATCTCGAACAAAACTTTGATCTATCTTAATTAAGTTTGCGGGTAACCGTCTCAAGTAAGTTAAGGAGGAATACCCCGTGCCAAAATCATCTAAGGCAAAGCTTACGCCTAATGCAATACACTCCAACATAGTTGTTGAAACATGATTGACATCATCTAAGGCACTGGTTTCCAATACTTCTAGTTCTAAATAGCAAGGTTTAACATTAGGGTGCGCTGCTAGTAAAGTTGTTAATCGCTGAGTAAAGTCAGGCTGCTGTAATTGAACCGCGGCAATATTTACGCTAATGCTAACCGGAAGGTCGAGGCCCATTTTTTGCCATTGGCTTATTTGTGTTAGTGCGGTATCAATAACCCATTCGCCCAATTCGATACTCATCGGATTATTTTCAATAATAGGTAAAAAGTCGAAGGGATTTAATAACCCTCTGCAAGGGTGTTGCCAGCGGATAAGGGCTTCAACGCCAATCACTTTGCCTGTTTTCATATTAACCTTAGGCTGATAATAAAGCACAAATTGCTGGTTATCGAGTGCACTGCGAATGGCCTCAAGGCTTTCCTGTTGTATTTTAACTGCATCATCTTGCGCAGTATCAAATAAATGATAACGATTTTTACCTGATTCTTTCGCCACATACATGGCTTGGTCAGCATGGCGCATAAGTTGGTCAGCATCAACGCTGTCTTGTGGATAAAGTGTTACACCGATACTGGTTGATACATTTAACACGATGTTACTAACGGTCACTGGCTCAGATGCGGCTAATAACAAGCGATCTAATATCGGCTCACAGTCTTCAACCTTTGTTAAATTAGTTAATACCGCAACAAATTCATCACCACCGATACGGGCTAAAGTATCACCTTCGCGAAGTGCCGTTTTCATTCGTATGGAAATTTCAACCAGCAGTTCATCACCCACATCATGACCATGCTCATCATTAACAAGTTTAAAGCCATCTAAATCTAAAAAGACCACGGCGAGTGTTTGCATATTGCGGCTACACTGCAACATAGATTGAGATAATCGGTCAGCCAGTAGCACCCGATTCGGTAAGTTAGTCAGTACGTCATAATGGGCAATATGCTCTAACTGACTTTGATGTTCTTTCATTGGAGTGATGTCAGTAAATAAGCCAACATAGTTACTTATTTGACCATCAACATCTTTAACTGAACTAATATTAAGCATTTCAGCATGAATTTCACCGTTTTTACGACTGTTCCATATTTCACCAGACCACGCCCCTTTACTCTGCAGCACTTGCAAAATCTCGCTATAAAACTCGGCAGGGTGTATTCCTGATTGTAAAAAATTCGGCTTCTGTCCAATCGCCTCAACAGCGCTATAACCAGTTGAAGTGACAAAGGTATTATTGACATTAATAATGATCCCTTTGGCGTCGGTTATCATGATGCCTTCACCGGCATGAGTAAAAACACTGGCAGCGAGTTTTAATTCTTCTTCGGCTAGTTTTCGTTTGGTAATATCATTAATGACACCGACGATAAAATAGTCACCTTTACCATCTATGAAGCGATTCTTTCTAGTTAATATAACTCTAGTTTCTGAGCCATTAATCGTCAGGGTTTCTTCACTTAAAATCGCTTCCCCTTTATCCAGTACTAACCTATCAATTGCTAAAAAATGATCACGCTCGCTTGGAGGTACTGTTTCAGCGAGTGTTTTTCCGATGATTTCGTTTCTAGTTAAGTTAAAAACCTGGCAAAAAGCATCATTAACGAGTAACAATCGACATTCATTATCCTTTACGAATATAGGATCGTCGTGATTATTAAAAACCACATCGAGATACATCTCTATATCATGTGAATTTACTTCGAATTGATCTAACGCAGTAGTATTTTGATCCTGTTCAGACACCATTTAACATAGTTCCTTGTTGAGCAATTCAAGCAAAAGGTATTCAATAACACTACCGGAAGTTGCAAGTAATACACTTTACTATACGTTTATTTTAAATCGATATTGGAGACTTCGCCTGCCCAAATATTGCACTTGAGACTCTTTAGGCAACCTTGATTGTTTCAAGGCAAAGTGTTTTAAATATAAGGTTAGGCTAAAGGGATGTCAAGTGCGCAGATACTCGCCAGTTTATTGACTGGCCAGCGGGCGATCCCTTAGAAAAGTAAGAATTGTTTTATTAAAATATAATTATTTTAATAAAACAGAGAATAATTCGAGCTATTTTATTAGCTTTACTTATAACCTTGTTCGGCTATTAACAAGCTTAAAGGCTTAATACCCAAATTCACATCATAAAAAAACACTGATGATTACCATCAGTGTTTTTTATAAAACGTTAACAACCTAAACAATCATTACGCTTATTGCTTAAGGCGTCGTACTGCTAATCCCATTATACCTAAGGCAAAAATAGCTAAACTGGTCGGCTCTGGTACTTTATTCATTACGACATTATCCATAACACCATAAAGATTACTGGTACTTAACATCGAGATGCTAATTTTATCGACCATAATACCCTTCAAATTAATCGCTTCTTTAGTTGATAACTGACCATTCCATTGTGAGGTAGTCGTTTTATAGTTGTCCTCTGCTTGAAGTACGTTACCTAGCCACCCCGTCACAATGACATAGTCCCCCTGATTATAGAATGAACCAATATCAAGCTTTTCAAAAGTAAATAAGCCGTTAGTTGAGAAAAACCAATTTGATGGTAGTAATGTTGAGCCACCATCAGAAAAAGCGGTATTACCGCTATTAAACCCTGGGTCTACAATCTTAGTATCTGGCCCATTAGCACTAATATTAAAACCGTTTTCGCTACCTTGACTAAAATCACTTTCAGGGAAGCTTTCAAAATCGATAGTAATTAGTGATGCCGATGCGACATTAACTAAACAACTACACGCGAAGATAAAACTTGTGACACTGGCTGTTATAAATTTAGTTTTCATTTGATATTCCTATTTATTCTCAAAAAATAATATTAATGAGTAATGCTAAAAAAGATAATTCATCAATGTTTTGCGCTAATAAAAAGCTAATCTGATACTGGTATATATTGTAATAATAGTGGGTAATTAAAGCCTATCTGATGCTACCCGATAGGCTTTATTTGCCTTGATACTCAGTCTATAGGTAGTTATTAAAAAAACGTGTCGCGGCTACTGCGTAATCAGCGCGGCTAACTGGTGTTTTACCGTTAAAGGTCGCCGTTATAGTAGGGACTAAATCATAAGCACCCTGTTGAACGTCAAAGCTTGCGCCTAATATTCCTAAGTCTAAGGCTAATTGTACGTAACCTTTCATTGCTTGTGGAATATCAGTTTGGTCTGCTATCGCTATACGTTGCTCGCCATAAATAGCAGTAATATCACCAGTAAAGCTTTCTGCAGTCGATTGTAAAGCCAATGACTGTACAAAAGAATAAGCTAACTCATTGCGATTAACTAAGCCTTGTGGATTAAAATTATCACCATTAGTCAACATTACTGCATGTTGATCTTGTGCACCATTTCGTAAAGCGGCACCCTTTTCACCAGCCGCGTTAATAGCAGCAGTGTAAGTAGTATTTTCTGTGACATCAGCAAATGTGCTTGTTGCTGCCAAATTTGATTGACGAATACCGGCACCTAAGCTTAAAAAATCAGCTAGGTCTTCACGGGTAAGGTAATTATCTGGTTCGAAACCTAACGCATTTGCATCGACTAATTCTTCACTAACTGCGAATTCAATAAACGCTTTAGCAGGGTGGTTAGTCAAATCATCAAGACCAAGATAACCATCAGTTTTTATAATCTTAACCGTTACGTCAATATCACCAGGTACCGCATAACCATTGGTTAATCCAGCAGGGTCAAGCGCAACACCAGAAAGACTACCAATACCGCCTGCTTTAAGTATCCATTTACCCGCTTCCGCTGGTGCTGTCACTGCAATGTTTTGACCTAAAACAGGTAAAGCAATACTTGACCCGTAACGTTTGCCCGAAGGACTAGTCAAGGTAAGTGCTACCGTATTATCATCAACATTTGCTCGAACCATCACCATAGAAGCTTCGGCATTGACGGTCAAAACAACACCTTCATTATCACCAACAGGACTAAACGGCACAGACATATCATCTTCTGACTGTACTGAGGTTAACGCTTTAGCATTAAAATCACGGTTGATTTTAGTTGTTTTGCCAAAAGATAAATCTTCATCGACAATTGATTGTACTGCCGCGTAGGCATTGACATAACCGGCGCCAGCTTCCCATGTTTCTCGGCCAGGCATATTGGTTGCTGTTTTTTGTAGTATTGACTTCACTTCACGCCACGTTAAGTCAGGGTTAGCTTCTAACATTAAGGCAACGATACCAGCAACATGTGGCGCTGACATTGATGTACCACTCATAGAAGTATAATAAGGTACGTGATTTGCGTCCATCACGTCGCTATCATCGGCAATGCTCAAGGCACTTAAGCTAGATAATGAAGCGCGGGTTGAAATAATATCAACACCCGGCGCAGTTACAGTAGGACGGTCTTCCCACTGAAAAAGCTCGCCATCAACCGTAACTTCGCCACTCTTACCTTTAACACCACGTGAACTAAAGTCAGCTAATTTACCGTCTTTATCACCCGCTGCTACGGTAATGACCCAAGGTGCTTTTTTGAAGTTACCGGTGATTGTCGCTTCGCCGCTTCCTGAGTTACCCGCAGAGAAAACGACAATAATACCCGCATCTGATAATGTTTTAGTGACAACATTGGTTGGATGATCAGGGTTAAAGTCAGTACCTGTATCACTTGTACTACCAAAGGAGTTTGAAATAACGCGAATATTATAAGCATATTGATGCGTCTTAGCGTAATCAAAACCACCGATAGTGTCTAAAATAAATAAACCAGCACCTGAGCCATAACCAACAATTTTTGCGCCAGGAGCAACACCTTGATATTTACCACTCGACATCGCACCGTTGCCGCCAATAATACCCGCAACATGAGAACCATGACCACCAGCAATATCACTGTTCGCGGTATCTTCTTGGTAAGTTATGGGTAAAATATCTGATAACGAATGTAGGTTAGTTTGTGCCAATACGTTTTGAACAACGTGGTTAGGAAACTTAATGTCGCTGTGCGTGCCATCGACACCCGAGTCATTAACCACAACCCCGATACCACGTCCAGAATATGGCATACCGTTACTACGTAAAGAGCTGTCATCACGTAAGCGGTCAACACCGGTAATTTGTGTTGCTCTATCATTTTCTAATGATAATGGCGCGTTGTAGTAAACAGAGCGTACTTTATTTGATTTATAAATAGCTTCTATTTGCGCCTTTGTTGCCGTTATACCGACAATAGGAAACTGCTTAAAGCTTACGCCACCAATAACACCCGTTGATTCAATAACGTTTAGCTGTTGTGCATTAATAGCTCCTTTACCTTCGAAAGTAACGATGACGTTAAAAACCTCATGTACTTCAGCAGTCGCCATCAAACCTTTCAGTTCAGGTCCGATAGATTTAGCAGCAATATTTAGCGACATAAAAGTTAAGCCTGCACCGATAAGGCCAGCGATTAATATTTTATTTTTTAATTGTGTTTTTAGCATTGGAATAAACCTTATATGTTTTGATACATCGAGCATGCCAAACATTAAGGTTTAAAATAATCAGGTAAAACCCCTACAAGGAAGAGGTTAATATACCTTGTTTATAGCAGTAGGTTGTTTTTGGCCGCATAACGGACCAATTCAGCAGCGTTGGCAACGCTCAATTTATCTAGCACTTTACCGCGATGGTTTTCTGCTGTTTTAACACTTATATCTAATGAACGAGCAATTTCTTTGGTAGTTTTACCTTCAATGATTAAATGAAAGACTTCACGCTCACGATTAGTCAGGTTTTTGTAGGGATCTTGCCAATTTTCTGCCGGCTTATTGTATTGTGATGCCAACACACTTGCCGCGTATTGGCTGTAATAGGTTTTCCCCGCAGCTAATGCTTTTACCGCATCGATGAGTTCGTCACTCGCACTGTCTTTTAATAAGTAACCAGAAGCACCCGCTCTAACCATATGAATGACATACTCTTGTTCTTCATGCATAGTTAGCACTAACACTTTTGTGTCTGGCAGTTGGCCATTTAAGCGTTTAACCGCTTCCATACCGTTCAATCCTGGCATGCTAATATCGATAACGATAACGGTGGGTTTTAATTCCAGCGCTTTACTCACAGCTTCAAGTCCATCTGCTGCTTCAGCAACCACTTGAATATCATTATCTTTACTTAATAAACTGACCAGTCCATGACGTAAGATAGTATGATCATCTGCAATAAGAACACGGATCATCGGCCATTCCTCCCCGTTACCAATATTTTTATTTCACAGCCTTGTCCTGGCTGCGAATTTATTGTTAATTGACCACCGAAGGCACTTATTCTATCGCGCATTGCGCCTAAGCCAAAGCCCTCAGGACTAGATTCTTGATCAGCTTTCATTCCAATACCGTCATCTTTTATTTTAATCATTAAAAGATTATCAGTTGCAATTAAATTGAGAATAATATTTTGTGCTTGTGCATGCTTAATCGCGTTGGTCAGCGCTTCTTGTATTACTCGAAACGCTAGGGTTTGAGTATCACTATCTAAAATACTGTCAACTTGATGATGAAATTCAATTGTCGCTTTTTCGGGTTCCGCCATAATACGCACTAACCAATCAAGGGCTGGAATAAGCCCAAGATCATCTAAAATTCTTGGGCGCATTAAGCGAGAAATCACGCGAGTGTCTGATAAGGCTTGACGTGCAAGATCTATACTCTCATCAAGCGCTATACTCGCGTCTCCTTTTTTAACTTGCTGCAGCTGATTTATCAAAGCCGTAAGCAGTTGTCCTACTCCGTCATGTAATTCTCGAGCGATATGCTTGCGTTCATCTTCTTGTACTCGCCAAACGCGTTTTGCCAAACCACGCATTTGCTCATTACCCGAATAAAGCTGTTGTGATATTTGTTTTTGCTTTTCATTAAGTTGGTCAACCATTTTAGCAATATTGGCATTATTGGTCATGGCGTGATAACTCCATTAATGAATCATTTAATTCAAAATAATCTTGAGTTTCTATGAATTTACCAGAAAATTCTGGAGGTAAATTAGCCTTAAGATGCATCAGCTTTTTAGTCACTTTTTTATAATATTTTGTTGGGTCTTGTTGATTGACAATCGCCAATTGGGCACGCAGACGATCAAATTGAAAGCTGCGCCAATAATCGCCCATTTTTCTTAATAAAATATCGGCTGACCTTAGTGTGGCTTTTAAATCAAGCCAAGCTCCTGAAAAATATTGCTGTACGGCTAAAAGCTCTAAATATTCAATATACTGATATTGTTGCAAGCTAAAATCAACGTTAGCCAGTGGTGTCAAATAAGCACTGATATCTTTGTTACCTTGATGTAAAGACTGTTTTGCCTGATAAATTAATTGGCGAATATAAATAGATTGATGGGCATGATCTAAAACCCTATTATTTTTATTTTCCATAACAGCTGTAGATAAATTCCCTACCGTCTGACTTTTTAAGAACTGAAATTTACTCATATGTTCTTTATTGCCATGACGCGAAACTATATCGTTTATATTGGCTAAGTGCTTAGCAGCTTGCTCTTGGTCGCCAAGCTGCAATGACCAATCGGCTAACCATAGACCAAATTCAGCCATAGCTCGTACGTCATTAGCTTTAACCGCCGCTTGATAAGTTAACGTTAACTCTTCAATGCTCGCATAAAAATTACCTTGTAAAAAAGCGAGTTTTGTTAGGTAACTACGCGAAACGATCGACTCTTCGGTAATATTGAGTTTTTCAGCATCGGTTAAAGTGTTGTTAAAAAGGTGATAGGCATTGCGCCAGTTTCCCTTAGCGAGTTCCATCTGCCCTAAGTTTTGTCGTACATGGATAATGCCAATAGGAAACTGTACTTGCTGATATAACTGCTCTGATTGACGCCAATAAACCAAGGCATGTTCTGGGTCAAGCAGCATAAAATAAGTGAAGCCAATATTATTCATACTCTCTGCTTGGAGCATTAAGTTATTGAGTTCAACTCGAATATTTAACGCATGGCGATAATTTTCCAAGGCCGTTTGATACGAAGCTTGCTCTTCAGCCAATTTTCCTAACTCATTATAAGTATTCGAAAGACCCTCTTGATCGTCTAACTTCTGATAGATAGCTAAACTTTCTGTTAGGTATTGTTCAGTCTGCTGGTATTCGCCAACCGCTAAATGCATAGCGGCTAAGTTAGTCATAGTGGTCGCTGCATCGGCTAAGTTAGTTAGTTGTCTTCTAATTTTTAACGATTGTTGATAATAATCAAAGGCAAGCTCTGTTTCTCCTAACTGTTCATAAACAACACCAAAGGCATTTAGCGCCTCACCTTCTTGAACACGGTTTTTTAGTTTTTTAGCGGTGACTAGTGCCTTAACAAAATATTCATTTAACGCTTTTTCAAAATCACCTTGTAAAAATGCCACTCTTCCTAACATAAACCATGCACTAGGATGGTTTGGATCAATTTTTACCACTTCTTGTAATAAGACTTCCATTTTTTTATGTTGTTCAATTAAAAAATAGAACTCTGATAGCATCATCTTAAGTTCAGTGTTGTAAGGAAAGGCATTCACTAAGCTTAAATAATCGGCTTGAGCTTGTTCGATTTTACCCGCTAAATCATTTAAGCGTGCACTCGCTAGTTTCGCAGTATAAGAATTAGTGGCGCTAAATGCTATCGCTTGGCTATAAGCCTGTTCGGCTTCCATGAATAAACCTATCGTCAGGTTTAATTCACCTTGTTGCAGCCAAGCTTGCGCAGAAGCAGGTTCTCTCGCTAATATTTGGCTTAACGCTTGCTGCGCCTGCTCAAAGTCACCCTTTAAAATAAGTGTTTTAATAGGAAATAAATCAACCAAAGGGTTTTCTTCAATCTCAATGGTTTTTTCGGCATTCACTTCTATGTCTAAACGCTGCCTAAATTTATCGACAAAATGTCGAGTCACTTCTTGCCAATCTTTCTCGTTATAAGGGGCTTTTATTAAGGTTTCGCGTTGAATGTTAAAACCATCGACAGAAACCAACTGAAACTGAATATCTTTAGCCTCAGAACCGGCAATAAATGTTTGTGGGCTAATGAGCACGTCAATCTGCAGTAAGTCTGAGATCAACTCCATATTAGCGTCATCAATGGGAGGCGTAATACCCAGTTGCGCTAATAGCTGGCTTAATCTCGATTGTTCAATCACCCGTAAATTCTTAATATCGGTTAATTGGTAATTCAAATAGTTAGCAAAAGTTTGATCAAATTCGCCCTCTTGTGTCTGCAAAGGCAATATCGCCACCGCGTAATGATCGACTGCATTGGCTTTAATGGGTGTTTGACGACTCAGAAACAAAACCACTGCGATGGTAAAAAATACCATCATCGACATAACCGTCACTATTAACCGTTTTTTGCTGATAGGTTTATTATCTTTTTCTGCTAATAAACTAATATATT
This sequence comes from Colwellia sp. BRX10-1, assembly GCF_014077545.1. NCBI lineage: Bacteria > Pseudomonadati > Pseudomonadota > Gammaproteobacteria > Alteromonadales > Colwelliaceae > Colwellia > Colwellia sp. BRX10-1. The sequence continues at coordinate 194,738 of NZ_JACGWC010000001.1, forward strand.
GATTCTGCGCTTGGCTAATATTAGTGGGTCGGGATGCGGGATGCGGAGAAATGAGTGCCAATGACCATGACTTTAGAAAGTTAAACTCTTCTTTAACAGCCTTAAATTTAGGTTTATCTAACAACTTAGTCTGTAAAATTTCATCAATCGAATGGCCACTAAATGGTAAACCGTGACAACATAATTGAAAGATCACTACACCTGCGGCATACAAATCAGTGGTTAAGTTTATTTTACCGGTTTGTAAATACTCAGGTGGCGCATAATAAGGTGTCCCTGAAACACGGTCAGCGTTACTTTCTTTATTAAAAGCAGACAAGCCAAAATCGGCAATAAAGAGCCGACCTGACTCATCTAACATGATATTTTCAGGCTTAATATCTTTATGAGTAACGCCCGCTTTTTCAGCAAAGGCTAAGCCATCTAATAATTGCTCAATAATTTGAAAAGTTTGTTCCGTTGTGAGTGATTTCGATGCGATAGCTTCTTCTAGGCTGCTACCCGAAATCCAATCCATGGTTAAGAAGTGAACATCTTCATCTTGGTAGTATTCATGAACGCGGATAATATTGGGGTGACTTAATTGACGAACCAATAATAATTCTTTTTTAAAATCAGCAATGGTTTGCTTATCTTGACTCAGCGATTTATTGAGGACTTTGATGGCGATAAGGGTATCGAGCTGCTTATCATAGGCGCGGTAAACAAAACCATAACGGCCTTGTCCTTGCAGACTTTCAATTTCAAAACGACCAACAAGACACTCTCCAGCAGCAAGCGGCTTAGACAAGGGTATTATTTGAGTCGCATTTAGCTGATCATCATCGCTATGTGTTAACTTGGGTGATTTTAAATCGCTCATACAGCCTTTTTACTAATGATATAGTATTAGTGGCACAAATTAAGCAAACTACAGTCTTTATCGCTAGATGTCCATATCGAGTTCTCATTAAGAATTAGTTGCAATGAATCAATAGATTGTTGCAGCAACATCGCCTGAACGGTTGCTTCGAGTTGTTGGCTCATACTGCTTAAAATTTCTATATCCAACTCGGTTAGCACTTTATCAGACATTTTGCTGTCGGTATAAACAATTCCCACCACTTTATGCTCATAAAACAGTGGAATGCAGGCTAAAGCAGCAATTTGTTTCAGTTCGATGCTTTTACGAGCACTTAACAGTTCATGGCATGAAACATCCATGGCAACTACGTTTTGTCCGCTTTCAAAACAACGTGTTATCGCGCCAACACTGCCTTCAAAATCTGATAGTTTAAAATCATTTCGCTGCATACCATGGGCAATACTGACATTAAGTGAAGCTAACGTATCGCCAAGTAAGACGATACCGCGTTGAGTGCCCGTTAACATAATAATATTTTGCAATTGTTCAGAGAGATTTTGTTTTAAATGCTCGGTCAACGGTATTGAAGTAGGTGTTTGGCTACTCGATAAGCGCCATGCATTGTGGGTAATTATTGCATCAACTTGTTTTGACGACTTAGTTTCAAAAAGGCAATCGAGTTCGCCAATAGAAATAATCGCGTCATCTTTTAAAGTGGAATGGGTAATTGCTATACCATTAACTTTAGTGCCATTACGGCTGCGCTCATCATCAAGTTGCCAAATTTCGTTTAAATGGGCAACTTTAGCATGCTGACGAGAAACGGTTGGGTGATCAAGCAACAACTCACATTCGTGAGAACGTCCTAAACGGTAACCATTATCTTCATAAAGAAAACTTTCTATCGCTGGTTGGTCCGGATAACAAATCGTAATTTTAGCTGGCATAAGATCACCCTTAATTGAACACTATTTTGTCGATACTATTTGATTAATCGCAAGCTGAATCGTAAGGTGTTGGCATAAGCCATAAGCTCGCCAGCAACATTATGAATATCTCGACTTGAACGCCAAACATCAGGAATATTTATGCCTTTATTATCATTAATACGGCGATTAAAGTCATTGAGCTTACTACTCGCCATATGGTAATTGTTCGACAAAATAAGTTGATTAATTTCATTTACATCTTGCAGTAACATAGAATAAACCGCTGCATTTATTTTGGGTGAAAAATCATTGAGTGCAGTTTGTAAATCGTTAAACTTTTGGTTGACAACAACTAACGGAGCCCGTAAGTCGGCAACAATAATAAATTGTGAGAAACGCCCTGTTGAACCACGTGTTCTATAGCTACCTGCCCCCATAGTCATGGTGATATCTTTAAACTCACCATTAAGTGGCGCTTTAAAGAATCGCAGCGGTGTACCTGCGGTATATTCTAAATTATGCGTGTGTAAATCAACCGAAGCTAAGCCTGAAAATGAAAAGCCACTGTTCGCCAAAGGCTCAATGGTGATCATCATTGGAAATGCTGCAGAGGGAGTGATATTTAAACCATCGGGTAAACGGTCAATAAAATCTAATGAGGTAACGTCAATAATTTCTGCCGTTAGTCCTAAACTCTCTTTCGTTAAACCAACCGCATTTTCAAATTGTAGAGTCATATCGGCAGAAATGTTGCCCGGTAAATGAATAACAGCCTCGACCTTATTACCTTGTACGTTGACTGACACCGATTCAGAAGCGAATGAGATTGTACTGACCAACATAGCTGTTGATGTTAGTACTAAAGTAAGTAGCTTTTTTATATGCAACATATTTTGTCCTCTGGGTAGTAACCTGACAATGTCATCAAATTATTTTTACACTGTTCTAGCTAGAACCTACGTTGATCTACGTCAATTAGCAAGTTCTATGGTGCTTTTACTAATAACAAAACCAAGCCTAGTCAGGTTGATTTTGTTATCAATGTTAATTATATAAATGTTAAGTGTTAACAGTTATTTACGTAAGTATCCATCATATAATCGACTAATGATAATGGCATAGTCTCCACGCTTAACAACGCTGGCTGGTTCAAAGTAAGCAACAACGGTTGGCGATAGGTCATAAGGTCCTTGTTCAATAGCGAAACGAACCCCGATTAATGACATATCTATTGCAGCCTGCACATAACCTTTTAGCGCTTCATTAATATCGCTTGAGTCCTTAACAGCAATACGTTCACCGTTATATTCGACGGTTATATCACCACTAAAGTCTTTAACTTGTCTTTCTAATCCGAGTGCCTGTACCAGTGAATAAGCTAACTCTTGTTTATTCACCTTAGCGTGTGGTTGAAAACTATCACCATTAGAGATCATCACAGGTGCTTGGTTTTGTACTCGATCTTTAAGCGCTGAGCCAGTTTCTGTGACGGCATCAACAAAGGGGGCGTGTTTTGCGTTAACATCTGTAAAGACGGTTTTATTATCATTTAAGAAGCCACGGTGCTGCCTAATTGACATACCCATGACTAAATATTGCGCCAGCTCTTTACGTCTTAACTTAGCATCAGGACGATAAGATTGATCGTTTTTACTATCAACTAAACGCTCACTGACCGCAAATTCAATTGCTTTTTCTGCACGATGTCCGGCAATGTCGCTTAGGCCTTCGTAGCCACCTGAGGTTAAAATTGAAATATCACCTTCGATATATTCAGGAATACCAGGACCATTAGTGGTACCTGTTGGATCAGCTTGTACACCTGATAAAGAAGTGATGCCAAAGGCAGATAATTTCCATTCTCCGGTTTGTGCTGGTGCAGAAACTCGCATGGTGCTACTTAGCACAGGCGTTGTTAAGTTACCAAAATAGACGGTACCGTCTGGAGCTTCCAATTTAAGTTTAACCAGATTGGCCAATGTTTCAGAGGAAGCACTTATCCATGCGGCATCATCTTGAACGTTAAACAGATGGACTTCAGGTTCACCTACTGGGGTAAATAAAACGCTAAATGGCTCAGGTGCTTCATCATCAATAATAATCGCATTGGCATTAAAGGTATTGAGATTGTTCACCGTTACACTGTTTTGTTCGTTATAACCTAGGGCTCCAGCAACTGCTGCATATGCATTGACATGACCCGCGCCAACTTCCCAAGATTGGTAACCTGGCATATTAGTAGCTGTTTCTTGAAGAATAGTTTTTATTTGTAGATTGGTTAAATTGGGATTAGCTTCCCACATCAAGGCAATAATACCGGCAACATGAGGCGCGGCCATCGAAGTGCCTGAAATTCTTGTGTAAAATGGTAAGTATTCGTTTTCAATCACACCAATATCATCGGCACCGCCATTAGAAGCGATATTGGTTTTAGCACGTGTCGAAATAATATCAACACCTGGGGCAACAATAGTCACTTCATTGATATAGGTCCAAGCTGAACCGTCTGGCATCCTAAAATCACCGTTCTCACCACGTTTACCACGCGATGAAAAATCGATTAAATCGCCTTGCTTGGTACTTGCACCAACAGAGATACCCCATGGAATTTGAGCATATGGATTATGCGTGTCTTCGCCTGAACCACTATTACCGGCAGCAAATACCGACATAATGCCCATTCTATGCGCTTTATAAGACGCTAAAGATATTGGACCTGCAGAGTCATATTTACCACTAGAGCCCCAAGAGTTACTCATCACTCGAATGGGAGAGTTAAAATCCCAAACGTGGGTAATAGCATAATCATAGCCGCCCAGCGCATCTAAAATAGAAAGACCCGCGCCAGAGCCATAACCAATAATATCAGCGCCAGGTGCTGCACCTTGGTATTTGCCGCCAGAGTGAGTCCCCCAACCGCCGACAGTACCGGCACAATGTGTACCATGACCAACATTTAAGTCAGTGTTACGTTGACCTTCTAGCCACATACCGTCAAAACCGGTTAAAGAAAGCGCTTGAGCATGGGTAACGCCTTGCACATTTTCAATCACTTTAACGCCATATTCTAAATCATCTAATGTTGCATCAATGCCTGAATCATTAACAATAACGGTAACGCCCTTACCCGTGTATTTCATGCCATTGTTGCTGTCGAATGCGCTAGATTGTAGTTTTTCTACACCTGTTATCTGACGTGCTTCAGCATTATAATATTCTAATGAACGGTTAGCGAATATCGAACGAACACCTGGCATTGCCGCTAAGTGATTAATCTGATTAGCGTTTGCCATCACACCTACGATAGGTAATGATTTAAACTGTACACCTTGAGTTAAACCAAGGTTTAATAAGCTTTGCAACTGGGTAGTTGTTAATGCATCAAGTTGATCATAGGAAACGACAACCATAGCGCTGTCTGTTACTGTCATACTTTGTAATTGTTGCTCTAATTGAGAGCCAATGACTGCAGCTGCGGTTGCACTAAGACTGATACCTGCGATTGACATGGTTAATGCCATGTTCTTTATTATTGTCTTCATACTTTATATCTACCCGTCTTTAAAAGTGTATTTTATTTACGCTATTATTTGACAAGATTTTGGCAAATAAGACCATCAGGAACAGCCCCTACTTTATACGGGGGAAAACCCCTAGTTGTGAATTTTCCAGATAAGTCATTAAGGAGATTTAAGCGGCGTTCTGTTTTAGCACAGCCAATTTTTCACCCTCTTAATTCATACGCTAATAACTGGCTTTTGTACTTTTAGACAGCAAGCCACTATATCTTAAATAACATCACCTGAGACTTAATCAAGCGGACAGTTCCGTCACCATTTTTCTGGTGACCTAAGCTCAAATCAACACCATTGTTGACTCAACCATAAAGCGCTCATCTAACTAATCTCTCTCAACAACAATGGTTTTATTGACTCCTTTTTAAAGGTGTCTGCTAAATATAAGTGCTCATTAATGATGCATTGTTTACTGACTCTTTTTTTGCACTCTATTTGTGCGTATTCGTCATTGTCTTGTGCACCAAAAATTATCAACACAATAAAAATAACAATAAAGTCTTTTAAAACAATATGATAGATAAAGTAATAATGATGGCACTACCTTTGCTCTACGTAACTCAATCAATGATGAGTATTAAATAAACCTGCTTATTTAATTGACTCAATTTTAGGAGTGGTACATGAGCGGTCAAGAAGGTCTCAATATATTTTCATTCAAAGGTAAGATGAAAGCATTACATATGAGTTGGATAGCGTTTTTCATTACGTTTGCTGTTTGGTTTAACTTTGCTCCCTTGGTGTCAGTTATTGCTGATTCATTAGGGCTAACAAAAGCTGAAATAAAAACATTAATGTTATTAAACGTAGCGTTAACCATTCCAGCGCGTGTTGTCATTGGTATGCTTACCGATAAATACGGTCCGCGCTTAACATTCGCGGTTTTGCTTGGTGTGTGTAGTATCCCTTGTTTTATGTTTGCGCTTGCAGATACGTTTGAACAAGCGGCACTTTCGCGCTTCTTAATAGGTTTTATTGGTGCGGGTTTTGTTATTGGAATCCGTATGGTTTCTGAATGGTTCCCCGCTAACGAATTAGGGACGGCTGAAGGCATTTATGGGGGTTGGGGTAACTTTGGTTCAGCCGCTGCTGCCATGTCACTACCTACACTAGCGTTAGCCTTTGGTGGTGAAGATGGCTGGAGATACGCCGTTGCTTTTACCGGTGTATTAAGCTTGGTTTTCAGTGTTGTCTGGTATCAAAACGTAACGGATACACCTAAGGGTTCAACGTATTTCAAGCCTAAACAAACAGGTGCAATGGAAGTGACCTCAACGGGCGACTTCTTCTTATTACTCATTATGAAAATTCCTATGTATGGCGCTTTAGCTTTACTCACCTGGAAATTATCACCTGCCGGTGTCAGTTTATTAACAGAACAAAGTGCCGTCATTGCCTACATTAGCTTAGTGGTTTTGTTTGCCATTGAATTAAAACAAACCATTAAAGTAAACGGTCACTTATTTTCAAAACCGGTCGAAGAAATTCATCGTTACGAATTCAAGCAAGTGGCTGTGTTAAATGTGCTTTATTTTGCAACTTTCGGTTCTGAGTTGGCCGTTGTTTCGATGTTACCATTATTCTTCGCTGAAACATTCGAATTAAGCATGGTGTACGCAGCGATGTTAGCCTCTACTTATGCATTTATGAATTTAATGTCTCGTCCTGGTGGTGGTTGGTTATCAGACAAGTTTGGCCGAAAGAAAACCTTATTAATTTTAACAGCAGGTTTAGCTGCGGGTTATTTTGCCATGTCGGAAATCACCGGAGAATGGCCATTAGCCCTAGCAGTAGTAACAGCTATGGCTTGTTCTTTTTTCGTGCAAGCGGGTGAAGGAGCTGTATTTGCAGCAGTCCCCTTAATTAAACGTCGTTTAACGGGACAAATTGCCGGTATGACAGGCGCTTACGGTAACGTGGGTGCGGTGGTTTACTTAACCGTATTAACTATGGTTGATTACTCGACTTTCTTTATGGTGATTGCCGCTACCGCTGTGGTAGGCTTTATTACATTACTCTTTATGGTAGAGCCAAAAGGCACAATGACTGAGGTACGTGAAGATGGCACAGTTGAATTAATTAATGTCGGTCACTAAGCTAACATGAGTGTTATCAATACAGAGAAGCAAACGCTCCAAAGCACGGTTGTAGATTTACAACTATGCTTTGGTGGTTTTTCTCATAAAGGTTTAAAGGCAGAAAACCAAGACGCTTTTGCTGCTATTGTGCCAAAAAAACTTGAATTACGCGCTAAAGGCGCGGTTGTGGCTATCGCAGATGGAGTATCGAGCGCAAGTAAAGCCGCTGAAGCTTCACAACTTGCGGTCACTCAATTTATTCAAGAGTATCTTGCTACGCCCGAAACATGGTCTACACAGAAATCTGCCGCTAAAGTATTAAGCAGTTTAAATAACTGGTTGTATTCACAAAGCGGATTTGTTGATGCTCTAGTTAATCAAGACTCACCTCAATGGCTAACGACTTTTTCAGCGCTTATTGCTAAATCAAACACCGGTTATATTTTTCATGTTGGCGATACCCGTATAACAAAATATCGCCAGCAACAATTAGAAATTATAACCCGTGATCATAATCGTAAACAAATAGGGCAACAGGATTTATTAACACGCGCATTAGGTGCTGATAGCCATTTAGAAGTTGATGTTTATCAAGTCGATTTACAGGCAGGAGATTTATTTATGCTAAGTTGTGATGGTATTCATGACTTTGTTAGTAAAGCTGCTTTTAAAACACTCTTTGATTCATTGCCGTTATCACCAAATAAGTCTGACTTAGAAGCTCTTTCTGAAAAAATTGTTGCCACCGCACTTGAGCGCGGTAGTCATGACAATGTGACCTGCTTACTGGTTTATATTGACGCGATACCGAATCGGAAACTGGCAGAAATTGAACGCGACCTAAGTTCAAAAGCGATCCCTCCAGCATTAAAAGTTGGGCAGAAACTTGATGATTATCTTGTTAAAAAAATAATACACGCCAGTATTCGTTCACACTTGTATTTAGTCGTCGATGTTAAAACAGATAAGCCTTATGTGTTAAAAGCACCCTCTGCTAACTTTTCAGATGACGCCTTTTATTTACAAGGTTTTATGCGGGAAGCTTGGGTGGGAGAACGCATTAAACACGTTAATGTCATGCGTGTATTATCCGCTAAAAAAGACAGCCAGTTTTTATACCATGTATGTGAATACATTAAAGGGCAAACCCTGGGTGAATGGTTACATGACAACCCTAAACCTAGCATTGCGCAGGTCCGCGATATAATGAAACAAGTGATCGGCGCATTACGATCATTTCAACGTTTAGATTTAGTTCACCGCGACTTAAAGCCCGACAATATTATGATCGATGAATATGGTCAAATTAAATTGATTGATTACGGCACCGTATTTGTCGCTTCACTTGATGAAAACCAAGAAACAATAAAAGAACAAGTACCACACGGTTCATTAAATTATATTGCACCTGAAACCTTATTGCATATGCAAGCTGATTATCAAAGTGACCTATTCTCATTGGGGGTTATTTGTTATGAAATGTTATCTGGTGAACTTCCTTACAAACCAATGCAACGTGCTGAAGTCACTATTAAAAATTATAACGATATGCAATATCGCAGCATTAAACAGTTTCGACCTGAGTTACCCTTGTGGTTAGATTTAAGCCTTCAAAAAGCAACGGCTGCAGACCCAAAACAACGCTATAGAGCCTTTTCAGAATTTTTTAGTGATTTAAATAAACCGAGTTCATCTGCCGTTGAAGAATACAAAAACCAACCCTTGTTAAAGCGTGATCCTATCTTTTTTTGGCAATTAGTATCAACCTTATTGTTTATTGCCTTGATGGTATCTTTAGTTAATTAACCCTTTCCCCCTTTGCACTTACCGCTGATGATTATGGTGCACACCTCTGGTGCGTTGATGCCTTCACTGCAGTGCAAAATCGCTGTTACAACTCACACATAAATCACTATCTAATTGAATTTATTAAAAAAACTACTTGGTTCGTTTATTGCTAATAACAAATCATTATCTAATTCTGCTATTACAGCAGTAATTTAAAGAAGTAGGGTTCCAAAAATGAGTACACAACCTCAGAAGATCGTCGTCGTTGGTAATGGCATGGTTGGCCATCACTTTGTTGATGAAATGGCGAAACATGCCGGCTATGAAATTACCGTTCTATCAGCTGAAGACCGTTTAGCTTATGACCGCGTTCACTTATCAGAGTACTTTTCTGGAAAAACTGCTGATGATTTAGCCATGACTACGCCAGCATATTACAACGAAATAGGCGTTAATTTTTTTACCAACGCGAAAGTCACTAATATTAATAAAGCTGCACAAACCGTGACGACTGAATCGGGTGACATTTTCGCTTACGATAAATTAGTTATGGCGACAGGATCATACCCCTTTGTTCCCCCTATTCCAGGTAAAGAACGTGACCATTGTTTGGTTTATCGTACTATTCAAGATTTAGAAGACATTCAAGCGTCAGCTAAAGCGGGTAAAGTTGGTGTGGTTGTTGGTGGGGGGTTATTAGGTTTAGAAGCCGCTAACGCCCTTAAAGAACTTGGCCTGCAGACACACGTTGTAGAGTTTGCCCCACAATTGATGGGCGTGCAATTAGACAAAGACGGCGGCGCTTTATTGCGTTCAATGATCGAAGGTATTGGTGTTCAGGTACATACACAAAAAGCCACCAATGAAATTGTCGACGGTGAAGAATGTGTTCACCGAATGAATTTTGCCGATGGAACACATTTAGAAACTGACGTCATCTTATTCTCAGCCGGTATTCGCCCCTATGATAATTTAGCACGTGAATTTGATTTAGCGGTTGGCGAGCGAGGCGGCATTGTGGTTGATAACAACTGTAAAACCTCTAACGAAAATATTTACGCTATTGGTGAGTGTGCTTTGTGGAATAACTTTATTTTTGGTTTAGTGGCGCCAGGCTACACTATGGCTAAAGTGGCTGCCGATAACATTATTGGCGGTGAACAGCAGTTCACTGGTGCAGATATGAGCACTAAATTAAAATTAATGGGTATGGATGTCGGATCGATCGGCGATGCTCATGGCCGTACTCAAGGTTGTAAAAGCTACGTCTATTCAAATCAACCTGACCAAATTTATAAAAAAATAGTGGTCAGTGCCAATGGTAAAGAATTAATAGGTGCGGTTTTAGTGGGTGATACCAGTGAATACGATACCTTATTGCAATACGCATTAAATGGTATTGAATTACCAGAAAATCCCGACGGTTTAATTTTACCTAGCTCAGGCGAAAAACCCACCTTAGGCGTGGATGCTTTACCTAATACCGCGACTATCTGCTCATGTTTGAATGTCACCAAAGGCGATATTATTGCTGCTATTGATTGTGGCGCCGTTGATGTCGGTGAAGTAAAGTCTTCAACGAAAGCAGGAACAGGCTGTGGCGGTTGTGCCGCCTTATTGAAAAAAGTAACAGATCACGAATTAGAAAAACGTGGGGTAGAAATTAGCACTGACCTTTGCGAACATTTTGCTTACAGCCGGGTTGAGTTATTTCACATTGTGCAAGCAGAACAAATTAAAACCTTTGACCTGTTAGTAGAAAAACACGGTTCAGGTTTAGGCTGTGAAATTTGTAAGCCAGCAGCTGCGTCTATTCTCGCTTCGGTTTGGAACGATTACATATTAAAACCCGACCATGTATCACTACAAGACACCAATGATGTCTTTCTAGGTAATATGCAAAAAGATGGTACTTATTCTGTCGTTCCACGTATGCCAGGCGGTGAAGTAACCCCAGATAAGTTAATTGTTATTGGTGAAGTCGCTAAAGAATATAACCTATATACCAAAGTAACAGGCGGCCAACGTATCGACTTATTCGGCGCACGTGTTGACCAATTACCGGCGATATGGAAACGCTTAATTGATGCAGGTATGGAAACTGGTCATGCCTATGGCAAATCGTTACGTACGGTTAAATCTTGTGTTGGCAGCACTTGGTGTCGTTACGGCCAACAAGACAGCATGGCAATGGCCATTTTCTTAGAAGATCGCTACAAGGGCTTGCGTTCTCCTCATAAAATTAAGTTTGCGGTTTCGGGCTGTACACGCGAGTGTGCTGAAGCACAAAGTAAAGACATTGGTATTATTGCTACTGAAAACGGCTGGAACTTGTACGTCAGTGGCAATGGCGGCATGAAGCCTCGCCATGGCGACTTATTCGCGACTGATTTAGATGATGAAACCTTAGTGAAATATATCGATCGTTACTTAATGTTTTATGTGCGTACCGCAGATCGTTTAACCCGTACTTCTGTCTGGTTAGAAAACCTAGAAGGCGGCTTAGCCTACATGGAGAAAATAGTTAAGGACGATCACTTAGGGATTAATGATGAATTAGAAAAGCAAATGCAAAATGTCGTTGATACCTATCAATGTGAGTGGAAAACAACCATCGAAAGTGAAGAGCAATTAAAGCGTTTTCGTCAGTTTGTTAACTCTGACACTGTCGATGGCAACATCGAATTCGTTACTGAGCGTGATCAAATTAGACCCGCTCAAGGTGATGAGAAAAAATATGGCGTTCAAATTCAAGCCGTTGATTTAACACCTGCATAAATACGTTTACGAATAAGGAAAATAAAATGACAACAGAAAATAGCTGGCAAACCATTTGCTCAACCAGTGATTTAATTAAAAACTCAGGTGTTTGTGCATTATTAGCAAACAAAGAACAAGTGGCTTTATTCCAAGTAGGCAAGGACACCGTTTATGCTATTTCTAACTTTGATCCCTTTGGTAAAGCAAACGTTTTATACCGCGGTTTAATTGGTGAAACTAAAGGTAATATTTACGTTGCTTCACCCTTATTAAAACAACGCTTTGTTTTAAATTCAGGAGCCTGTTTAGATGATGATACTTTAGCGATTAAGACCTATGAAACACGTGTTACTGATGGAAAATTAGAAATATTTGGTTAAGGATTTCATCCTTTATTTTCATAAAAATCCTAGCGAAGTTAACGGTGCTGGGATTTTTATTTTTTACCATTCATCATTAAATTTAAGCCTAATATGACTCACTTAGCATCTGCTAAAAAAAAGTCTGCATACGCGAAGATTAATTATCCCAATTCTACATGCTAAGGTGTTTAAACAGTTCAATCCTAGAAGAGGTTATTTTGGTGCACCTTTGCATCACAAACTAATAAAAACGAGTATAAAAAATCAAAGGACAATCCTAACCAATTGATATAAATGTAATTAAACTTCTGGTGTGAATTGTGCTTTAATATTTTAAATATACTTAATTCTTAATTTTAATTTGAATAAATTGAAAAATAAAACCTTGTCTTTACCTAATAAAAATACGATATATCAGGATGTTCCATCAGGATTAAAAGTATTGCTTGCTGAAATAAACCATGCAAAAGCAAAGGTATTAATGAGCGTACTGATAAATGAGCAATATGATATCTATCATGTTGCTCATTCTGGCGTACCTTTATTAAGAGATGTTAAACAGCTAAACCCAGACGTTATCATTATTGATATAGAATCTCCAAACAGAGATATGCTTGAAAACCTCAATAAAATTTCTCAATTCGCCCCAAAACCTATCGTAGTTTTTTCAGAACAACAATGTGCCAATACTACCATTAATCAGATGGTCAAATCAGGGGTTAGTGCTTATGTGGTAGGGGAAGTTAACCAAACAAGAGTGAAGTCAATTATTGATGTGGCTATTGCGAGATTTGAGCTTTTTCAAGGACTAAAACAAGAACTTGCTGACACTAAACAAAAATTGTCTAGCCAGAAAAGTATCGATAAAGCTAAACGTTGGTTAATGGAAACAAAACAACTGTCTGAAATAGATGCGTATCACTTCATTCGAAAAATAGCGATGGATAACAGCCAGAAAATGGATGATGTTGCCAAAAACATCCTTTCTGTTGCTAGCATTTTTTAGATATTTAAAGACGTTTTAAAGAATTGTAGAGAATATCAATTATGTTTAATATTGAAAAAAAAAATATAACCCTTGGCTTTATGCCATTAACAGATAGTGCCCCCTTAGTCATTGCTCATGAAATGGGATTTTTCGAAAAATGGGGGCTTAACGTAAACCTAACAAAACAAAATTCTTGGGCCACATTAAGAGATAAATTGCATAGCGGAGTTATTGACGCCGCCCAAATGTTAGCCCCTATGCCCATTGCCTGTAACTTAGGTTTACACGGACAAAAGTCAACCGTGATTGCCCCAATGATATTGAGTCGTAACGGTAATGGCATCACGTTATCGACTAAACTCTACCAAAAAATATTATTACAACACAATACCAATGAGATCAGTATGCCATTTTCGGCCAATATATTGAGACATGAAATAGAGCAACGAAAAAAAGAAGGTAATAAATTAACCTTCGCTGTCGTTTTTCCTTATAGCTGTCATCATTATCAACTTGTTGAATGGCTAAAGAATAGTGATATCGATCCATCAGACATTAATTTATTAATTGTACCTCCTTCAAACATGGTGCCATCTATGCATTCAGGGGATCTTGATGGCTTTTGTGTCGGTAGTCCTTGGAATGCTAAAGCGGTTAGAGAAGGTGTTGGCATCACAGGTGTTACTTCTTCTGACTTATGGGAAGATTCACCTGAGAAGGTGCTTGGATTAATGTCTGATTGGCAAGTTAAGCACCCAGAAACAACATTTGCTTTAGTATCTGCTTTATATGAAGCATGCCAATGGCTTGAAAATATTCCCAATCGCTTTGAAGCAGCGAGGTTCTTGAGTCGTGCAAAGTATTTAGACACACATATCGACGTAATTGCGCCTTCATTAATGGGGAGTTGCCTAACCCTTAACAATACATCACCTCGTAAAGTAGAAAGCTATCAACAATTTTCGACATTAGGTGATCCCACATTCAATAGGCCAGCACATCATTACGGTGAAAACATTGCCAAATTAATGCAAGCGTGTGGACACATAAACAGACAACAAATAACGGATCTAGACATTACTTCGATCTACAGGGAAGATATTTATCAAGCTGTAATATATAAGAATAAGTAGAGCCTTTATTAAAATGAAGTATCTGCCTACAGGCCTATAGACACCAAAATAGTGCAAATACTTCTCACTGTTGGAGCAAAGTATTTAATCAAAAAACATAAAGCAAAGTAAGTTACTGATTTTAAATACAATTAATAGGTGGCACTAATTGTGCTTTATAGTTAATAGCGTTTTCATGTTAATTCAATCAACAGCGGTTGTTTTAACGATAAAGTGAAAATTGACTCAAAACTTATTTCGTTAAAACTAATCGCACTGCAACGACGTAGTCATTATTAGTTTGGCATTGAAGCCCACAGTACTCGGATTGTATCCGAAGTACTGTGGGCTTTTTTTATTTGGAGAAAGGTATTTTGAAAACGACTTTAAAAAATGAATGTAAAAAATTATGCCGTACTGTTATTGCAGGACTATGTATTTCTGGCTCCCTACTGACTTCGTCTTTGCAAGCAGCAGAGCTAGGCTACCCAGAAAAAGAAGAACTTAAATTTGGTTTTATTAAATTAACCGATATGGCCCCTATCGCTATTGCTTATGAGAAAGGATTTTTTGAAGATGAAGGCTTATACGTCACGATTGAATCTCAAGCTAACTGGAAAGTATTACTTGATGGCGTTATAGATGGTCGATTAGACGGTGCTCACATGCTTGCTGGCCAACCCATTGCAGCAACGATTGGTTACGGGACTAAAGCTGAAATCATCACGCCTTTTTCAATGGACTTAAATGGCAATGCGATTACTGTTTCTAATGAAATTTGGAAGCAAATGAAGGTCAATATTCCTAAGCAAGCCGATGGAAGACCTGTTCATCCTATTAAAGCTGATGCCTTAAAGCCTGTTGTAGAAAAGTATCTTGATGAAGGCAAACCTTTCAACATGGGTATGGTGTTTCCAGTGTCGACACATAACTACGAGTTACGCTATTGGTTAGCGGCTGGTGATATTCATCCTGGATTTTACGCTCCTCATAAAGGTGATACATCAGGAAAGATTGACGCACAAGTGCTGTTGTCAGTAACGCCTCCTCCACAAATGCCAGCCACAATGGAAGCCGGCACTATTTATGGTTATTGTGTAGGTGAACCTTGGAACCAACAAGCCGTATTTAAAGGCATTGGTGTGCCGGTCGTTACCGATTATGAAATTTGGAAGAACAACCCGGAAAAAGTATTTGGTATTACTAAAGCCTTTGCTGAAAAATACCCAAATACCACCATTCGTTTAACACGCGCATTGATTCGTGCCGCTAAATGGTTAGACGAAAACAATAATGCTAACCGTCCAGAAGCAGTGAAAATTTTATCTCAATCGAACTATGTTGGTGCTGATTACGACGTTATCGCAAACAGCATGACAGGGACTTTCGAGTACGAAAAAGGCGATGTGCGTTCAGTACCTGACTTCAACGTATTCTTTCGCTACAACGCCACTTATCCTTACTACTCTGATGCTATTTGGTATTTAACACAAATGCGTCGTTGGGGACAAATTAGCGATGACAAACCTGATAGTTGGTACAAAGATATTGCCGCACAAGTTTATCGTCCTGATATTTACATGGCTGCAGCGCAATCATTAGTTGATGACAAGTTATTGTCTAAAAGCGACTTTTCAGACTTAGTCGGTGAAGACGGTTTCCGTGCTCCTCAAAAACACTTTATTGACAACATTGTTTATGACGGTACTCAACCAAACGCCTATATAAACAAGTTTAAAATTGGCCTAAAAGCCGGTGACAAACTTTAGAACCTTGTCGTATTTTAGCCAGTACTTTACTGAGTAGTTATGCGCTGTCCATTAACTGGCAGCGCATAAAGGAGAGCAAAAATGACTGCTGTAATTAATAAAAAAACATTAGGTATTGTGCCAATGAGTAATAACAAAATAATCGGGTCCTTTATTTCAGAAAAGGCACAAGCGTTGATATTACCTATGGCCGGTATCTTCTGTTTTATGCTGCTATGGTCGTTTACGGCAAGTAGCATTGATACTTCGCTCGGAAAATTCCCTGGCCCCAGTGCAGTGGCTACTCAAGTAGTTAATTTAATTGATGAACATAATGCTGAACGCGCCAAAGAAGATGCTTTTTATATTCGCCAGGACGAACGAAATAAAGTGCGAATGGCAAAAGATCCAAGCTATCAAGCTAAAATACGAGTTTATACCGGTAAAGAAACATTTTTAGACCAAATATTCACCAGTTTAGTGACGGTAGTTAGTGGCTTTTTAGTGGCTGCTGTTGTTGCTATTCCCTTAGGTATTGCCATTGGTTTAAGTAAAAATTTAAATACGGCAATAAACCCTATTATACAAATTTTTAAACCCGTATCTCCTTTGGCTTGGCTACCGATAGTAACCATGGTAGTCAGTGCACTTTATGTATCTCCTGATCCTATGTTTGCTAAATCTTTTATCACCTCTTTAATCACAGTAACTTTATGTAGTCTTTGGCCTATGGTCATCAACACTTCTTTTGGTGTGGCTTCAATAAATCAAGACTGGGTGAATGTCAGTAAAGTATTAAGCCTGCCTAAACACGTGCATATTCAAAAAATTGTTTTACCTGCTTCCATTCCTGCCATTTTTACTGGCATGAGAATGTCATTAGGTATTGCTTGGATGGTACTTATTGCGGCTGAAATGCTGGCACAAAATCCAGGGTTAGGAAAGTTCGTTTGGGATGAATTCCAAAACGGCAGCTCACAATCTCTTAGTCGCATTATGACCGCAGTATTAACCATAGGCCTTATTGGCTACATGCTTGATAGAACCATGCTGCAACTGCAAAGAATATTGTCTTGGGACAAATCAAGCGCACAACTTTAGCCAATATAGGATTAAGGAAATCACATGAGCATTATTTTAGACATCAGCAAAGTAGATATGGTATTTCCAACCCCTAAAGGCGATTTTACCGCGTTAAAGGGTGTTGATTTACAAATAAAAAAAGGTGAATTCATTTCACTTATAGGTCATTCAGGTTGTGGTAAATCAACCGTATTGAATATTGTTGCCTGTTTGCACAGAGCAACATTAGGTGGCGTATTATTAAATAACAAAGAAGTAACAGAACCCGGCCCTGAACGTGCTGTTGTTTTTCAAAACCATTCATTATTGCCTTGGTTAACCGCCTATCAAAATATTGAGTTAGCGGTAAAACAAGTCTTCAAAAATAAAATGTCTTCAAGCGAAATGAAAGAATGGATCGAACATAACTTACGTTTAGTTCATATGGATCATGCAAAAGACAAACGTCCTGATGAAATTTCAGGCGGTATGAAACAACGTATTGGTATTGCCAGAGCTTTAGCAATGAAACCAGAAGTACTTTTGATGGATGAACCTTTTGGTGCGCTCGACGCTTTAACGCGAGCTCATATGCAAGACTCATTAATGGAAATTCAGCAAAAGCTTAACAACACCGTCATCATGATCACCCATGACGTAGATGAAGCTGTTTTATTATCAGATCGCATTGTCATGATGACCAACGGGCCAGCCGCGACAATAGGCGAAATATTAGACGTCAACTTACCTCATCCAAGAAACCGTTTAGCGCTAGCAGAAGATGTTGAATATAACCGATTGCGCTCAGCTGTTTTAACTTTTTTGTATGAAAAACAAAGAAAAGTTGAAGTTATTCCTACAGCTAAATCGGCTAAATCAACTGAAAAAGCTGAAGTAAAACAAAAGACGTCCAGTGTTGCTTAATACATTTCGCTAAATTGAAAAATTATAAAAATAATTTAAAAAAACTTTAAGGGATAAACCATGAAAAACGTTCATACATTCTCAAAAATTACGGCAGTGGTTTTGTTAGCAAGTGCCAGTGCTTCAGCAACCGCAAATAGCGAGACTAAAGCTAAAGCCAGTATAGATTTAAACTTGCGATATGAAAAAGTTGATCAAGACAATACCAAAAAAGATGCCTCAGCGTTAACGCTAAGAACTCGTCTAAATTACACCAGTGCTAGCTACAATAATTTTACCGCAGTTGTTGAATTTGAAGACTCACGCCAAGTAGCGGGTATTAACAGGTATAACGATGCCGTGGGCAATAATACTGAATATTCTGTTATTGCCGATCCAGAAACGACTGAATTAGACCAAGCTTATGTGCAATACAAAAAAGATGGGATCACCGCTAAAGTCGGTCGCCAAGTACTGACCTTAGATAATCATCGTTATGTTGGGCATGTAGGATGGCGTCAAGATAGACAAACATTTGATGCCGCGACCATAACTTATGACGCATTAGACAATGTAAAAATGAGCTATAGCTACATTAATAAACGTAATCGTATTTTTTCCAATGAAAAAGATTTTGATGCAAAAGACCATTTACTTAACCTCGCCTACAAAACGAGTTATGGCAAACTAACCGTTTACAGTTATCTCTTAGAAGTTGATGAAGGAACCGCTAATAGCTTAGATACTTTCGGGGTGAGTTTTAACGGTAAAAAAGACAAGTTTTCATATTCAGCCGAATTTGCTACTCAAGATTCAGAAAGCGGCGCAACTGACTACTCTGCAAGCTATATGGCCATAGAAGGCGGCTATAGCTTTGATGCGGTAACTCTTAAATTAGGTGCAGAAGTTCTAGGCAGTGATGATTCAATGGTTGGGTTTTCAACACCCCTGGCGACACTGCATAAATTCAACGGTTGGGCAGATCAATTTTTAGGCACACCAAAAGAAGGCTTGGTTGATCTTTATGCCTCTGTGTCAGGTAAAGCATTCGGCGGCGGTTGGACAGTGACAATTCATGATTATTCTGCTGATGAATCAACCGATACGGTTGATGATTTAGGTAGCGAAATTAATGCCGTTTACGCGAAAAAATTCGCTAAGAATTATAAGGCAGGCTTAAAGTATGCGGCTTACTCAGCAGGCGATTCTACTGCGGGTAAAGTTGATACCGATAAAATTTGGCTTTGGGTAAGTGCAAATTTTTAGCTCTCCAAACACACATATAATGATAACGCTCTACAGGTTTGTTAAGCGTTATCACAAATTGTAAACCCATATCACTATTGCAGCAGGTAAATAAAATTAGCTCAAGTAACCAACAAATCATAGAGAAACAAAAAGTTGTCGTGGTCGGTAACGGCATGGTGGGTCACCATTTTGTTGAGCAATTGGCTCAAATGAACACAGCTGCTCAAGCCATTGAGATAACCGTTTTGTCAGCAGAGCCTCGCCTTGCTTATGACCGTGTTCACCTTTCAACATACTTTAGCGGTAAAACAGGGGCAGATCTGGCCATGGCTGACGAAACAACTTACCAAGATTGGACGGTAAATTTTCAAACTAATGCCAAAGTTGTTGATATCGATCGCAGCAATAAGCATGTTGTCACACAAAACGGCCAAGTTATCGCTTATGACAAACTCATCTTAGCCACTGGCTCTTATCCTTTTGTACCGCCTATTCCAGGAAAAGACCGCGAGCATTGTTTGGTTTATCGCACCATAGATGACTTAGATAAGATTCAGGCCAGCGCAAAGGTCAGTAAAGTGGGGCTGGTTATCGGCGGTGGTTTACTCGGCCTTGAAGCTGCAAATGCGCTAAGCCACTTAGGCTTAAAAACCCATGTGGTTGAATTTGCATCACAATTAATGGGGGTACAAATTGATGCTGGTGGCGGTCGCTTATTAAAAGAAAAAATTGAAGCTTTGGGTGTTGAGGTGCATACATCAAAAGCCACCAGTGTAATTGAAGACGGCGAAATCTGTCGTTATAAACTGTGTTTTAGTGATAATACCGAGCTAGAAACTGACCTTATTTTATTTTCCGCAGGTATTCGCCCTTATGACAATCTAGCTAAATCATTCGCGCTTGAAATGGGTGAACGAGGCGGTATTGTGATTAATGACCACTGCCAAACCTCAGATAAAAATATCTATGCGATTGGCGAATGTGCGCTTTGGAACAACTTCATTTTTGGTTTAGTGGCGCCGGGTTACCAGATGGCTAAAGTGGCGGCAAAACATATTATGGGTGAACAAGCCTTGTTTACCGGTGCTGATATGAGTACCAAATTAAAACTCATGGGTGTTGAAGTAGGCTCAATAGGTGACGCTCACGCAAAAACACCTGGGGCAATAACCTATACCTATCAAAATCAACCGGCTGGCGTTTACAAGAAAATTGTTATCTCTAGTGACAAAAGCAAAATGCTTGGCGCAGTATTAATTGGTGATACCCGTGAATACGACACGTTATTGCAATATATGCTTAATGACATAGATTTACCTGAATCACCCGAAACGCTGATATTACCTTGGTCAGGTGAAAAGCCAACATTAGACGTTGGTGCACTACCTGATAGCGCGATTATTTGTTCATGTCATCAGGTCACAAAAAGCAATATTATCAGCTCAATCGATCAAGGAGCTTATACCCTAGATGATATTAAAATTTGTACTAAAGCCAGTAGCGGATGTGGCGGTTGTAGCGCTTTATTGAAAAATCTGGCTGAGGCAGAATTTGCAAGCCGTGCTGTGAAAGTTAAACAAGATATTTGTCTAAATGTCATCGAATAAAATTCGAACATAAATAAATAAACAAAACATCCCATATAAAGCGGGCTGTATATCATTCTCTGTTTTAAAGGTAAATTTTATGAGTTGTTCTCAATCGTCACATATTGTTCAATCAACTTGTGCATACTGTGGTGTAGGTTGTGGTATTGATATTACGGTTAACAATGGCAAGGCCAGTGCATTAGTCGGCACCATAGAGCACCCAGCCAACTTTGGACAACTGTGCGTTAAAGGTACCAATTTATTAGCCACCACAGATTTAACCAACCGCTTGCTTGAGCCACAAATAAATAATAAAACGGTTGATTGGTCAACAGCGACAAATCATGTTGCCGATAAATTTACACAAATTATTAAAGAGCATGGCGCTGATGCCGTGGCTTTTTATGTATCAGGACAGCTACTGACTGAAGATTATTATCTGGCGAATAAATTAATGAAAGGCTATATAGGTTCAGCCAATATAGATACCAATTCGCGCCTTTGCATGTCTTCAGCGGTTGCCGCTTATAAGCGCAGTTTCGGTGAGGACGTTGTACCATGTAGCTATGACGATTTAGACAGTACAGAGCTGTTATTAATTACCGGCTCTAATGCCGCTTGGACCCATCCGGTATTATTTCAACGTATTGAACGTGCTAAAAAACGTAATCCAGCGATGAAAATTGTGGTTATTGACCCGCGTAAAACCGCAACCTGTCAAATAGCTGATTATTTTTTACCGATAAAGCCAGGCACTGACGCCGCATTTTTTAACGGTCTTTTAAACTACTTAAGCGCTAACAATGGCTTAAATAATGACTATATTGCACAGCATACCCAAGGTTTCGAACAAGCTTTATTAGCAGCAAAAAAATGGTCACTCGCTGAAGTATCAGCCTATTGCGATCTTGACCAACAAACCCTTGCCAGTGTCTATAAATTATTTGCCGACACTGAAAAAGTACTCAGCTTTTATTCAATGGGCATTAACCAGTCAAACTCAGGCACTGATAAGTGTCAAAGCATTATTAATTGTCATTTAGCCACCGGAAAAATAGCCAAAGACGGTTGTGGGCCTTTTTCTATCACAGGTCAACCCAACGCTATGGGCGGTAGAGAAGTGGGAGGTTTGTCTAATCAATTAGCCGCTCATATGGATATTGAAAACCCTGAACACCGCTCAACAGTGCAACGTTTTTGGCAATCCCCCACGATCGCTGTTAAAGCAGGTTATAAGGCGGTTGATCTGTTTGACGCTATCGATGAAGGTAAAATAAAAGCGGTCTGGATAATGGCAACTAACCCGATGGTAAGCTTGCCCAACGTTAAAAAAATAGCCCAAGCATTAAATAAATGTGAATATGTTGTGGTCTCAGACTGTGCTGAAAACAATGATACGTTAGACTTTGCTGATGTAAAACTACCGGCAACGCCATGGCTAGAAAAAAACGGTACCGTGACCAACTCAGAGCGCCGAATTTCGCGCCAAACTAATGCTATAGCTCCGAGCGGACAAGCAAAGCACGACTGGCAAATTATTGCGGACGTTGCCACGGCCATGGGTTTTTCAGGCTTTAACTATTCACACGTTAGTGAGGTATTTAGAGAGTTCGCTCAACTGTCAGGTTTTGAAAACAATGGCAAACGAGTCTTTGATATCTCTGCATTTTCAGCCATTACTCCAAAACAGTATAACCGTTTAAAGCCTCTACAATGGCCAGTTAATGATACCTATCCTGAAGGTAAAAAACGTGTTTATGAAGAGGGTAAGTTTTCTACCCTTTCAGGTAAAGCTGTCTTTTTTCCTATTACGCCACGCCAGCCAACTCAAAAATTATCCGCTAAATTTCCCTTTAGGTTAAACAGTGGTCGATTAAGAGATCAATGGCATACGATGTCTCGAACCGGCAAATCCCCTCAGCTCACCGCTCATACCGATAAATGTTACCTTTATATTAATCCTGATGACGCGGCGCGATTAAGCATAGTAGATGATGAGATAGTCAATATTGCATCAAACACTGGGCAAGTAAAAGTGCATGCAAAGTTAGATAAAAACCAGCGTTCTAATGAATGTTTTATGCCTATTCATTGGAATAAGCAATTTGCGTCTAGCGCAAATGTTAACAGCTTATATGAGAGCATTACCGACCCGTTTTCTGGTCAACCTGAAATGAAGCATGGCGCGATCGCATTAAGCAAAACAGATTTTGTCCAGTTTGGTCAACTTCATCTTAGCGAAGAATTTATCGTGCAATGCCAAATGAGTAATGACTTTTGGAATAAAGCACGCACCCATTATGGCCTTAGTTATCAATTTGCTAATATTGAACTTGAAAGTGACCTTTTAAATTGGTGTCAAACAAGCAGCCATATATCTGGTGAGTGGCACCAATTTAGCCAAGCAGGCACCTCTTACATTATTTGCTTACAAGCCAATAAATTAGTTTTCTTATGTTATGTGTCAACAACACAGCCCCGTATTGAAAGCGCATGGCTTAATTATGCTTTTGGTCAGTCATCTCTAAGCGAAGCCAATATTAAATCTTTACTCGCAGGGACTTCAAGTGAAGAGTTTTCCAAAGGTAAACAAATTTGCAGCTGCTTTAATATTGGTGAAAAAGACATTGTAGGCGCCATTAAAGGCGGCTGTAGTTCTGTTGAACAATTAGGAGAGGGGTTAAAATGTGGCACAAACTGTGGTTCATGTAAATCAGAATTAGCTGCATTACTTAGTGAACATCACATCGATAAAGCCACATTAATTAACAGCTCCTGGGGAGAATAATGGATAGTGCTTGCCAGTAAATGTAAAGCTTGCGAGCACTAGCAGATTATAATATGACATTTTAGCTATTATTAGATAAAATGTCGGCAGACTTAAATAAACTGGCGATGGTCAGTTGTGCCTAAATATGAAATATAATGCCAATTCAAACACCTGTTAAACGCCCGAATACCTTTTTAGAACTCCTATATAATATTGCTATTCCATCGATTATTTTAATGAAACTTTCGACAGATGAGTATTTAGGCACTGTACCGGCCTTAATTTTTGCCTTATTGTTTCCACTCGGTTATGGCTTGTATGATTTCATTAAAAACAAGTCGATGAATTTTATTTCCTTATTAGGATTTTTCAGTACCTTGTTAACGGGTGGCATAGGTTTATTTGAACTGGACGTTGAATGGCTCGCTATCAAAGAAGCTGCCATTCCATCTGTTATCGGCATAGTTGTGCTGATATCTGGTTTTTGGGGAAAACCCTTAATTGCTAAAATATTGTTAAATCCACTGTTATTTAATTTAGATTTAATCTATCAAACGCTAGCAAGCAAAAACAAAACTGATCAGTTTAAAGCAAGAATTCAGTGGGCAAATCATCTTTTAGCTTCAACCTTTGTTTTTTCTGCCACGATGAATTACCTATTAGCTAAATGGATTGTTATTAGCCCCGCTGGCACAGTAGAGTTTAATGAGCAACTTGGTGAAATGACACTGTTAAGCTATCCCGTGATTGCCGTACCTTCAATGGTGATGCTAATTGCAATTATGTTCTATGTGGTAAAAAGTACCATGAAATTAACAGATTTAACGTTAGAAAAAATATTAAACGGTGAGAAATAACCTCCTAACTACCGATTAATTACCGATTAATTACCGATTAATTATAGACGGATGTAAGTGGCTAACCCTCGACCTACTCCGTCTATTTTCAATAAAGTCAATTTTTGTATTGCTCAGTTAATAATCCTGTACTATTTTTCTTTAGTCATTAACCATTCAGACAATAACCTCACCCCAAAACCTGTACCGCCGGTGGGTACTTCATCTTTTGCTTTACTGCTAAGCGCATTACCGGCAATATCAAGATGAGCCCATCGTACATCGCCAACAAAGTGCTGGAGAAAACTAGCTGCTGTGGTTGCACCTGGCCCACCTGAACCGGTATTCTTTAAATCAGCAATGTCCGTTTCAAGCATATCTTTATACCCTAGCGGTAATCGCCATAAATTTTCATTCACTTGTTTACCTGCAAAGGTTAATTCGGTAACTAACGCTTCGTCATCTGAGAATAAACCCGCGTAACGATCACCTAATGCTCGAACTTTTGAGCCCGTTAAAGTGGCTAAATCTATCATGATTTCTGGCTTGTAGTATTGACGCGCATACCAGAGTGCATCAGATAAAACCAAGCGCCCTTCTGCATCTGTATTAACCACCTCAACCGTTAGCCCTTCTGCTGTTTTAACGACATCACCAGGTGCTATAGAAAATTGAGAGACCATATTAGCTGCCATCCCCATGACAGCAACAACATTCACTTTAGCTTTATTTAAAGCAAGTCCCTTAATAGTCCCTAACGCTGCAGCTGCACCGGCCATATCCGACTTCATTCGGGCAATAGATGCGCCGGTTTTAATACTATAGCCACCAGAGTCAAAGGTAATACCTTTTCCCACTAAAGCGATCGGTGCTTCATCGTTGCCTTGATAATGGGCAACAACTAAACGTGACCCTTCTTTACTACCACGGCCAACAGCCTCAAGTGCTCCCATACCTAATTTTTTAATCTGTTTAGGCGTTAACACTTTTATTTCAACACCTAGTTTTTTTAACTCTTTTGCCGCATTAGCAAAAGCAACAGGTGTCATCTCAGTGGGAACTTCACTGGTTAAATCTCGCGCTAAAAAGACACCTTGCTCGATATTAGCTAATGGGGCATACGCTGCTTGAGCTTGCTTGCCATTTTCAACATCAAACATAAACGTTTTTTCACTACGCTTTTCATTGTGATACTGCTCAAAACGATGAGCACGTAAACTTACACCATGTGCCAATAAAGATGCGGCAGTATTGCTAGACACTAAATCATCAGTTGATACTTTAATAACCTGAGTTAATTTAGTGTCTAACTTAGCCAATAAGTTACCGCCCAAAGCGGTCAACTTATCTTTACTCAGTTGTGCTTGTGGGCCTGTTCCAACAATTAACACACGCTCATAATGTAAACCATAAGGTGCAACAACTTGTAAAAAGCTACCGTACTCACTGCTGAAATCTTCTGCTTTCACAGCTCTACTTAAGTGACCTTGACTTTCCTTATCGAATGCAGAGAAATCACTATTTTACCCCTCTTTTGTGTGAAAGATAACTAAGGTATCTGCAACCGTTGAAACAGAATCTGCAAAAGTTATTGTTTCTGCCAATACCGTTGTGCTAGCAAGCATAGCGCCTAAAACAACTGAGATGGTGGTACGTTTTAACAACATAAAAACCTCTATTTAATGGATAATAAGAATAATATTAAGATATACGACAATAAAGTCATATTAGTTCAATGACTATTCCAAGGAAAATATTCATATAAAATAGGATTTTATAGCGATCAATTAAAGATTAATATGATTGATTTTTATCTGGTATTTAATAAAAAACATTATCAATGTATGTCTTTTTTAAAATGGTGTTAATTACCTATATTTAGGGCGGCATAACCGTTTATACTTTCTTGCTATTAATATTTGATTTGGATTTAACATGATTGATTTTCGCTCTGACACCGTAACAAGACCCTCCTTGAAAATGCGTAATGCAATGTCACAGGCAGAGGTTGGTGATGATGTTTATGGTGACGACCCAACCGTAAACGAATTAGAGCAATGGTCTGCCAAACGTCATGGTTTTGATGCTGCACTCTTTTGTAGCTCGGGGACACAAGCAAATCTACTCGCCTTAATGGCACACTGTCAGCGAGGCGACGAGTATTTGTGTGGCCAACAAGCCCACAATTACAAATTTGAAGGTGGTGGCGCGGCAGTACTAGGTTCAATTCAACCGCAACCGATAGAAAATGAGAAAGATGGCACCCTTTGCTTAATTAAGCTTGCCCAAGCGATTAAACCCGATGATTCGCATTTTGCTCACACAAAACTGGTTAGCATTGAAAATACCATAAATGGTAAAGTACTGCCGTTACACTATTTAGCAGAACTGCGCGAGTTTGTTAATAAGCATCAATTAAGCTTGCATTTAGATGGCGCGCGCGTATACAACGCTGCGACCGCATTAGACGTAGATATCACTGAAATAGCCCAATATTTTGATAGCATGTCGATTTGTTTATCTAAAGGCTTAGGCGCACCAATTGGCTCATTATTGCTAGGTTCAACGCAAATCATCAAGCAGGCAAGAAGATGGCGAAAAGTGCTGGGTGGCGGAATGCGTCAAGCCGGTATTCTCTGTGCAGCAGCTAAAATAGCGTTAACCGAAAATGTTGAAAAACTTAAAGTTGACCACGAAAATGCTTATTACTTGGCAGAGCAACTTAATAAAATAAGCGGGTTTACTGTTAATGTAGAGCAAGTCACCACTAATATGGTCTTTGTAAAAGTCGACAGTTCTATCGATATTAATGCCATGGCTAACGCGCTAAAAACAAAAAACATTATAATATCCCCCAGTGAAAACATGCGTTTGGTAACTCACTTAGATATTAGTAAAGCAGATATTAATAGCTTTATTACAGCGGTAAAAAATCACTTAACGAGCGTAGCTTAAATTTTTAACTAAAAAGTAAATATTGTGCTATTCGTAATAGATTATTTTGATTAATTATCTATACTCGATATATCAAATAAATTATATGCGAAAAATCAAATGGATAAGTCTCGTAGAAGCGTGATTAAGAAAATAGCCTTAGGCGGCGCGGCAACCATAGCCATTGCCAAAGCGCCCTATGTATTTGCGCGCAATAAGGTGACCTTACGCATTTTGGGTACGCATGTAACATTACAAGAAGAATTACGACAAAAAGCGATGGAAGACCTAGGGATAAATTTGATATTTGAGCCTAAAGGTAGCGCTGCAGTTTTACAAAAAGCGTCAATGTTTCCTCAGTCATTTGATCTCTATGAGCAATGGTCAAACAGTATTAATGTGCTTTGGCGCTCTGGTGCTATTCAATCGATAGACAAAAGAAGAATAACCCATTGGGATGAAATTAATAACCTAAGTAAAACAGGAAAAATAACGCAGTCGGCGAAACTCGGTGACGGCGATGCACCTTATAAAATATTACACGTACAAAAAAACAATCAATTAGGCGAAAACCATACCAACGATTTAAGTTTCTTACCCTATGTGCATAATGTTGACTCTTTTGGCTACAACACTGACTTTATTAAAAAAGGCATACCTTACGAGACTGAAAGTTGGGGCTGGCTATTAGATGAAAAATACAGTGGCCGTGTCGGTATTATCAATGCGCCGACCATAGGTCTTTTTGACTTAGCTCTCGCCGCACAAGCTAAGAATCTAATGTCATTTAATAATATTGGCGCCATGACCAAGCCAGAATTAGACAAACTTTTTGGTATATTAATAGGATTGAAACAAGCAGGTCACTTCAGTGGTTTATGGACTTCGGTGCCTGAGTCGATTCAATTTATGAAATCGGGTCGTGTGGTAATAGAAAGCATGTTTTCTCCTGCTGTAGCCTCACTAAACGGGATGAATGTGCCGGTAACTTACGCAGCACCTAAAGAGGGTTATCGCGGTTGGCACGGAGTCATGTGTTTATCTAAGGCGACAACTGGCAAGGTAAAAGACGCAGCCTATGATTATATGAATTGGTGGCTATCTGGTTGGCCAGGTGCTTACATTGCCAGACAAGGCTATTATATTTCAAACCCTGAGCGTACTGCTCGCTACCTTTCTCCTCAAGAGTGGGATTACTGGTATGACGGAAAACCCGCCGCGATCGACTTAAAAGGTACTGATAATAAAGTATCTGTTTATAAAGGAAATATTCGTCGCGGGGGCAGTTATGAAAAACGATTTAGCAATGTTGCTGTTTGGAATACCGTTATGCCAACCTATGACTATAGCCTGCAAAAGTGGTATGAATTTATTAATGCTTAAACAATCAAATTTTTATGCCAATATAATAAGCATTCAAACTCAAGGGTGCCAGTAATGTTTCGAAGTTTAAAAACACAATTGATGCTTTCGCTCGCCCTCATTATTTTACTTTTTATCGGCCAGGAGACTGTTTCGTATCAGAACCAAAAACGATTAGTAACGGGCTTAGCCTCTAATCAAGAAATAGTTGATGGAGTCGTTCAGGTTAAAGCATTAGAGAAAGATGTTTTAGATTTACAGCGCAATGTGCTTATTTATAAAGAAAATCAAGCTTCTTCAGTATTAAAACGATTAAATGACATTATGAGTTCGGTAACGGGGAAATTAGCTATAACCTCGCTCTTTATCGAAAAAAATAACATTGGCACCGATCAGCAAGTCGCGATAGAGAGTATGCGCGATCACTTAAAAGCTTATCGAGAAAACTTTGATTCGGTTGTCTTACTCATCGATAAAAAAAGTGAATTATTTAATAAAACTATAGTAACTCACTTAAGCCATCTAAATACCATCACCGCTGAGGCATCTAATGGTATTCATCTTAACCAATCTATTCAAACGACTCATGTAACAACCAAGAGACTTGCAGATCTGACTTCGGCCCTACAACTTTCGGCTTATCAATACTTTATCCGACCTAATACTGAGAATATTACCAACTTTCAGTCTATTTTTAGCCAAGTAGAAAGTACCGCAGCGCCACTTAATATCGATGGCTTTACTTCAACATTAACCGCTTTATCTAGTGACTTTAATTTGTTGACGCAAGTAACCCGAAATTATAATTACTTAGTCAATGTGGTTATGTCTGGCTCTGCTAACGAATTTTTATATTTAGCAAAAAATTTAAGTGAAGTTGCTTTAACCCATCTTGATTCAAGTAACGCTCAGCTGAACACCCTAGTTGAAGAGTCTGTTATTCGTGGCAATATTATGTTTATTCTTGGTATTTTCCTGACCAGTCTTATTACTGTCTATATTTTGAAAAGACTTATATTTCCAATAGAAAAAGTAACTCAAGTATTTAATGCACTTGCTGAAAATAAAATAATTAATGAAAAGCTTGAACTTAACGTTAATCGCAAAGATGAGATAGGTCATCTAATGAAATCGGCGACTATATTTCAATTAAAAAACAAACAAACCAATGATTTATTACAACAGTCACAACAATTAAATCAACAGCTGGTTCTATCACAAAAAAGGGCTGAACAGGCAACTAAAGCAAAAAGCATGTTTTTAGCAAATATGAGTCATGAAATTAGAACACCAATGAATGGTGTGGTTGGTATGCTGAGTTTATTATCTAACACGCCACTAAATGATGAACAAAAAGAATATATTAATTTGGTAAATTCGAGCTCTGAATCATTGTTGACCTTAATTAATAGTATTTTAGACTACTCTAAAATTGAATCAGGAAAACTAGCAATAGAAAGTATTCATTTTAATGTCACTGATATTATTAACGAAGTGGTCATAATAATGAATGCACTTGCTGAAAAAAAATCATTAGTACTTAACATTAGGTCGATGTCACTTTCACAAAAGACCGTTATTGGCGATCCTACAAGACTTAAACAAATACTGATTAATCTGCTAAGTAATGCCATTAAGTTTACCGAGCAAGGCACTATTGACCTTGAAGTTGAACTGACAGAAATAAATAAAGAACAACTTAACTTCTCGTGTAAAGTCAGTGACACAGGTATAGGCCTTTCAGAAGAACAGCAGCAGAATATTTTCACTCCATTTTCTCAAGCTGATAATTCAACCACTCGAAAATATGGCGGTACAGGTTTAGGTTTAACGATTGTAAAACAGTTATGTGAACTTATGTCCGGAGGTATAGATATAAAAAGCACCTTAAATAAAGGTAGCTGCTTTTCCTTTTATTTAGTTTATCAAAAACCAGAAAATGATATTACTGACAGTGTTGAGCCAGACATCACAATTAACCCGGTTAACTTATCCTTTAAAAAAATACTTTTGGTGGAAGACAATAGAATAAATCAAATTGTTGCCACTAAAATTCTAACCAAATTAACGTTAAGTGCCGACATAGCCGTAAATGGTATTAACGCGCTAGAAAAACTAAACTCGTCTAGTTACGATTTAATTTTGATGGACTGTCAGATGCCTGAAATGGACGGCTATCAAACAACTAAAGCTATTCGAGCCGGTGAGGCAGGGAAAGAGCATCAAGATATTGCGATTATCGCTATGACTGCCAATGCGATGAAAGGAGATAAAGAAAGGTGTTTAAGTGCCGGTATGAACGACTACCTGGCTAAACCCATTGATATCAATAAACTCCACCAAAAACTTACGTTTTGGATGAATAAAAATAATAAAACATCATAAAAATAGGGTTTTTAGTATTAATGATGTGATAAAAATCATCAATACTAAAAGTTAAATCGGCGTGTGACTAAGACGACAAGGCCTAAAGTAAAATACCCCATGTTGACGGTTCAGGTACGCAGTGGGTATTGGCTTAGTACCGGCAAAGGATATTTCAATGCGGGTAATATCACTAAGGCCATTAAAACCAATAAATTGTAAAAAATAATTTTTCTATTATTTTCACACCACTTATTTATCTTTAAATTTCCATTGCATTATGAATTTTTTTGCAAATTGCAAAGGAGAATAATCTCGTACCCATAATCGATGATTATTGATATTCTATAAACTCTAGAAAAAGCTAAAGTGCATGATTAGCTCATTAATTGTTGAATGCTTATTTAAGGTCAAAGCGTTAAATAAGTCTCTTTAAGGCAACATCTCAGATTTATTTTGTGCATAATAGCGCCTCTGCACTTTTAACATCGAGCCATTATATGAAAAACAACATAGTTGACTTACAAGGTAAGCTAAACGCATTACTGCTTTCTTACCGTGATAGCTTTGTCGAGGGTGCTGTAGCCGATTATATTCCTGCTCTTGCTAGTGTAAAAGCCGATTTTGCCGGCATCGCAGTCGCGACCATTGACGGAAAAACAGTTGGCGCCGGTGATTATCAGCACGCTTTTTCTATTCAAAGTATTTCAAAAATATTTGGTTTAATAATGGCGATGAATCGCCTAGGTGATTCTTTGTGGCAACGCGTGAGAATGGAGCCTTCAGGTCAACCTTTCAATTCTATTATTCAGTTGGAGTGGGAAAAAGGTATTCCCAGAAACCCGGTAATAAATGCGGGTGCTTTATTAGTGGCTGACGTATTAACCAGTCATTACTCAGCAAGTAAGTTGGCTTTTTTAGGCTTTGTTAGGAAGCTAGCAAACAATGAAGACATTCGCGTTGACCTTGAAGTTTATCAATCTGAATTCACCCATGGTAATCGTAATGCCGCCCTAGCCTACTTAATGAAAAGCTTTGGTAATATTGAAGCCGAAATTCCAGATGTACTCAGCCATTATTTTACTCAGTGTTCAATTAGCATGAGTTGCGAGCAGCTCGCGCAAAGTTTACTATTTTTAGCCAACAAAGGTGTCGACCCATTAACGAAACGGGTTATTTGTAGCCCAAAAGATGCACATCGCGTTAATGCAATATTATCAACCAGTGGTATGTATGATCAATCTGGTGAGTTCGCTTTTTCTGTCGGCTTACCAGCTAAAAGTGGTGTGGGTGGTGGTTTAATTGCTATCGTGCCAAATTATGGCGTGATCTGTACATGGAGCCCACCGTTAAACAGTTTTGGTAATTCTGTTGTTGGTATGAAGTTAGTAGAAGGTATTGCAGAAGAATTAGGCTTGTCTATTTACCATTAATCGCTGGCATCAGCTATTTGTGTCTTAAATACCTAGGTTAACTAAAAGCAGCACGTTTCTAGTTAAAAACGGCTGCTCAAAGTCACTTATTGTGCAAGTATATAATTATTGTTGAAAACGATAAACTGCACCTAAAGATAAGATTTGTGAAAGTTCATCTAATGCCGTGCGTGACTCAATAATTAATTGTGGGTCTCGTAAATCATCTATGACTAATTTGTCGCGATAATGACAATTAACCCAAGTCACTAATCGGTTATATAATGCTGGTGTTAGCAAGCAGTCAGGATTAACCCCAAGTAACTCTTGCTCGGTGAGCGCAACTCTTAGCCGTAAACATGCCGGACCACCACCATTTTTCATACTTTCATTGACATCAAAAAACTCAACATGATTTATTGGGTTATCACCAGCAATTAATGTTTGTAGGTAATGATTAACCTGACTATTTTCCCGACAATGCATCGGGGCAATAATAGCCATAGAATTATCAGCTAATGTGACAATTTGAGTATTAAATAAATACGTATTAACCGCTGCTTCAATCGACACTTGCTCGGTTGAAACTTCAAGAAAGTGCAGTTTATCGCCGTTATACTTTCGAGTGACTTCGGCTTTGAATTCTGCCGTATTTAAATATGCTTGCTCATGGTAAAGAAAAACATTCTGGTTACCGACGGCAATCACGTCATTATGAAAAACACCTTGATCGATAATATCGGGGTTTTGTTGAACAAAAACAGCTTTATCTTCAGAAAGGCCATGTAATCTTGCGATCGCCTGACTCGCCTCCAACGTTTGACGAGCAGGAAACTTAACGGGTGCTGGTTTATTTCGATTAAAAGCATAACGACCATAAGTAAAGATCTCTATACCAGCATCTCCATAACCTTCACATAATCGCGTATGGTTAGCAGCCCCTTCATCACCAAAGTGTTCATTATCGTTAAGGTGCTGATGATGCTGAAAATACTTATCATCGTTGAACATAGCTTTAAGGATTTTACTGGTCGTTTCAGGTTCGAGTGAACGATGAAACTTATTCGCTAAATTAGCTGAGGTAAAATGGACCTTTTTATCAACCGTATCCGCTGATGGTGAAACGGTTGCTGCATTGGCTGTCCACATCGTTGATGCAGAACAACAAGCGGCGAGTAGTGTTGGCGAAGCTTTATAAGCTGCTGACAATATTTGCGCATCGCTGCCGTGAAAGCCCAATCTTTTAAGCGTATAGAGGTCAGGACGTTCTTGAGGAGCAAATACGCCTTGTTTTAACCCCATATCATGCAATGCTTTCATTTTTTTCAAACCTTGCAAGGCTGCTTCTTTAGGGTTTGAGCTGTTATTAGTATTTGATAATGAGGCAACATTCCCCTCAGAAAGACCCGCATAATTATGGGTTGGGCCCACTAAACCATCAAAATTCACTTCAAAACTTTTCATTATTACCTCAACCTTTTAATCGTTTTTTTAATTTTTTTTAACATCATAGTAAAATACGCACCAATCAAAATATTGATCATCAATATATAAAAATTTTATATTAACGTTTAATTTATCAGTAGTCATAGCGTCATTAACTGAACATAACCTGCAACAATCTATAATGTAAATAAAGCGCGTAAGTTATAAATACCATAAGGGCTATAAGCCCGAAAACACTTATTAATTGTATAAAAATTGATAGATGAAAAAAGTTAACCTATCAGATGAATTTATCTCGTTTGCTGTGACTGACGAATCAATTTACGATGCATTTGTATTTTGAATCTTCCCCGATTCTTTAATAGTACTGCTTATATTGTTAAATTGTTTCATTTTAAGGACATCATTTGATGTCCTTTTTTTTTAGCTTTTTTTTAGCTAGGCGATTAAATAAGCTAACTTTTATAAAATGGATCTTACTTACTGTCCCTAGCGAATAAATTTCTAACGAATGAGCATTATTGATCTCAATTATACTGAATACTGACACTTGCTAATAATTTTACAACGCCCTTGATTACACTATGTTGATGGGTAAAAAATACCTTTTTAATAGCATGATTTATTCCCATTTAATTTTATAGGTGAAAAATATTGATCCATCGAATGAATTTATCTCGTTTGCTGTGCCTAATAAATCAATTTACGATGCAGTTGTTTGTTGAGTCGCTCTAATAATAATTTATAGATTCTTTAAAAACACCTGTTTGTATTGCTAAACTGCTACATTTAAGGACATCATTGATGTCCTTTTTTTCTGCTTATAATTCTATAAACAGATTGTTCTTATAGTGCAAATGAACCAACATGGTGCAAACCGAAAAAAACGGCCGTTTTATAAAAATCGTATTAACAATAATATCAATGAGTTACATTTCGGTATAACTATTGCTATTACTATTTGTCTTCATCAATTTATTTTACTTACATGCCTATTCAAACACCCATCCGTGGTTTACGGTCATTCTGCGTGGCTTCAAAATGTTTAAGCTTCAAACATGCTGCCGCACAATTGTTTTTAACACCTTCAGCGGTTAGCCATCAAATAAAACAGCTAGAGGAACAATTAGGTTTTGACCTCTTTAAAAGAGGAACACGTTCAATAGAGCTAACCAGTTCAGGGAAACAGTTTTATCAATCTATTCAACCGATAATTCATCAGCTTGAATCAACAATTTCGGAGTTCACTCATAATCAACAAAATAAAACTATTGTCATTAGTTTGCCTGAGTTTTTTGCCAGTGAGTTATTTATTCCCCAGTTAAGTACATGGTCTGAAAAAAATCCAGAAATAAACTTACAATTAGAAACGATAAAATCAGGCAGTGAACCCTCACAAATTGCTGATTTATCGATAGTATTGGCGAATGGCAAGCCAAATGCGAGTATTGTTCATGAATTATTCCCTGTGCGTTATACCCCAGCTTGTAATAAAAAACTTTATAAAAAACTTAAAAGCATGGGGACTTCGGCATTAAGAAATACCCCACTGATTTTACACCGCTCTCGTCCTTGGTCATGGCATCAATGGGCCGACAACGTCAATATTAATGATTTTGATCCAAAACAAATTATACAGTTTGACAGTATGTTTGGCGTTGCACGAGCGGCTCAACAAGGAATGGGCATAGCATTAGTGCCTCTTCCAATCAGTAAAACATGGTTTACTGAACAGTTATTAGTAAAACTCTTCGATGAAGAACTCAATACCAATGACAAATACTATTTGATCCAACATGAAAATATGGAAAATAAAACTGAGCTAACTTTATTTGCTGACTGGGTTAAAGAAACCTTCGCCAATAACAACGAATAACGATGCCAATGATAGATGAAATTTATTCACTCAATACGTCGATTTTAATCGTTTGTCTCGAGAAATGAAAATTTCTATAGTAGACCTGCATCAACCGGATGCGCTTTTAAATAGAGAGAAAAAAAATGAAAACTACATTAGCTTTATTAACCCCATTATTGATAACTTTACTAGTAAGTAACCCTGTATCAGCTTTTGAAAGTGACACCGCATTAAAAGTTGCGGTAGTTAAAGATGCCAGAGGTACTCAAGATATTGTTAAAGGCAATTTTAATAAAAGCATTAAGAAACTCACCAAACGCCATCAAGATGAAAGTTCGTATAACAGCCATATGAGTTTATGTGTTGCCTATTTGCAAGCTGATAATGCAGAACAGTCAGAGTTAGCATGTACCGCAGCAATCGACAGTATTGAAGCCATGAACTTAAATAACACCATTGGACTTTACCTTAAGTCATTAAGTTACAGTAATCGTGGTATTTCAAGGTACAAAAACAATGATATTAGCGGTGCCCTAGCTGATTTAAACCAAGCGATATTAATTGATGAAAACACAATTACGTTAGGTAACTTAAAAATTATCAAGCAAAAAGCATATCGATTGGCATCACTTTCAGAAACCTCACCACTGATTGCAGATTAATCAATAACTTAACACTAGATTTCAGGAGATATATCATGATCAAACGCATGCTAAATAGTATTTCATCTTTTACCAGTTTACTCATTAACATCAAGCACTTATCTGTGAGTCAGTGGGATATTGAAGAAACAGAGAATAGCCAAAATTTTAACGAAATTCGACAACCAAGGTAAATGAATGGCTTATTTAATAAACGGTAGCAGCGCAAGCAGAAATCGCTAAATATTTCAGGATATCAATGGCGTTGCTACTTTCCCACCCAGCTTATTCATAATATAAACACCTGTAGGTTAACCCTATTCGACTTACTACTGCCCCCTAAATAATATTTATCATCAAAGTAGAGTTTAATGAATTATATAAGTGTAATAGATAGATATCATGAATATCACAATGCTATTCATGAACTTATGGCGTCAATCGTCGCAGGAGCCTTTGATGAAAACTTTTTTAAAGACGAAACCCTGCTACAAACTTCAATGCTCTGGCTAACTAAACATTACCCTTTTATTGAGTTGATGTTCACTTTAGATAGCGATGGCGTTCAAAGTAGTAAAAATATTTCTAAGAAGAATAATATAAATAAAAGTATTGCCGAAGGCCTTGGGATAGACCGCTCTTATCGCCCCTATTATATAAAGGCAGATAAAAATAATACCATCATTGTTACTGAGCCTTATTTATCAACCTCTAGCCATAATCTATGTATTTCTACATCAATGAAATATGCTAATAAAAATGGTGATGTTATTGGTGTATTGGTGATTGATATTAACTTAGCTCAAGCCATTGAATTTTTAATGGGGGATGTAAAAAGAAAAAAATTCCATCCTTTTTTCGTCAGTGTCTATTCATGTATTGTCGTTGGACTATTCTTTATTGTCGGTATTCTTTTATATTCTGCCGGTAGCGAAATAGTTAATTTATTACTCTCACCAACCCCTGAAGATCTACAAATAAAACCTTTTGGTATTATTATTTTTCTGACCTTAGCACTGGCCATTTTCGACTTAGGCAAAACAACGATAGAAGAAGAAGTGTTAATGCAAAAAGATATATTACGCCATAGTTCAACAAGACGAACAATAACTCGATTTATTGCCACTATCTTAATTGCCGTTTCAATAGAAGCTTTATTGCTAATGTTTAAGTCAGTACTTGGCTCCCCTGAATATTTAGTTAATGCTGTTGCTATGATGGCTACTTCAGTTGGCCTACTTGTTGGTTTAGGCCTATATGTTTACCTTGGCGCAAAAGCAGAAACACTACTAAAAAAATAACACTTTCCAATGAAGATAATAAAAAAAGATTACCTTAGTGTCTATTTCATTTAAATGGCTGACAATATTCACTGTTATTACTGACAGAAGTTATTTAAGGTTTTACTAAAATCATGTCAGTTTATCTTTAGCAATATTTTGCTCCACTAATTAACCAAGAGTTCAAGTCCCTTAGCTATGATTTAATGGCGTTCAAAATAAAAATATCGATGATTAATTCACTACAGGCTAGTCAAAATTGACTTCAGCGGGTAGAATCTAGCCCATCAATTTATTAAGAACGACGAGATGCATTCAGATGGGCAGAGCATACCAAAATCGCAAATTATCAATGGCGAAAACAGCAGGCGCAAAAACTAAAGTTTATTCAAAATACGGTAAAGCAATTTATGTAAGTGCCAAAGAAGGCGGTGTTGACCCAGATGGTAACCTAACACTACGTGGCTTAATCGATAGAGCTAAAAAAGATCAAGTACCTACTCACGTCATTGAAAATGCAATAAAGAAAGCATCAGGCGCTGGAGGCGAAGATTTTGTTGCCGCAAGGTATGAAGGTTTTGGTCCAGGTAACTGTATGGTTATTATTGATTGTTTAACGGATAACGGTAATAGAACGATTAAAGATGTTCGCCAATGTTTTACCAAGACCTATTCTAAAATTGGTTCATCGGGCACCGTTTCTCATATGTTTAATCATCAAGCTGTCTTTGCTTTTCAAGGCGAAGATGATGAAACTGTATTAGAAACCTTAATGATGGCTGACATTGATGTAACAGATGTTGAACTTGAAGACGGTATCATTACTGTTTATGCACCACATACTGAGTTTTTCAAAATAAAAACTGAATTTGCTAATTCAATGCCAGAGTTTGATTTAGAAGTTGAAGAAATCACTTGGGTACCGCAAACCTACACTGAAATTACCGGTGAAGATGACACAGCAAATTTCGAGAAATTTATCGCTATGTTAGATGATTGTGATGATGTACAAAACGTTTATCATAATGCCGATATTGCAGAGTCGTAATTTGCAACAGTATTAAGTCCAGGATGTCTGTTATCAGACATCCTGTTTTCTACTATATCAATATGTATCAACCTTATATGCTGTTCACATCGGTGTTAAAGGGGAACGCTCCTTTATTTAGCCAGCTTTTCCATCATCACGTTTACCGCGTCTAAATGCTCAGGGTTGTTATGACACATTCCTTGAAATACCGCACAAATATCAAGAAAGTCTGGTAAGTCGGTACGTTGTGCCATTTTCATTAACCGCTTAGTTAAACGCATTGCCGCCGTTGGTTTACTGGCAATATCATTTGCTAAAGCCATAACGTTATCCATTAAACACTCAGCATCAACAACATTTAACACCACCCCCATTTCTTTCGCTTCATCGGCATTAATTATTCTGCCTGTAAAAGTTAACTCCGCGGCTTTTTGATAACCAATAACTCGCTGCATAAACCATGCACCACCATCCCCTGGAATAAGACCTAAATTAGCAAATGTTTCGCCAAACTTAGCTTTTGTTGAGGCTATTCGGATATCACACATATTAGCAAC
The DNA here is from genome assembly GCF_014077545.1 of Colwellia sp. BRX10-1. Taxonomy (NCBI): domain Bacteria; kingdom Pseudomonadati; phylum Pseudomonadota; class Gammaproteobacteria; order Alteromonadales; family Colwelliaceae; genus Colwellia; species Colwellia sp. BRX10-1. Next base: position 234,214 of record NZ_JACGWC010000001.1, read on the forward strand.
ATCGAAACCGGCACCGATTGCTGCACCATTAACAGCAGCAATAATAGGGACTTCACATTTATGTAATGCTAGTGGAATGCGCTGAATTCCTTGACGATAACGAGCTTCAAGTTCTTGTACATCACCAGCAAAATCACCACCACGTTCAGCCATATCTTTAATATTTCCCCCCGATGAAAACGCAGAGCCGGCACCGGTAATAATCAGCACAGCCACATCAGCCGTTTTATTAACCCACTCGACGGTGGTAACAATATCATCAGCAATTGCGGTACTTGTTAGCGCATTACGTACGTCATGGCGATTAAAGGTTAGCGTAGCAATATTATTATCTAGTGCGAGTAGACAGTCGGCTAATTGGGGAAGATTTTCTTTCATCGTTGTTTCTCATCAAGTTTGACTTGTTGCCAATATTCTTCAAGTTTTTCTAGCGAATGTTGTTCAAATTCTACGCCAGAGCTTGCCACTTGTTTTTCAACACCATGAAACCGTTTTGTAAATTTCTGATTTGCTTGGCGTAATAACTGCTCAGGGTCTTGTTTGGCATGGCGACAAAGATTGACAACGGCAAACATTAAGTCACCTAATTCTTCAGCGAGCGCTTGCGGATTATTTTGCTCAATTTCAAGATGAACTTCTTCGACTTCTTCGACAACCTTAGCAAAGACATCTTCAATGTTATGCCAGTCAAAACCAGCATGTGCGCAGCGTTTTTGAATTTTAGCGGCTTGAGAAAGTGCGGGTAAATTTCGCGGAATATCGGCTAAAATACTGATGTGTTCGTTGAGGTTTTTTTGTTGTCTTTCTTGCGCTTTTTCATTTTCCCAATTGGCATTAATCTCTGCATCAGATGTTAGATTTTTATCGCCAAAGACATGAGGGTGTCGACGAATGAGTTTCTCACAAATGGCCGCGACGACACTGTCAAAATCAAATTGTTTTTGTTCTTGCCCGAGCTGACTATAGAAAACAATCTGAAATAACAAGTCACCTAATTCTTTTTCTAATTCTGAGAAGTCTTGCTGTTCAACAGCGTCAATGACCGCATCAGCAACTTCGTAGGCTTCTTCAATGGTATGCGGTACTATCGAAGCAAAGTCTTGCTTGATATCCCACGGGCACCCTGTTTTAGGGTCGCGTAACTCGGTCATGATCCAACGTAGCTTATTCATTGAGGCTTGTTCAGTTAACATATTTATACATTTTCCATAAGGTAGATAAAATACAACTAGAGTCGCTTAACTTCTAATACATCATCAAGTTGAAGTAATTTGCCAATTAAACGTCCTAATATTTCATTATTTGGAATTTCAATATTTAACAACATAGCGACTGTTTGCTTGCTTGGATCAGAACGGGTTTCCATGCCAACAATGCTGACCCGTTCATTGGAAACAATCGTAGAAATATCACGCACTAAACCTTGACGGTCACTCGCTATAACTTTCACTGTTGCTAGATAGCTCTGTTGATTCTGCTCACCCCACTGTACTTCTACTTCTCGTTCAGGTTGCTGAACTAACGAATTCGCTAATTGGTCACAATCATTGCGATGCACCGAGATACCCCGTCCCTGAGTAATAAAGCCGGCAATATCATCGCCTGGCACCGGATGACAACATTTTGCCATATGCGTTAATAAATTACCGACACCCGATACCGTAATACCATTAGCATCGGTTTGAGATTTTTGTTGTGCCTGTTGAGGTTTGACCAAACTTTGTGGGTCAAGATCTACCGGTGGTTTGTTTTTCTCGTCATGATATTGCAAATGATTAATCACTTGCATTAAGCGGGCATTACCTGAGCCAATAGCTGCATATAAATCATCAATCGATTTTATATTAAAGCGCCTACTCGCTGACATTAAATCAGTCTCGGTTAAATCGATTTTAGATAATTCTGTCTCTAACTGTTCTTTACCTATGGCAATATGTTTGTCACGGTCGAGTAATCTAAAAAAATGTTGAATTTTTGACCTTGTTCTAGGTGCATGGGTATAATGCAGATTAGGGTTTAACCAATCACGACTTGGGTTAGGTGTTTTACTGGTTAACACTTCGACTTGATCGCCTGTTTTTAAGCGGTAAGTAAAAGGTACAATGCGTCCAGAGACTTTCGCGCCGATGCAACAATGACCTACATTTGAATGAATATAGTAAGCAAAATCTAAAGGTGTAGAGCCAGCAGGTAAATCAATAACATCGCCGTTAGGTGTAAATACATAAATACGGTCTTCAAAGACCTGACTACGTAATTCATCGAGTAAATCGCCACTTTCGCTGACGTCATCTTGCCATTGTAAAATTTTTCTTAGCCAGCTAACTTTTTCATCAAAACCAGTTTTTTTATCCGTGTTCTTAATGCCAGTGCTGCCTTCTTTATAACGCCAATGAGCCGCAACCCCCATTTCTGCATCATCGTGCATTTGCTGAGTTCTTATTTGTACTTCTACTGATTTTCCTTCTGGACCTAATACAACCGTATGAATCGATTGATAACCATTAGGTTTTGGTGTGGCGACATAATCATCAAATTCGTTAGGTAAATGCTGCCAACTGGTATGAACTATACCTAATGCGCCATAACAATCTTGAAGTTTATCAACAACAACCCTCACGGCTCTAACATCAAAAAGTTGTTCAAAACCAAGCGATTTTTGCTGCATTTTTTTCCAAATGCTAAAAATATGCTTGGGCCGACCATACACTTCACCGGCAATATTTAAATCTTGTAATTGCCCACTAAGATTACTCACAAAATTAGCCATATATTGTTCACGGTCTAAGCGTTTTTCATCTAATTGTTGGGCTATATTTTTGTACACCTTGGGATGAAGGTAGCGAAAGGAAATATCTTCAAGCTCCCACTTTAATTGACCAATGCCTAGTCTATTCGCGAGTGGTGCATAAATATTGGCGGTTTCTTTGGCAGCTAAAACTCGCGTTTCTTCATCGGCATTTTTTACCAGCCTTAAGTAACAGACTCGCTCGGCAAGTTTAATAACAACAGCACGAACATCGTCAACCATGGCAACTAACATCTTACGAATATTATCAACTTGATTGGCCGACACTTGATTAGACTGGCCTTGCTGTAATGTCTTTATCGCTTGCATTTGGCTAACGCCATTACATAAATTTAGAATTTTCTTAGAAAAGTTTTCTTCTATATATTCTAATGATATGCATTGGTATTCATATAACGGCAGTAAAAATGCAGCACATAAAGAATCGCGATCTAAATTCAAACTGGCGAGGATCTCAACCATCTCTAAAGACTTAGTCTGGCATTCTTGCTGGTCAACATAAAAATCACTGACTTGCTGCCAAAGCTTTTCAAGTGCTTGATTTTTTTGTTCACTAAGCTCCAATGAACTTAACCATTGCTCAAAATTTATTTCCGATATTTGATGAGATTTACGTACCGAAACCATAAAAATAACCTACTAAATTTTAGAAAAAAAATGAATGTCTACTTCACAAACAATACCATAGTCTCAATATGCTTTGTTTGAGAAAACATATCCATTAAGGATATTTTTTCAATGCGATAACCCTGTGCTAGCAATAATTCACTATCTTTGGCTAAGGTTGCCGGATCACAACTGACATATAGCACGCTATTAATATTTAAATGTACTAATTGTTGTAACGCTTGATAAGCGCCAGCACGCGCGGGATCTAATAGCAGCTTAGTATATTTTTTATTTGCCCAAGCTTCCTCTTTCCAATGACTATTTAAGTCAGCTTGATAAAACTCACAATTACTTAAACCATTTTGCAAAGCGTTTTTATGCGCGTTGCTGACCATAAGTTCAACACCTTCAATACCTACAACTTGCGCAACTTTTTTAGCTATTGGTAAGCTAAAATTACCTAAACCACAAAATAAATCTAAAACAATATCTTGCTCGGTCAAGTTTAACCATTGAATGGCTAGATTTATCATGCTTTTATTAACTTGGTGGTTAACCTGAATAAAGTTGTCGCTACTAAAAGAAATAACAATATTGTCAGCTAAACTATAGTGCAAACTAGTTAAAGTCGCTTTATCGAGCGTTACTACCTCTTTACCTAAGTCAAAGAGAACATCACAAGAAAAATCATCACTGAATGCTTGCCAGTGACTTTTATCTTGCTTGGTCAGCGGCTCTAACTGGCGCACGACTACCGTCACTTTTTCTGTGGCAATAACTTCAATATGACCGATAGCATTTTTACCTGATAATTTTTTTAGTAATGTTCTTAAGGGTAAAAAGATATTATTTACCGGCTCGATAAGTACAGGGCAACTTTTAATATTAATCAGCTGATTGCTGCCCCGTTGTCTAAAACCAATAATGGCTTGGCCTGCTTTATTATACTGCACACCAATACGCGCCTTGCGGCGATAATGCCAAGGCTGGCTGACGATAGGCGCTTGCCAAGGAAGTGACTGCTCGTGGTTGCTTCGCGAAAATAAATCACTGACCTTCTGCTGCTTAAAATCAAGCTGAGTACTAATGGCTAAATGCTGTAAATCACAGCCGCCACAACTGAGAAAGTGCTGGCACTTAGCGGCAACACGCCGTTTATTAGCAACGGATACGTCAATTAACTTGCCACGACTATATTTGTTTTTTTGTTCAATAACCTTCACTTTTACAACTTCATCAGGTAAAGCACCATCAATAAATATAGGCTTTTTATTGTGTAAACCTACGCCACAGCCGTTAATATCAAGACGAGTAACCTTGATACTAACTTCTTGACCTAGTTCTTGTTTTTTAGCTGTTGCTTTAAAAAAATTCGCCATAACGAAATATACCTGTTAAGTGCTATAAATTTATATGACGATATGCCATGATAAGGTTATTCAATGTCATGATTTTACACTAAAGTTCAGCAGATAATGCATAAAATAAGTCTGAAAGATTGGGTAATTTTACTTACCATAGTGCCAACCACTTTGATCGCTTTCTCGATAGCTAGCTATTTTTCATATAGCCGTTATGACGAATTAAATACGTTTTTAACGCAGCGCTCTCAAAGTATTATTGAACCCCTAGCAATTGCTAGCTCTTTAGGTATGTTAAACAAAGATCGTGTTCAACTGCGTAATCTGATGAATTTCACCCATCGCAGTCAATCATCAATTATCAAAAGTATTGCTGTTTTTACTAAAGATAACCAAGTTTTTGTCACCAGCTCTTACCACGGTGACGCCAATTTATTACGTCTAAAAGCAGGGCAAGTTATTCCCAACAGCACTATTTTCTCTAAAAATGGTGATGATTTTATTTTTCATAGTCCTATTATTAATGAAACTTTGATAAATGAGGCAACTCGCTCAATGTCTCAAGATAATATTGGCTATATTGCTATGCAGATTGACAGCAGTAATATACGTTTAAAACAACAAGACCAGATGCTATTTTCTTTTCTTATTGTCTTGCTTGGCAGTGTTTTTAGTGCATTTTTCTCTTATCGATTGATTAAAAACTTTACGCGTCCAATAGACGCTATGGTACTTGCCGTTGATCGTATTAGAGAAGGAAAACTAGAGAGTCGAGTCACAGGACAATTAATTGGTGAATTAAACTTTTTGAAAAACGGTGTCAATGCGATGGCACAATCATTAGGTGATTACCAAGAAGAAATGCAAGGCAGCATAGATCAAGCCACGACCGATTTACGAGAAAGTTTAGAGCAATTTGAAATACAAAACGTTGAACTTGATATCGCTAAACGAAAAGCACAAGAAGCGAATAAAGTTAAATCAGAATTTTTAGCCAATATGAGTCACGAACTGCGCACACCACTTAATGGTGTTATTGGTTTTACTCGCCAGGTATTAAAGACACCGCTGACTATTACCCAGCGCGATTATTTACAAACCATAGAGCGATCCTCAGCTAACTTGTTAGCCATTATTAATGATATTTTAGATTTTTCGAAATTAGACGCTGGAAAAATGGTTATCGAAAACATTCCTTTCTCGATGCGAGCAGCGGTCGAGGAAACATTAACATTGCTTGCGCCAACATCTCATAAGAAAAATATTGAGTTATCTTTACGTGTTAATCCGCAATTACCTGATGCTCTCATTGGTGATGCTATGCGAATTAAGCAGGTATTGATCAACCTGACCAGCAACGCCATGAAATTCACTGACAAAGGTTCTGTTGATATTGATGTCGACAGCGAACGCATTGAAAATAATATTGCGGTTTTAAAAGTAACAATTAAAGATACTGGTATTGGTATGAACCATGAGCAACAGAAAACTATTTTTGAGGCTTTTGGTCAAGCTGATAAAAGTGTTACGCGACTTTATGGTGGCACAGGATTAGGCTTAGTTATTTCTCAACGCTTAGTCACTGAAATGAACGGCAATATGGGTTTTTCTACCGAGCAAGGTCAAGGTTCAACATTTTGGTTTACTTTTCGTTGTGAAGTAAATCCTATCTCTATTGATAATATTTTTGATAATCATGAGTTAGCAGGTAAAAGTGTTCTTTATTTTGAACCTCATACGCATAGCCGTATTGCGACCAGCGAAATTCTTACCGATTGGAACTTGGCTGTTCATCCGGTCCAAAACTTAGTACAAGTTAACGATTTATTGAATGAAAAGGTACATTTTGATTTTGCTCTAATAAGTCATGATATAACGCCGACAGCATTAGTTGAGCTAAAAGAGCTTATCGTCACACTCTCAAAAAACGTGACTCAAATTCATTTAGCGATTAACAGTAACTCGCCAAATTTACAGGAAGCATTGATCGCTTGTGGAGCGAAAAGCTGTTTAAGTAAACCCATTACGCCAGAGCGATTAAATAAGGTACTGTTACCGAGAAATCACCTGCTAGATATCGTGAGATCAACGTCAGAAGACAATAAAATTCCAGTTAAAATTTTGGCGGTTGACGATAATGAAGCCAATTTAAAGCTTATTAATGAACTTTTACTCGAACAAGTCAATGAGGTTACTACTGTCGTCAATGGCCAAGAAGCGGTAGATATTTGTAAACATGAAAAATTTGCAATGATATTCATGGATATTCAAATGCCGATAATGGATGGCATCTCCGCGCTAAAAAGCATTAAAGCAATCACTTTTAATGACAATACTCCCGTGATCGCAGTAACCGCCCATGCCCTTAAAGAAGAAAAAGATAAACTGTTGAAACTGGGCTTTGACTCTTATATGACTAAGCCTATTGACGAAGCTATGTTACGTCACTGTATTTATGAATATTGTGATTTAACACAGCCACAAAATATTAAAACAATGAAAAATAAAAATATCGATAACACAGATTTAAATCAACAAGCTTTTGATACTAACAACGCAACGATTATGCACCGACGAAACCATCAAGTAATTGACTGGCCTTTAGCATTAAAACGAGCAGGCAATAAAGAAGAACTTGCCAAAGAGATGTTTAAAGGTTTAGTGCAAAGCCTGCCTGAAACAAAACTGAATATTTCTGAAGCATTGACCTCGCAAGATGTTGAGCAATTAAAAGTACTTATTCATAAGCTTAACGGTGCTTGCTGTTACTCGGGTGTACCCAGCCTAGGACGTGTTGTTCATCAGATAGAAACAGAACTGAAAAGTGGTGTCACTATCGATGACTTAGAACCTGAATTTTTTGAATTCTTTGAACACATTGATAATGTCATTAATCAAGCACCAGAAGTTTTTAATAAAAAGCCTAACATTGAGCACTAATAATTATTTGATGATTATTTAGCTTTAAAAAAAAGTGACACCGCTAGGGTTATTGGCTCAATGACTTACTTAAGGTTAAATATAGGCGTTAGCGCTTCGGTAAAGGTGACCAGGTTAAAGCTGATAGCAGGACCTGAAAGGCTATGAATATTCAAAGGCTAATCAAGTAACAGCTGATTAATATCGGCAACTAAACTAGTATTGGGCCTTTCAATAATTCGCCCCAGCTCTTCGGTTTTACTTTCATCTCGATAAACAACGATAGTTGGCGTGTATTTGACATTATTTTCTTTGGCTAATTGCTGTGGGTCTTCTTTTTGGTAATCGAGTGCAATAAGTGTGGCACTAATTTGCTTATTGCCTTGCAGTAATTTAAGTAGTTTAGGCACTTCACGTTCACTGTCATGACACCAAGTCGCAAAATAAATGTCTATTTTTAACGATTCAGGCCACTGCGCAACAATTTCTTTTTCTTGCTCAGTAATTAAAGACTCATTGAAGTTTTTATTAAAAGCACTAAAGTCACTCAACAATCTAGCTTCACTGATCACACCTAAGGCAAAGCCATTATTATCCTCCGCGTGAACTGATAATGACAATAGATGGCAAAAAGCTATAGTGAATACTGTGAGTAGGACTTTTATCATTGCGACTCTGCTTATGTTATATCCGTGCGACTGCAACCTAGCTGTTTAGCAATTTTTTAGTAGCACGGTAATGTTTAATGTTTTTTTAATTCGTTAGCTTTTAATAACATGACTTTGCTTTCTTGTAAAAAGATATCAGCATAATCACCAAACCAATCGGAGACTTGGCTAAACATGGTAACAAAAGCATCTTTATCACCCATTTCAACATCTTCTAACAACTCTAGAAACCGATAAGCGAAACGTTTCATCATCGCGACATTATCTTGATTTGAAAAAATGATATCAGTATAAAGCACAGGATCTTGAGCAAATAAACGACCAACCATAATTAACTCTAAACGATAAATAGGCGAACTCATTTCAACAAGTTGAGAAATGTCAGCCCCTTCAGTCATTAAGTGATAACCGTAAGCAATTGTTGAAAAATGTCTCATAACTTGAACCATAGACATTGCTTGATCGTGCGCCGACGCATCGACGGGATAAATCTTTGCTCCCCAAACCTGAAATTGTTTCAGCAACCAATTATATTGCTCGGGTAAACGCCCTTCGCAAGTAATAATTGTTTGTTTGATTAACCCTGACACATCAGGTCCAAACATTGGGTGTAAACCAACAACCGGTCCTTGATGAACTTTCATCATTTCATAAAGTGGCATTTCTTTTACGCTAGTCACATCAGCTAAAATGCATGTTTTGGGTAAACAAGAAAGCTTTTGAATGATCATTGATGTTAAGCGAATAGGTACAGCAACAATAACGACACCGGCTTGGGCAAGGATATTGTCACTATTTGGCCAGTCATCTTGTTCAAGAACGGCTACCTGATAACCAGAGCGCTCAAATAAATCAACAAACACTTTACCTAACTGTCCGTTACCACCGATAACAACTATTTTACCACTCTCTGTATTGACACATTGATAGCCACTCGCATCTTGACTGATGTAAGAGTCACTCATTAGCCGTCTTAAAATATCTTCAATTAATTCTGGAGACACGCCTGCCTCCATCGCCTGTTGACGTCGCATAGTCAGTAATTGAGCTTCTCGGTCAGGCGCATAAATTGGCATACCAACTCGGCTTTTTAGCTCTCCCACTTTAGTGGTAACTCTGCGGCGCTTGGCTAATAGCTCGACTAATTGAGTATCTATCTCATCAATCTCATTTCTCAATGCGGTTAACTGAGGAGCAATACTTTTCTTATCCATTAATTTACTCATTTACGTTTCGCGTACTCGCCTTCATACTGATTTAAGATAAACGCTTCTTTAAAACACCATTAAGTTTATCGGTCGCATTTGCTAATAAAAGTGCCGTATCATTAAAATCAATACACGCATCAGTGACTGAAACACCATACTTTAATGACTCTTTCGGGCCATTAGTGCTTTGGTTACCTGCATTTATATGACTTTCTAACATTATACCAATAATTGATTTATTACCTTCAATTATTTGGTCAAATACATTTTCTGCCACCAATGGCTGGCGACGGTAATCTTTATTTGAATTACCGTGCGAACAATCGATAACAATACCAGGCTCTAAACCTTGTACACTCAATTCTTTCTCACATAACGCAACATTAGCAGCATCATAATTAGGTTTCTTACCACCACGTAAAATAACATGACCATCAGGGTTTCCAGAAGTTTTAATCAATGATACTTGTCCTTGACGGTTTATTCCCATAAAGCGATGTGAAGACGCTGCTGACTGCAAAGCATTAATAGCTACATCTAGGCTACCATTGGTGCCATTTTTAAAACCAATAGGCATAGAAAGACCTGACGCCATTTCTCTATGTGTTTGCGACTCAGTTGTTCTGGCGCCAATCGCCGACCAGCTAAAAAGTTCAGCCAAGTATTGCGGGCTAATGGGGTCAAGCGCTTCGGTGGCTAATGGCAAACCTAAATCAGTTAAGTAAATCAATAATTCTCGAGCTTTACGCAAACCGGTTTCAACATCAAAGGTACCATCCATATGAGGATCGTTTATTAAACCTTTCCATCCAACGGTGGTGCGAGGCTTTTCAAAGTAAACACGCATAACAATATAAAGGCTGTCTTGATGCTTATCATGTAAGGCTTTTAACTTTTGGGCATATTCTTTAGCGGCCTCGAGATCATGTACAGAACAAGGACCTGAAATAACGAGTAAGCGATGATCTTTTTTATGAATAATGTCAGCGATCACCTTGCGGGCAGCTTTAACGAAATTACGTCCACTTTCTGACAAGGGGAGTTCATCTCTTAATTGATCAGGCGTTATTAATACATCTTCTGAATTGACATGAATATCGTTAAGGGTTTTTATGTGAGGACCTTTACTAGGTTGAACGTTCGGTAATGAGTTAGACATTGTATTTTCCATTTATCGCAATATTGTTTATTAAAGTAAATATAGAACAAAAGAACTAAGTGTGACTTAGCAAAAGAAGGGCTAGTAATAATATCGATGTTGTTGGTTTTTCATAATAGTTCCGCTAATCGCCATATCGTAAAGAATTATTTACTCTGTTTGTACACAATATCTTACAGGGGTTTTTTTTGAAGGTACAGTAGTTTTAGTGTTTTTATTCTAGGTTATGTTGAGGGTGAACGGTATAACGTGGTGCCGTGACTAAATGGACATAGGAAGTAGAGTAACGTAGGAGCATTTACCGAGACGGTAAAGAAGGTAACTGTTCACAACTTTGGCTATTTAGAATACAGAGCGAAGCGTCCAAGGGTGAATCAAGCATGGCCTTTCGCAGCATGTTCTAATGACAAGATCAGTGCACGTATTCAAGCCACTTTCCCGCCAATAAAAACATTAAAAGCGCCCTAAGGCGCTTTTAATTAAGTGCTTGTTAGTGACTAACTAGCGTGAACAATTCGATTACTTATTAAGTTTTCTACAACGCTAGGATCTGCCAAGGTCGATGTATCCCCTAAGGTATCAATATCGTTTTCAGCAATTTTACGTAAGATGCGACGCATTATTTTACCAGAACGTGTTTTTGGCAAGCCAGGTGCATACTGAATATAATCAGGTTTTGCAAAACGGCCTAACTCTTTAGCAACAAACTCAGTTAATTCTTTCAGTAACTCTGGTGATTCACTGGCACTAGCCATTAAAGTCACATAAGCATAAACACCTTGGCCTTTAATTTCATGCGGATAACCAACAACAGCAGCTTCAGCTACAGCAGGATGAAGCACTAAAGCACTTTCGATTTCAGCAGTACCTAAACGATGGCCCGAAACATTAAGGACATCATCAACACGCCCGGTGATCCAATAAAATCCGTCTTCATCACGACGTGCACCATCTCCAGTAAAATAATTACCAGGATATTGGCTTAAATAGGTTTGATAAAAACGATCATGATCGCCATAAACTGTGCGTAACTGCCCAGGCCAACTACCCGTTATCATTAACAAACCTTGGTCAGCACCTGCAAGTGTATTACCTTCTTTATCAAACAATGCTGGCTGAACACCAAAAAAGGGTTTACCTGCTGCACCTGGTTTCATATCAACAGCACCGGGTAATGAAGTAATTAAAATACCCCCAGTTTCTGTTTGCCACCAAGTATCAACAATAGGACAGTTAGACTTGCCAACCACTTCATAATACCAATGCCAAGCTTCAGGATTAATAGGCTCGCCAACCGTACCGAGTAAACGCAACGATGAAAGATCTGATTGATGGACTAAATCGTCGCCAATACTCATCAAGGCTCTTATCGCAGTAGGTGCAGTATAAAAAATATTAACTTTATGTTTTTCACATATTTGCCAGAAACGTCCAGCATCGGGGTAAGTAGGTACCCCTTCAAATACTAGTGTAGTTGCACCGTTAGCTAACGGGCCATAGAAAATATAAGAGTGACCAGTGATCCAACCTGCATCTGCTGTACACCAATAAATTTCGCCATCTTTATAGTCAAAAACATATTTATGAGTCATCGCGGCATAGAGCGAATAACCACCACAGGTATGTAAAACACCTTTTGGTGTGCCTGTTGAACCTGATGTATAAAGAATGAACAATGGATCTTCTGCATCCATGACCTCTGGTTCACAAACGGCTGATTGCTTGGCAACTTCTTCTTCATAACTGATGTCTATTTTGTCATTCCATGCGACATCACCACCGGTACGAGCAACAACAATAACCGTATGTACATTGGGGCATTCGGCAACAGCTTCATCAACATTCACTTTCAGTGGAATAACACGACCGCCACGTAAGCTTTCATCAGAAGTGATAACAACTTGGCAATCAGCATCAGCAACTCGTGAGCGTATAGCTTCAGTTGAGAAACCACCAAAGACAACAGAATGTACCGCGCCAATCCGAGCACAGGCTAACATGGCATAACCCACTTCAGGGATCATCGGCATATAGATACAAACCCGATCACCTTTTTTAACACCACGTGCTTTTAATAAGTTCGCTAAACGACAAACATGATCATGTAATTCTTGATAAGTAATTTTTTTGTCGTCGCTGGGATCATCGCCTTCCCAAATGATAGCTGTATCATTGGCTTTAGTAGCTAAGTGACGATCAATACAGTTATAACTTACATTTAATTTACCACCAGAAAACCATTTAATATCAGCCGTTTTCAAGTCAACATCACTGACACTGTCCCAAGGTTTATACCAATCAAGAAATTTTTCAGCTTGCTCACCCCAAAATACATCAGGTTGTTCAATCGATTGCTTGTACATCGCATCGTATGTTGCACTATCAATATGAGTGTGTGCTTTAGCTTGTTCTAAAACTGGATAACAGCTTTTCAATTCTTTCATGTTGAGTCCTTCATTGCTGACTTGATATTATATCAAGTTGATTATTGCTTAAATGCTATTGATATTCATCTAAGCACTAATAGATTTTGAGGTTATTTTTAAAACAGTGACAACATCATATAGGAAGTTAATTAGTGCGACTACTCAACTAAAGTCGAATACGCCTTATTAAATTTCCATTAAAATGAAAAAAGATAATTGTCTACTAATAAGATTAACATTGAAACCCAACAATGACAACGCTGTCATTTTCAAGTTAAAAAAAAGCAAAATAAATTGCTATTGGCGGACTAAGGAGCCTTTAAATAGATACGTTAACGAATAGTGATATCGGGTGAACCGTCAATTTCACCATCTTCGGTAATGATAACAGTACCACTATTATTTGATAATACAGCAATGCTACGTCCATTATTATTACGTATAAAAAGCAATTCATAGCCAAACTTACCAAGACTACCTGCTGAAAATTTTTGAGCGAGTGTCAGCTTCTCCCACCAAACTGAATGCTCAGGAGATTCGTGCCTTCTCTCATTGAAAGGTTGCTTTTGTTGTTGCATAACTTACCCACCCGTTAAATAAATACTAACGTCATTGTATCAATATAGCCCAGATAAACAGCGGTGCCTAACGTAAGTATAGAACAGATTTTACCAACAAAGATTTTATTATTGCGTTAACTAGCGAGAAAGTACTACGAACGCGGTAGCATATAATGCTTCGTCAGAGAGCGAAATGTGCCAGTTTTCAGCCCCTAATTCAGTTGCTAGCTCTGCTGCACGACCACTTAGTAGTAGTTGTGGCTGACCAGAAGCTAATGATTTTATTTCAAAATTTTGAAATGAAACCCCGTTGGCTATGCCGGTACCAAGCGCTTTAGATGCGGCTTCTTTTCCTGCCCAGCGCTTGGCTAAATATAATGCAGGGGTTTTTAACGATTGGTATTTTTCATATTCTATTGGCGTTAACACACGAAGCGCTAATCGGTCTCGCACCTTAATCGCCATTTTTTCTATACGGCTTATTTCAATAATATCAGTACCGATGCCAACTACAGACATAATGAATCACTTTTTTAAGCGCTAGATAAATGTTGTCTTAACATTTAATTTAGCTTCACTTCGTTAAATAAGGCAGAACTTTATTAGCTCTGCCGGGTAGGGTCTAAGCGCTGTGCTCTAAAAGTTAACTACGCGCTTCTCTCATTAGCTGTTTCATATCGCGAATAGCCTTGTCTAATCCGTCAATCACCGCTCGAGCAATAATAGCATGACCAATGTTGAGTTCGATTATCTCTTCAATTGCCGCAATAGGTTTAACATTAAAGTAATTTAAGCCGTGCCCAGCATTAACTTTCAAACCATTGGCATGCGCATATTTAATGCCTTCAATTAAACGGATCAATTCAATTTTTTGATCTTGTTCATTTTTTGCATCAGCGTAATGGCCGGTATGAATTTCAATATAAGGAGCTTTACTTGCAATAGCAGCATCAATTTGGCTTTTATCAGCATCAATAAATAAACTTGTTTCTATACCTGCTGCAGTTAGTTGTGAAACTGCACGGCTAATTTTATCAAAATTACCAACAACGTCTAAGCCGCCTTCAGTCGTCAATTCTTCACGTTTTTCAGGGACTAGACAACAAAATACCGGTTTAACCTCACAGGCTATGGCCAACATTTCATCAGTAACCGCCATTTCAAAATTCATTCGGGTATGCAATGTTTGCTTTAGTACATAGATATCACGGTCTTGAATATGACGGCGGTCTTCACGTAAATGGACGGTAATGCCATCGGCTCCAGCGTGCTCTGCTACTGATGCAGCATAGACTGGATCAGGATAATTTGTGCCCCTTGCTTCTCGTAAGGTAGCAATATGGTCAACATTAACGCCTAATAATAGTTCGCTCATTTTTATATCTCTTAAATTTATGAATTTTTTGTAAATAATTTCCGGCTATTTAGTGGTTTACCATCAAGTAAATGATTAATAATTTGCCGCATCAGCACTTTATACGTTTGCATTACGTCTTTAGATGATAAATCTTCTTCGGCTATCGCTTTTAAATGCTCAGCATTATAACCAGTCTGTACCTGCTTGCTTATTATCGGGACAAAACCTTGTTCAGGGAAATAATGATAACGATTATTATTTTCTGAAAATATCGGCGAATAATCAATAGTTAACCCTAATTCTTCTAGTAATCTATTTTCAAAATTTCTCAATATAAATTCAATTGAACGTTGTTCCGATAATTGTTCAATGCTTTGTTGATATTGACAAAAAAGTTCGTCATAAGGGATATGTTCACCCAGTAGACGCACTTGTAACTCATTAAGGTAAAAGCCACTGTAGAGGTAATTACCACTGAGCTGGTAGGATTTTCTTTCGGGTTCGACACGTTGTAAATACTTGAGGCTGCCTTGACCTTTCAAAACAATTTTTAGTGGAGAGAAAGGTTGTAATAAAGCTTTTTTATTAGATTTTAAGGACTTACCTAAATAAGAAATAGCAGACACTTTTCCTTGTTGAGCGGTTAAGAATTCAAGCAATATTTGATTTTCACGATAGGGTCGTGAATGCAATAAAAAAGCACTTTGCTCAAATTCTTCCATTATTTTTAGTCCAGTAGACGGTTCGAAGTCTAACCTGAATATTCATCCCCATAGCCTAAACTACGCAGTGCACGTTCATCATCAGCCCAGCCAGATTTCACTTTCACCCAAGTTTCAAGAAACACTTTCTGTTCAAAAAGCGCTTCCATATCACGACGAGCTTCTTGACCAATTGTTTTAAGT
Source organism: Colwellia sp. BRX10-1 (assembly GCF_014077545.1). Taxonomy (NCBI): domain Bacteria; kingdom Pseudomonadati; phylum Pseudomonadota; class Gammaproteobacteria; order Alteromonadales; family Colwelliaceae; genus Colwellia; species Colwellia sp. BRX10-1. The sequence continues at coordinate 250,195 of NZ_JACGWC010000001.1, forward strand.
CGCTCTCCACCATTACCTATAACCATACGCTTTTGACTTTTTCGTTCAACTAAAATTAGCGCATTAATATGGATGATACCCTTTTCGTCCATTTTAAATTGTTCAACTTCAACCGTTGTTGAATAAGGCAATTCATCACCGGTGAAACGAATAAGTTTTTCACGAATAATTTCAGAAGCCATAAAACGACTTGAACGGTCAGTAACATAATCATCTGGGAACCAGAAATCACCTTCAGGCAGTGAACTAAGACAAAGTTGACGAATGGTATCAACGTTATCGCCTTTCGCTGCAGAGATAGGTACGATATCACTAAAGTTGTGCTTCTCGCCTAATTTCTGCAAGTGAGGTAATAATGATTCCTTATCTTGGACATTATCGATTTTATTAATCACTAAGATACAACGTGCGCCAGATTTTTTTATCTTGCTAAGCACAAGTTCATCATCAGTTGTCCAATGTGTTCCTTCAACCAAGAAAACCACTAATTCAACTTCTGCTATTGAACTACTTGCAGCACGATTCATTAAGCGATTAATCGCGCGTTTCTCATCAGAATGCAAACCAGGAGTATCAACTAATACCGCTTGTTTATTTTCTTCTGTTAAAATTCCTAAAATACGATGGCGTGTCGTTTGTGGCTTGCGTGAGGTGATACTAATTTTTTGACCTAACAAGCTGTTAAGCAATGTTGATTTACCAACATTAGGACGACCGACAATAGCAATTAAGCCACAATGTTTATTTTCACTTGTCATGATAATATTTCGCTGAGTTATTTTTTATCAAAAATGAGCGCGAGTACTTGTTGCGCTGCGGCTTGTTCGGCTTTACGACGGCTAGTGCCTTTAGTGACCACTTCGGTGTTTATCACCTTGGTTGTACATCGCACAGTAAACTGTTGATTATGAGACTGACCACTGGTGTGAATGACTTCATAAAGTGGTAAAGCAATTTTACGTGCTTGTAAATATTCTTGTAAACGTGTTTTAGGATCTTTTTGTTCGTTACCGGGTTTAATAATGTCTAGTCGTTCAGCAAACCAGCTAAGCACTAATGCTTTAGTCGTGTCGTTATCTGAATCTAAATAAACAGCACCGATAATCGCTTCAACGGCATCTTCTAAAATTGAATCTCGACGATGTCCCCCACTTTTTAATTCACCTGGGCCTAAAATTAAGTAATCGCCTAAATTAAAGCCTCGGCCAATTTCAGCTAAGGTAACACCTCGCACAAGGCTCGAACGCATGCGTGTTAAATCTCCTTCGTCATGAGAAGGAAATTGCTGATAAAGTACTTCAGCAATGACAAAACCAAGAATGGAGTCGCCAAGAAACTCTAAACGTTCGTTATGAGTTCCTTTAGCACTTCGGTGTGTTAATGCTTGAAGCAATAAGTCATTATCATTAAAGGTGTATCCTAACTTTTTACTGAGTCTAGTTAGTGCGACTGCTGAGCTTTTCACGATTAGTTTATTCCACCCAAACGTGAAAACCTGACATTAGTCGGTATCCACTTTGGTAAAAAACTATCTTCGTCACGATCAAAATCAAAACTCATCCAAATTGCTACGGCTTCGCCAACAAGATTTTCTTCGGGTACGAATCCCCAAAAGCGCCCATCAAGACTATTGTCACGGTTATCACCCATCACATAATAATGACCTTCAGGTACAAAGAACTCATCGCGTTGGGTATTTTTCTGTTGATAAAAATGCTGCGTGCGTGGCAGTATTTGATTATCCATTAAAATATCATGTGTCTTGTTTGGCATATCAGCTGTGTAACGACTCAAGCCATATGAACCGTCAGGTGACTCATCTTCTTTTTTAAAGGTGTTGGTTACTTGCTCAAAGTCTGGGCATTTAACGTCACTTTCTTGACAAGCAGGCTTGATATATATGGATTTGTTACGATAAATAATTCTATCGCCAGGCAAACCAATAACACGCTTAATATAATCAATCTTTGGGTCTTGTGGATATTTAAATACCACCACATCGCCACGTTCTGGTAGCCCGATCTCAATAAATTTATTACGTGCAACTGGATCGCGTAATCCATAAACGAATTTATTGACTAAAATAAAATCGCCATCAAGTAATGTCGGCATCATAGAGCCCGAAGGTATTTGAAACGGTTCCCATAAAAAAGAACGTAAAATCAAAACAAAAGCGATAACCGGAAATATTTGTACCGACGTATCAACAATTGCTGAAGGCTCTACTAATTGAGCGATAACCTCAGCTGGCAAAACTTCTTGACATTGGGCTTGAGCGTCAGCTAATTTTAATTTACGTTGCGGCGCTAAATAAAACTTATCAGCTAACCAAACAATGCCAGTGATACTAGTAATAATAACGAGAAATATTGAAAAATAAACAGCCATAACTTCCCTACTAACTTTCTAATTTAAGTACAGCTAAAAACGCTTCTTGCGGTACTTCAACGTTACCAACTTGCTTCATACGTTTTTTACCATCTTTTTGTTTTTGAAGTAGTTTTTTCTTACGAGAAATATCACCACCATAACATTTTGCCGTAACATTTTTTCGTAATTGCTTAACGGTAGTACGAGCAATAACGTTATTACCAATCGCCGCTTGAATAGCAATATCAAACATTTGACGATGAATAAGTTCTTTTAATTTATCGACGAGCATACGGCCACGTGCAACCGAGTTACCTCTGTGGGTGATCATTGCTAAAGCATCAACGCGATCGCCATTTATCATCACATCAACGCGCACCATGTCGGCAGCTTCGAAGCGGATAAAGTTATAATCTAGTGAAGCATAACCACGACTCGTTGACTTTAACTTATCAAAAAAGTCCATGACCACTTCAGCCATAGGTAGCTCATATCTTACTGCTACTTGTTTTCCGTGATAAATAATATCTTTTTGCACACCACGTTTTTCAATACATAAAGTAATAACATTACCTAAGTGTTCTTGGGGTACTAAGATATTGGCTTCAACGATAGGTTCACGAATTTCGTCAATACTGTTAATAGCTGGTAAATCGCCAGGGTTATCAATAGATATAACGTCACCGTTGGTACAAGAAATTTCATAGTTAACCGTAGGGGCTGTTGTAATAAGGTCAAGGTCATATTCACGTGCTAAACGCTCTTGAACAATCTCCATATGCAACATACCAAGGAAACCAATACGAAAGCCAAAGCCAAGCGCAGATGAGTTTTCTGGCTCAAAAAACAAAGAAGCATCGTTTAAGCTTAATTTGTTCAACGCATCACGGAAATTTTCGTAGTCATCAGAACTTATTGGGAAAATCCCAGCATAAACTTGCGGTTGAACTTTTTTGAAACCGGCAAGCGCTTTCGCAGCTTCTTTTTTATGAATGGTAATAGTGTCGCCCACTGGCGCGCCATGTATTTCTTTAATACCAGCAATAATAAAACCAACTTCACCGGTTCTTAAAATACCCGTTTCTTTTTGTTTTGGTGTGAATATTCCGACTTTATCAATTTGGTGAACTTGTCCTGTCGACATGACCACCATTTTATCGCCTTTTTTCACTTCGCCATTCATCACACGCACTAATGAAACAACGCCTTGGTAATTATCAAACCAAGAATCAATGATCAAGGCTTGTAAGTTACCCGTAGGATCGCCAGTTGGTGCCGGGATATTGGCAACGATAGTTTCTAAAACATCTTCGATACCTAAGCCAGTTTTTGCAGAACACTGCACTGCGCCTGTCGCATCAATACCAATGATATCTTCAATTTCTTCGCTGACGCGATCCGGATCCGCTTGAGGTAAATCAATTTTATTTAAAATTGGGATAACTTCTAGATCCATTTCAAGGGCGGTATAACAGTTAGCAACGGTTTGTGCTTCAACCCCTTGTCCGGCATCCACAACAAGCAAGGCACCCTCACAAGAAGCAAGTGAACGCGAAACTTCATAAGAAAAATCAACATGACCCGGCGTATCGATAAAGTTAAGCTGATACGTCTCACCATCTTTGGCTAGGTAATCAAGCGTAACACTTTGCGCTTTGATCGTGATGCCGCGCTCGCGCTCAATGTCCATAGAATCTAGGACTTGTGCTTCCATTTCACGTTCTTGTAAGCCACCACAATGTTGGATCAAGCGATCAGAAAGTGTAGATTTACCATGATCGATATGGGCGATAATTGAAAAGTTACGTATATTTTTCATAAATGGAAGTTCAAATAATGCTGTGGTTAATTCAATAGGGTGAGATTTTAGCGAATTTAGCGCGCTGGGGCTATCTTTATGTTGTGTTAACTTGTGTATATAGCCGTTCTACTTCGAGATAGAGGTTTAAGCAAGTCTAAAATAGGTAAATTACTAGGCATTAGTCGCAGATAATAGTTCTTTAACGGCTAATATTAATACGCAGAAGCGTCTACTTTAAAGACTTGTACTGGACACAGAATCAGTCGCAAAAATTTTAATCAGTAATTTCGACAATATTGATCATCGAGTTATGTATACGGAGAATTTTTGGGATTAACAAATTACAATATTTACCACGTTTTTGTTGGTGCCTCGCGAGCGAAAAACCTATGTATCCGCCCAATACACCTAACGCTATCGCAAATAACTCGTGGCTAAATATGCTATTTTCAACCAACCATTGGCCAAATACTGACGCGATGACTAGCCCTAACAATGGCCATAGATAAACTTGCCAAGCTGTTAATAGTAAATGCTTGTCTGATAAACCCAAGACCACAGTGTCACCAACTTTTACTGCTAATTCAGTTTCTAATTCTAAGCTAAGTTTGGCTTGTGGAAAAGCTTTAGCCACTTGACCACTGCCACAGTTATCAACCTGTTTACAGCCACTGCAGCTTGATTTGATTTGGCTTTCCACGGTCACTTTATGCATAGCGGTTAGACCGGCATTTTTATCCGCCGTTAATTCTATGGCAACAACCGTAGCGTTTTCTTCAATCATGGTTTTTGAGGTGGCTTTATCGTGATAGCGTCGGCAATAGCTTTCGCTGTTTTAAACGGTATTTTTCCGACAATGCTCACTTCAATACCATCACTCACTTGGTTTAACACCAAAGTAGCTCCATCCATAACAAAGTCCGCATTGCGTTGTTTTTCTTGACTACCATTAACATAAATTGAAATATCGACTAAGCCATCACTCAACAGCATAAATTCAACCGGTTGTTTTGTTAGTGATATTTTATGTCGATTAGCGTTAATTTGCGTAAAGCCCTCTGGCAACCAGTTAACATCCCATTGCAGTTCTTGCTGTTGGTATTCTTCAGGAATATCAACTAGCACAGGAAGTTCAGTCTCATTTAACTGTAAGACACTTTCTGAAGGTTTTTCTGTGATTTCAAGATGCGTAAACTGAATTTGCTCTAATTGTTGGCCTTGTTTCGTCACAATAGACAACTTTAATAGCATACTTGATTGTTGGTCTAACCAAAGCCAATAGGCATAACGGTGGGTATTTTTTGCTTCTATTCTGATCAATTGTGCAGGTCGGCCTAATACACGACTTCGGCCAACAGAAATAAAATCATAAATATTTTCTAATCGAGAAATATCTCCCGCTAAAATAGCAGGAATAGGACCACTAATTTGTTGAGAAGTTACTGAATAAGGAGGCAGTTCAGGTTCTATATAGCTAACTACGTTGCCTTTGCGCAAAATATCGCGACGCGGTCCATTGAGTAAAGAAAGTATCTCAAGTTCTTTACCACTTTCATCGACACCATGAAACCAGTGATATGGCTGAGCTTGATTATTTTTTACAACAACAAAAGACGTACTAAAATTAAGTTTATTTAATGCGCTAGATAAACGTTCGAGCCAAACTTTTGCTGACTCACTTTCTTCACCAACCGCGGAAAAGCTGATGCTTAACAGCAGTAAAACATAACTTAAGAATTTCATTAATTACTTTTATTTGCCTTTTTGTTGTCAATGCTAGTTGTTTCACTTTCATTGTCTGTATTTGTGGTATCAACCGTCAGTGAACCTAATTTAATTTGTTGTTGGTGATCAGACAGCAAAGCATGAAAACGACGTTGTTGATCAATAAAAGCTTGCTTTTGTGAAGCTCTGTCTGGTTCTTGAAAGTTCAAGCTTACCGGTTCAGCGAAACCTGCCATAGGAATAGTTTTTACTATTTGGCTAGGTAAAATAGTTTCATTATTTTGTGCAACATTACTTTGTACACCTAAAACCATTAAACCTGCGGCTGAAGCAGCAATCGCTAATTGGCCAAAGGGTTTAGCAAACTCGACCACTTTATTTTTTAACTTAAGCATGAAAACATTAGTCGTTTTCGGTGCCAAAACGGTCGGCTCAGCGGCAATCGCTTTTGCTATTTCAGCAGATAAATCAAGTTGTAAAACATCAGGAGTGTCATTACGTAAAACATCTCCAATTAAATGATAACGATCCCAAGTAGTCGACAAATGTTCATCGTTGATAATATCATCAAACGTTTTATCATTATGTTGAAAATTATCAACACAAGATGACACTGTTTCAAACTTACCTTCACTCATATATACACCTTAAAAATTAACACTTACATTCGTGTGAATTAAATTAATTTTATCTTCTATACCAAAAATCTACTCTTAATAGCTAGTTTTGTAATAATGGCCTAATTTTTTTATCTACCGCGTCTCGAGCTCTAAATATTCTCGAACGGACAGTCCCAACAGGACAATCCATAATATGTGCTATTTCTTCGTAACTTAACCCTTCTAACTCTCGAAGGTTAATTGCCGTTCGCAAATCATTGGGTAGTTGTTCAATGGTATCAAAAATAACTTTTTTGATTTCATTGGTTAATAATAACTTTTCAGGAGAAGCATTTTCTCGCAAAGCTTCACCTGAATCATAAATTTCAGCATCTTCTACTTCTATATCAGAGCCCGGTGGTTTTCGATTACTCGCCACCATATGGTTCTTTGCGCAATTAACGGCTATACGATAAAGCCAAGTATAAAAAGCACTATCCCCTCTAAAATTAGGTAAAGCTCTGTATGCCTTAATAAATGCTTCTTGAACTATATCGGGTACATCACTGTGATTTTTTACATAACGCGACACTAAATTTGCTACTTTATGCTGATACTTTGTCACCAGAAGGTTAAAAGCATTTTTATCTCCGCGTTGTACTCGTTCAACCAATTTTTGGTCAACGTTTATTTCGCTCATCTGAGCCAATACTCCTAATTATTACTTACTTCTAAAATCCGGTTCAACATTTGGCTCATGGTAAACACATCAAGTAGGACTACACTAGTTTGAAAAAGTTCGAAAAAAATTAAAATAAATCATAAAACTATCCAAATTTCGTGTTTATTTCTAAATACAGCCCATTTTATCTGTTACCACAGGTGAATAACCGTTAAGATTCCTGCTATATGTAGAATACATTAAAATCATAACTTTATGAACAAACAACACAACTGTGACGTATTAATTATTGGTAGCGGTGCCGCGGGTTTAACGCTTGCTTTACATTTAGCAAATAATGCCGATATCGTTGTACTCAGCAAATCCTTGGTTAATGAAGGTTCAACCTTTTACGCCCAAGGGGGTGTCGCTGCTGTTTTTGATGAGAATGACAGTGTTGCTGCTCATGTAAATGACACTTTAATTGCTGGTGCAGGCTTGTGTGACCAAGAAATAGTGCAATTTACCGCTGAAAATGCGCGAGCATGTTTGGAATGGCTAATTGGCCAAGGTGTTGACTTTGATCAAGAAGAAGATGAAAAAGGTGAGTTACGTTACCATCTAACCCGTGAAGGTGGTCATAGCCATCGCAGAATTCTTCATTCTGCTGACGCCACAGGTCAAGCCATTCAAACCACGTTAGTCGACCAAGTTAAAAATCATCCCCGTATTCGAATCTTTGAACGCTACAATGCTGTTGATTTAGTCTGTGAACAACCAAACGATACCAATAACCAGCAAAAGCGCTGTATTGGTGCCTACATTTGGAACCGAAATAGTGAATGCGTTGAACGTATATTTGCCCGTAAAACCATTTTAGCGACGGGTGGTGCAAGTAAGGTCTACCAATATACTTCAAATCCTGATGTTGCCAGCGGTGATGGTATAGCAATGGCGTGGCGAGCAGGATGCCGTGTCGCTAATATGGAGTTTAACCAATTTCACCCGACATGTTTATTCCATCCTGATGCAGGAAATTTTTTGTTAACGGAAGCATTACGCGGCGAAGGGGCTATTTTACGTCGCCCTGACGGCAGTCGATTTATGCCAAGCTTCGATGAACGCGCCGAACTTGCACCTCGAGATATTGTTGCCCGCGCTATTGATTTTGAAATGAAACGCCTCGGCGCTGATTGTATGTATTTAGATATTAGCCACAAACCTGCTGATTTTATTAAGCAACACTTCCCTAATATCTATGAAAAAACTCAATCTTTAGGCATCGATATTACCAAACAACCTATGCCCGTTGTACCTGCTGCCCATTACACTTGTGGTGGTGTCATGATTAATAAGCAAGGTAAAACAGATATCGAGAGCTTGTATGCTATTGGCGAAGTCGCTTATACCGGTTTACATGGCGCTAATCGTATGGCGAGTAATTCGTTATTAGAATGCCTAGTGTTTGCTCGCGCGGCGGCATTAGACATAGAACAAAAAATTGACCGTCAACAGAGTATTGTTGCGTTACCCGCTTGGGATGAAAGTCGCGTTACAAATTCTGATGAAGAAGTTGTTATACAACATAACTGGCATGAGCTGCGATTATTTATGTGGGACTATGTCGGTATTGTCAGAACAACAAAACGTTTAGAAAGAGCGCTGCATCGTGTTGAATTGTTGCAAAGAGAAATAGAAGATTACTATCAAAATTTTCGAGTCAGTAATAATTTACTAGAATTAAGAAACTTAGTACAAGTAGCTGAATTAATTATTAGATGTGCGATGGAACGTAAAGAAAGCCGTGGTTTGCACTACACGCTTGATTATCCTGAATTAAGTCAGGTAGCAACCCCAACTATTCTACGTCCTTAATATTAAGTGTTATGCTGAGTTATCAAAGGTTTAATCACCCTAAGTTGGGTTATTTAACTTGACGATAACACGGCATAACCTTGAATAATGTTTAGCAGACAAACTCGTTTTGAAAATAAAGTAACTGGGTAAATTCAGTTGCGCGAGACAGTTTTTTAAAAAATGATTTTTCAGCCAGGTAACTTGTGCTGGTAAATTATCTTCAAAGACCAACCAACACCCCCAAAAACCAATACGACTAGACGCGCTTAACCGTCTTTTACCTTTAGCCGAAAACTGGCATTCACCCATTATATCAAGAGTAAAACTGTTAGGTTCAGTATAGAACATTCGCATAAAATTAAATTTATTATGCGTATGCTCAACAACTATATTAAACTTTAACTCGTTTAAGGATAAGTTGCACCATTGCGTTGAGTTCTTTGTCTTCACAAACTTGATGCCCCATAAACCAAGCAAATAATTCCGGATCTTGCTCTTCCAGTAAACGTTCAAAAACTAGCTTCTCTTTTTCTGAGAGCAAATCATAAGCCTCTTCAACGAAAGGCATAAAAAGTATATCTAATTCGAGCATTCCACGACGGCAAGCCCATCTTAAACGCGGTTTATTATCAGTTAAAGACATGTAACACCCAGTAAAATAAAATTTAGGCTTATTCTAACAAAGTCATTTGCCATTACAATATTGTTTATCAGATCTAGAAAAATAAACTAACGAATATCATATACACCTTGAATTTCACAAGAAAGTCCTCATTATTTAACCTATCAATAAAACAAAAATGCTAATTTAATTATGACAATCTCTGTTGAAAATACCTTACCTAGTTACGATAACCTTCCTGATGCTTGTATCATTAGTTTAGCTGAATATGGTGCAATTGCTGTACATGGAGCAGAACAAAGTAAATACCTACAAGGACAAGTGACTTGCGATGTAAATACACTGACAGATAATAACTTATTATTGGGTGGTCATTGCGACGCTAAAGGTAAAGTTTTTTCAGTGTTTAGATTGATAAATCGTCAAAATATTCATTTACTTTTACAACCTAAAACCAGTATTAGCCAATCATTAGCCGAACTGAAGAAATTTGGCGTATTTGCCAAAGTAACCATTGAACAAGCAACAGATTTAGCTTTTTATGCGGTTGCAGGAAAAAAGGCAACAGAAATACTCCATCAACAGTTTGTTGAATTACCTAATAGTTTAACACCGGTTTTACAAGTCGGTAGTACCACTATTGTCTACCTCGCGGGAAAATTAAAACGTTATCTTATAATTGATGAGGCGAAGGCTGCTGAAAAAATTATTAATGACTTTGCCTTAGTCACTTATTCTCAAGCGCTGTGGAATTTAATCGAAATTAATGAAGGTTTTCCTTTACTAGCACCAGAAACAGTTGCTTCTTATGTGCCACAAATGTTGAATTTACAAGCAATTCACGGCATAAGCTTTACTAAAGGCTGTTACTTAGGACAAGAGACTGTTGCTCGAATGCAGTATTTAGGAAAAAACAAACGCGCTTTATTTTCGTTAAAGAGTAAATCAGCAAATAATGAGTTAATAACCTTGCAAGCAGGTGATATTATTGAGCAACAGTTAGGTGCAAACTGGCGTAAAGCTGGTGACATCTTAGCGAGCTATATTAGTGATGATGGCATTTATTATCTGCAGGCTGTTTTAGCCAGCGATATCGATAGCACCACAAACTTACGGATTAAAAACCACGAAAACTCAGCATTAAGCTTAGTAGAATTGCCTTATAACTTAGCGGAATAGTCGCGAGTTACATTTATTTAAAATTTAGGACATATCATGAAAATTTCAGAAAACAAAGTTGTCGTTTTACACTATGCCGTATCCGACAGCGAAGACACACTCATCGACAGCTCTTATGATCACAGCCCTTTATCTATCATTCACGGTACAGGTTATCTCATTCCGGGCTTAGAAGATGCTTTAACAGATCATGTTGTTGATGATAAATTCGAAGTCGCAGTTAGCGCTGAAAATGCTTATGGCGATCGCCACGATGAGTTTGTACAAACCGTACCAAAAAGTATGTTCGAAAGTGTTGAAGATCTTGCTGTTGGTTCACAATTACGTGCAACGACTGATGATGGTGAGCAAACAGTTATTGTTATAGATGTCACCGATGATGAAATAACTGTTGACGGAAATCACCCTTTGGCAGGCATTGATCTAAAGTTTGATGTAGAAATTTTAGAAGTCCGTGATGCCACAGAAGATGAATTGAAACATGGACATGTCCATGGTGAAGGAGGTTGTGGTCACAACCACGACTAATCCTCATATATACTGAGTTTGAAAAATAAAAAGCGAAATATAAGTACTTATATTTCGCTTTTTTATTAATTATTTGCCGCTAAATATTCATCACACTGATCACTTTTTCACGCACTTCTTGATAGCGAATATTTTCACAACAGCCAAAACCAGATAACTGTTTTATTTTATTACGGCTAAAAAGCGGCACGGTTAATCCAGTTAAAAATCGACACATCGTTTCTAAAGATAAAACACCTTTGTGCTTGGTCGACATATGTTCAATAAGTGCCGTTAGCATGCCAACTATCGCAGTGTCATCTGGCAGAATACTTTCTTGTGAGTAACTTAGCTCAGCAACGTTTCCACGGCATACTGAACAATGTTCACAATTTTCAGGGGTGTTTTTATCATTAAAGTACAAGGATAAATTTCGACTTAGGCAAGAGGATAATTCAAAGAAGCGCACCAGTGTCGCAATACGTTTTATTTCTTTTTCTTCTTTTTCGACAAAATAATCATGTAGTGACTTAGCAAGTATATTAGCTGACAATAAGGCCTTGTTAACACTAAATACTTCAGTGATTTTTTTTGTTTCCAAGGTGATTAATTGCTTCTCTTGTAGGTATTCCAAAGCCACAATCACTCGGCCACGGTCACAGCCATAATGCTGAAATAGTGCATCAAAGTCTGGCTCTCCCCATACTTTTTTAAAGCCGCTGTATTTAAAAATAGTCGCAAGAAAATCTTTGCGCTCACCTTCAAATAAATTTAACACTTCGTCTTTATTGGTGGTAAATTTATATTTAAAATCGGCAAAATATGAAAATAGCGGTTTAATAACGCCTTGCAGCTCTAACTGAACAAGTAAGGTTCTCATGGGTAATTGGCGGATATTACTGGCATTTGACAGCGATAAACCTTGTAATTCCCAGCGATCATTTTGGCATTCTTGTTGAATGTTTTTTATAACACATTCAATACCACTCAGTTCGGGTGTATCACCAAAAACAAAATTTTCAACGGTATTTAGCCCATCTAAATTTGCCAAGGTAATGCAATTTGATGCTAAACCATCACGCCCTGCTCGGCCAATTTCCTGGCTGTAATTTTCAATTGACTTGGGTAAGTCATAATGAATAACAAAGCGGATATCTGCTTTATCTATGCCCATGCCAAAAGCAATAGTAGCCACGATGATTTGTACTTTTCCCGACATGAAATCTTCTTGAATTTTCTGTCGTTTTTCACTTATAAATCCGGCGTGATAAGGTTGCGCATTCAAACCTTGTTGCGTCAAAAAGTTTGCCACATACTCAGCACTTTGCTGTAAAGTCACATATACAATGCCACAACCGGTTTGATCAGCGATACTTGTTAGCAATTGTTGATTTTTATCTTTTGTTGAAACCGCTAACACCGACAAATCTAAATTTTGACGATAAAAGCCTGTTTGTACGATGTGCTCTGGTAAGATAGCGAATTTAGTGGCCATATCTTGCTTGACTTTTTTGGTCGCTGTGGCGGTCAACAAAAGCACCAGCGGAATGTTGAGTTCTTGGCGATAGTTAGGGAGTTTTAAATAATCGGGTCGAAAGTTATGCCCCCATTCAGAAATACAATGTGCCTCATCAACAACCAACATAGATACATTTACTGACTCAATAAATTGGCGAAAACGCTCGTTTTTAAAACGCTCAACCGACACCATAAGAATTTTTATTTTACCTGAACGCGTATCCGCCATGACTTGCTGATTTTGCTGTGGGGTTAATGTTGAATCGATACTTGCCGCTGCTATATTTTTCGTCGCTAAAAAGGCTAATTGATCTTTCATTAGCGCCAGCAAGGGAGAAACAACAATAGTTAAGTGAGGTAGTTCTATAGCCGCTAATTGATAGCATAATGATTTACCTGAGCCAGTCGGAAATATAGCGAGAGAAGATTGGCTATTGAGGAGCTGTTCAATCGTTTGCTGCTGTCCATCACGAAAGGCATCAAAACCAAAGATTTGCTTGAGTGAGTTAACAAGAGATGACACAAGAAATACCTATTAAATAAATGAATTAAAAAAAAACGAGTACCAACAGTCAATTGAAAATCACTGTTGATACTCGTTTTATAATAACAGAGTTACTTAAAAGGTTTTAATCACTTTAACTTTATCACTGACATTAGCAGCATCGATATAGCCAATAGCATCAGGGTTATCAGCAACAAAACTTAACACATCGGCATCATTATCAAATTCTGCTAAAGGTTTCGCCTTACCAGAGAAAATTAGCTTAGCCCAATAAGATTTAACTTGGTAGCTAGTCTTTTGCAACACTTTGCTTTCAAACTCTTCTCGAGCGGGACTTTCATCTTTTAAATTGGCTGCCATGACAGAAGCACCGTTAGTAAATTTCTTATTTTTACCTAAAAAAATCCGAGATATGTCTCTGTCGGTAAGCTCACTAGAATTAGCCGGATTCACAATAACAGCAATATCGGCAGAAGCCGTTAAACTAAAGCCTATTGAAAGTAAGATCGCAGTGACTTTTATATATTTCATCATCAATCCCCTAAAAAACAGTAACAAGTGAAGTGCGGAATAAACCAGCATCATTAGCACCATTAAGGTCATCATTAAAACCGGTATATTCAAACTTTAATGATGCAGAGCTATGAAAATCCCAACGTAAACCAACAGTAACATAGCTTGAATCATTTTTTTGACTCGCTATAACATCTTGTGTTGGTACTTTTAAAGCATCAAGAGGAGTTCCAGACGGTATAACGCTAGTAAAATCGTTCGCCGCAGTGTCTTCATCAACACCGTAAGTAACGTGTACTAAGTAATTATCAAAGCGCTTACCTAGCATCACATAATAAGACTCTTCTTCACCTAATAACGTATTATCTATTTTAAGCGTAGTATATTCGCCAACAACTAAGATGCCTTCATAGTCAATTTGAAAGCCAAGTTCAGTAAACGTTGCTTTATCTTCAAAAATACTAGTGTTGTCTGCAAATGTAGGGTAACCAAAGGCGTTCCAATTATTAGCAAGTCCATCTAACCCTGTTGAAGGTATTGTTACATCAGCATTAAAATAAGCAGCTCTCAAGGTTAGCCAATCTCTATTAAAGGTAGCTGCGCCACCTAAGATATTATCCATGTTAGGTGATGATTTTTCATCAAAGACTTCGATTTCATCGGAGTTATTACCCGCAATAAAGTGGTAAGTCGTATCAAATTCTCCAAGAGTACTGCTGTATATGCCGCTAAGACCGTCAAAAGTATTAAAAATTAAATCGTAAACACCTTTTGGTGGTGTTATCCACGGGTAGGCATACGAAACATCTAAAAAGTCTGAATACATAAAGAAAGGTGCTCGTTGACGCCCAGCCAAAACCCTAAATTTATCGTTTACGTTATAGCTAACGTAGGCCCACTCAAATTCAGTATCCCAATCATTCTCACCGCGAGAAACAATTTGTGCAGTAATATCAAGGCCTTCACCTATATTACTTGATGCTTGAATAGCCAGTAGAGAACCATTTTTAAAGTCAAATGTATCGTTAAAACCATACAACTCTTCATCACTCGATGTAGTGATACCACCTGTTATCGAAGCAAAGCCACTTAAATTGATATCTGCTTGAGCCGCATAGGAAATAAAGCTACTAGCAAGCGCTAGTACCGCTATTTTACTTTTCATATTATCCACCTTAGAGTTTGTATTTTTACGTGCTTATGTTTTTACATGTTTATATTTTTACATGCTTATATTTTATTAAAATCGATTAGTTTACAGGTAAGCTAACCTAATGAAGTGTAGATTAATATATTAAAAATGTTAGAGAACAAGTTTAAAAAACAACTATATTTCGGCCGCTATTACCGATATTTCAATAAGTAATTCGTTTCTTGCCATTGAAGCTTTGACACAAGCTCTTGCAGGAGCGAATCCCTGAGGGATCCAATTATCCCAAATTTCATTCATTTTTGAAAAATCATTCATATCTTTAATATAAATAGTTGCCGATAGAATATGCTTATTGTCGCTACCTGCTTGTTCAAGTAATTCATCAACTTTATCTAACATTGAACGTGTTTGTTCTTCAATGCCTTGGCTCGCATCTTTACAAACTTGCCCACATAAATAAATAACACCATTGTGCTTAACGATGCGGCTCATTCGTGTTTTTGTTTCTTGCCTAATAATAGTCATTTTATTTAGTCATGATTAAATATGTTAAAGTATATACTCTACTTACTAGAAATTGTAGCTTTGATACTTGTGCTGTGGAGAAACTTTACGCTAGTAGATAATAAATCACGCTTATTAACGTAATGTTGCAATTAATCATTCACAAATAGCACAATAAAAGATAAAGTATTTAGTAGATGCAATACTACTAATAAGGATAACTGATGGACATTAATCAGTGGGTTGATGAACTATTTGAATTTTTTGATGAAGATAAAGACGGTGCGATTAGTCGAAGTGAATTTGTTGAATTAATTGACTGTCTTTTGCAAGATAAAGGCATCCGTATGTGTGAGAGTATTTTTAATAAATTTGATGTTAATCATAATAATTCAATTTCCAAAGAAGAACTCAAAGCTATGGTGATTGAGTTAGCTTTGTAGCGTTTTTCATTAAAATTTACCCTTCTCCAATTATTCGTTGAGAAAGTAACTTTACTATTTTTCATCTAATCAAGAGCTTAACTAAGCTCTTTTTTTATACCTTAAATTCATTGGTCTGACCTCTTGTTTCAATTGTTTTTTCTGTTATCATTCAATCTCAGCTTACACGTGTACACTGAAATCAAATTTAAAGAAACAATGAAAAATAACAGGATAACAAATGACAAGCCAAGCTAGTTACAGCAAAAATGAAGAAATAGCCAACACCTTGACTCATGCTCTTGGCGCAATATTGTCTGTTATGGCTTGTTACATGCTACTCACTGCAGCTTTTACTGATAACTCATTAGTAAAAATATTGAGTTATGCCGTGTACGGTGCTAGTTTGGTTTTATTATTCACCGCTTCAACTTTTTACCATGCCTTTCAAGATCCTGACAAAAAAAGGCTTTTTAAATTACTCGACCATTGTGCTATTTACTTGTTAATCGCAGGAACTTACACCCCTTTAATGATGATTGCCTTAAACGACCAACTCGGTACTATTATGCTGACAATTATCTGGAGTATGGCTATATTAGGGGTGTTTTTTAAAATGAAATTTGGTCACCGCTATAAAAAAACCTCGCTGATCACTTACTTAGGTATGGGACTAATATCTATAACCATTATTGAACAGCTAAATGACAAATTATCAAATCAAGCTTTAACACTACTTGCTCTTGGCGGTATTATTTATTGTTTAGGGGTTATTTTTTATGTGCAAAAGCGTATACATTTCAACCATGCTATTTGGCATTTATTTGTTTTAGGTGGCGCGGCATGTCACTTTTTTATGATCTACTTCTACTTATAAGCGCTGATAGGACTGACAAAAGAAATAACCAGAGATATAGTTGCTGGTGAGGATGGTAAATTAATTTATACCTAGATCAGCCGTTAAAACGCTATCGCCTTTGCAGCTTTTAGGCTTGATTCTCGAGTTATCGTCAACTTTCTTAGCAATGGAGAATGCGGCTACTAATTAATAGGTTCATAGCAAAAATAAATTAATTAAGCTTTCAATCCAACTTTCAATTCACAGTCAACGATAAGCGACTATCAACAAACCCTTGTAATGATTCCAGTATCATTGAAAAGTTTTTTGCACCCAGCCCTAAACGAAAATATGGCCCAGTAAGCCCAAATAGGCATGATGGGTAAGCGAATATTCCCGCTTGTTCGGCGAGTTGCTCTGCCCATTCAAGCATGGGTAAATCACTATGGCACTTCACTAATGTTAGTAAGCCTGCCTGAGGAGGGCACCAACTAAAATGCAACTGGTTTTTGTCGATAAACTGCTGAAATAAAGCGATATTATTTTTGATAATAAGATTATTTTTACTGATGATTTCAACATGGTTTTCTAAAGCAAGCTCTGCCAGCTTTTCATCAACGATTGAAGTACAAATTGAGCCTTGAGCTTTTACCGCTAATAATTTTTTTAGCAGTGACTTATCCTTAGACACTGCCCAACCAATACGTAGCCCCGCCAAACCAAAACTTTTCGATAATACCGAGACAACAATCGTGCGATCATAATCTAAATAGCGATGAGCTAATTTAAGATCATTATAGTTACTCGCTTGAGAGACATCATCGGCTAAAAGGTAACAATTGAACTGTTTTGCAATGGCTAATATTTGCTCCGAAAATTGAGTGTCTATTATGCTACCACTGGGATTATGGGGAGAATTCAAGACAATTAGTCGGGTATTTTCGTTTACTAGGGCTAAAAGTGCCGCTTGGTTAATTTGCCAGTTTTGTTGGAAATCAACCGTAAGGCACCTTACTTTAATCCCCATCTGCTCTGCCATCGTCACTAGAGAGGGATAGCAAGGTGTAATAACAACAATTTCAATCGCTGCTTGTTGCTCAACTGTATTACCTTGCGTTCGTTCATTTTCGCTAAGTACTGTTTGGTAAATAGCTGACAACGCCTCTTGAGCGCCGCAAAAAGTTAGAACATTGTCAGCAGTTAACTCAACTTGATGATGATTATAGTCTTGATGAAAACCGGCAATAAGTGATCGCAAATAATGGCTGCCACTTATCGACGCATAGGATAACGCTTGTTCACCCAGAAGATTATCAAGACTTGTTTCACCTAAAGCGCACAATTGTGCTGCGGACAACGACTGTCCGCAAGAGTTACTCAAATTGTGCTTAATAGTGACCTTTTGATTTTCTGCAAGCTGTTGACCAAAGGCAATATGTGCCGGTAAAATATTTTTCATCCTTGCTATATTTTCCGCTGCCAAATCGACATTTCGGTGGTGGTTACGGTGAAAGTGCATTGATTTTGCTTAATCACACGCGTTAATGGCTGTGCGTCTAAAAAAGTAAACTCTTCTGCTAGTTTTTCCTGTAAACCATCAAAGCCAATAACATTTTCACCATTGACTTTAAGCCCACCCAACCAGTTTTCTTTTTCAGTGTGTTTCGCTGAGTATTGATGGTCGGTTAATACAAAAAGTAAACCTTGTTTATTAAGTCGCTTAGACAGTGTGGCTAACAACTGTTTAGGTTGATAACTCTTTTCTAGCGCATGCTCAACTAAAATCGCATCATAACCGTTAAAAATGGGTTTTAAATTGCTCGCATCACCCTGACTAAAAACAATATGGTCAGCGTTGTTGTTTAGCGCTAATGCCTTAAGAGACACCTCATGAAAACTCTGTATGTCACCAGAAATAACGTTGGTGTAACGGAGTGTTTTCTGTTGTTGAAGTTGCACACCAAATTGAATATAACGCGCAGAAAAATCTACCGCATCAATATGCTGAAAATGCTCTGACAACTCAAAAGCGGTTCGTCCAACACTACAACCTAAGTTCAATAACTTGTCGGTATTAATGCCCAGAGCTTGTACTTTATTAAGCAATAATTGGCTAACTTGTTGTGAATAGTTTTCAACACTTAAATGTTGATCACCATAATGACTTTCGAGTTGCTGACAAACTTCACGATCAGTTTCATATCGATTAACCGGCGTTAATGGTATTTTGCCATCGATATTTTCAACATAACGAAAACCAGCATGCTGAGTAAAGTGACGACGAAAAGCATAACGAGATGACGGAATGGTTTCGTTGCCGGTAGAAATCCATGAACCGCCTTTAATTAAGTTATGTTTACCATCAAAGGTTGGCGTAGAAAAATCATCATAAAGTGGATGAACTTTAAATCCCTCATAACCATCTATTGCTGACTCATTCCATTGCCATACATTGCCAATAACATCATAAAAATCCCCTGTTGAAAATTCATCAATCGGGCATGAAGAAGCGTAACGGGCTAAGTTTATATTACCTAATACTTGTTGTTCATTATCGCTGGCATTATTGATTAGACAATGCCACTGTGCTTCAGTAGGCATAGCAATATTTTTTTGAGTTTGTTCACTTTTCCAATGACAGAAAGCTTTCGCTTCTAAGTAGTTCACTTCTGCAGGCCAATTCAAAGGTAAAGGCATTTCATTAAGTAAGTTACGCTGCACGTATTCATCGTTATTTTTTCGCCAAAAACGCGGCATTTCAGCTTTAGTGAAACTTAGCCACTTTTGCCCTTCTTCGCTCCAATAATGTGGTTTTTTGTAACCACCTGCATCGATAAAAGCTAAAAACTCTTGATTAGAGACTAAATATTTTGACGCTGAAAAGGCACTAACCTCAACAGATAACTCACCATATTCGTTGTCCCAGCCGTAAGTTTCATCGGTTAACTTTTTCCCTAATACAATAGATTGTTCTGTAACAGGTAGTAACTCGTTCGTTGGAGCCGTTGAAAAATTAGCACAACTTGTCCATTGTCCCGCTACTTCAGATGGCTGTGTTAAACAATCTAGCGGTAACATGCGCATAATAACTGATGAAGTCTCAAGATGGATGCGTTCATGCTCACAGCCCATCAATATCACCCAAGCTAACGAGTCTTGTTTGATAGGTAAGCTAATTTCCATGGTATCAATAAGGTTATTAACCACAGTGAAAACTTGTTGACGGTATTCTCTTACTTCATCAACATTAGGCCAGTCGTAATGTTCACTGTTGAGATCATCCCAGCTCATTTCATCAACACCAACAGCGCAAACAGCTTCTAACTTGGTATTAACACGCTTATTAATGTACTTACCCAAAAGTAATTTATTAATAAAGAAGGTAGCCGTATGGCCAAAATAAAAAATAAGTGGATGGCGTAAAGTCTCAGGCCGTAAATAATAGGCTTCATCTTTGTTGATTAAAGCAAACAACGACTCGTAAGTCGTCCAAGTATTATGGAAGTAGCTTTTTAGCTCGGCGCGTTTATCATCTATAGATAAACCATTAAGCTGCGGGGTAATATTTTGATTATTAATAAGAGTCATATTTTATTTTTAAATTAATTATGATGTATGAGTGAGAATAAGTTTTTGTTGATACGGCGCTAAAATCATTTGCTTTAATTTGTCACCTAACTGCAACTGCCCTGATATTTGCTCACCATTTATAAATTGACCCGATAGCTTATTTAAACTTTCGCTTAACCAGTGATCATTTGCAAATAGTGATATTGCGCCCAATTTTTCTTGCTCTGTATTATCATACAATGAAAAAGGTAAATTTTGATGATGAACTTCTTTACGGAGCAATTTGCGACAGTTATCCACCTTATATACTTCAAGCGCGTCAATTAAGTTCAATAAAGAGTAAATAATATTAAAATAAGCATTGTATTGCATACTTGAAGCACCAATTCTGTGCTCGATACGAGCAGTTTTTTGCCAATTTTGTCGCTTAACTAGTACTTCATTTTTGTGATTATAAAGTACCGGCTCTTCGCCCATCGCTTGATTATGTTTACCCACTTCTTTATACAAGGCAATACTGCCTTGGTGTCCGCCTGAAATATCCACGGGTGAACATAACTCAGCCGCTAAACCGTATTTAGTTTTTAATGCTAGTCGCTCAAAAGCTTCTTCTTCAGGTAAATAAATCAAACAACAATTTAAACTAGTATCAAGAAAGCATTGCTGTAAATATTCACCAAAGCCGCGTTCAATAATAATGTTTTTACCTTCACTATCAAGCGCACTAATATTCATTTGAACAGCATTAGGGATATGCACTGCCCGTGTTTCTGTGGTGAAAATATCACCACTACCACTGGCTAACTTGCCTTTATCACCAGACCAAACAACCGGTTTGATTAATGTTTTACTTATGCCTTGTTCGGCAAAAAAACGAGGTAAAAGGTGTAACGCTTGGCTTAAATTATTAGCCTCTTTTAACGGCGACTGGCCATTAAATAAAGAAACATACTCCCACTGACTATACCAATACTCTGGCACTAATTCTCCGTCAATTCCTGCATGCGCTAACTGACGATTAATTCTTTGATAATCTAGTGAAAATCTTTTTATTTTACTATCGAGCTGATAACAACCTTCTAATTCAAAGTGAATTACAGGAGTAAAGCCAAGCTGTTTTATATAATTCTGTAATAATATAATAGCTTGAACGGCGAACGGTGTTGTATTATTCATATGAGATAATGGCTTTCTATTGATATATAACCACATTATTTTTACCGTTATGCTTTGCCTGGTAAAGGGCAGCATCGGCATGTAGGTATAACATTTCACTCGTTGGGCTAAGTTGAGACAAGGTTGCTATACCGATACTTACGGTTAACTGTAAACTTGGCTCGACTTGGAAAACTTGCTGACTTATTTTTTTTAAAAAACGTTCAGCAATTACTTTACATTGCTTTTCGTCGGTACGAGGTAAAATACATAAGAATTCTTCTCCGCCAACACGGCCAATGATATCTCCATTACGAAAGACATCATGACAAAGATCAGCTATTTTTTTAATAACTTTATCACCAACAGGATGACCAAACTTATCATTGACCATTTTAAAGTCATCAATATCAAATAAAATCACCGAAAGTTCAGTTTTTTCGACTAAGACATCGTTCAGGTAGTTCGATAAGTACTCAAAAATATAGCGGCGGTTATATAAATTTGATAATGGGTCTTTAATTGACAGTGCATACATTTTCTTATTATTTTTATACTGAATAGTTATCACGATAATGACAACCACGCCGGCACATAACATAAAAATCAGTAGATAAAGGTTCTGTAATTTTTGTTGATGATAGGAATCATTTTCTAAAGCGGCGACCTTTTTTCGTTGCAGGGTAAGTGCTTGTTCAACATATTTTCGCTCATTTTCCATCGCAGCGCGCGCTGTAGTTAATCGTGTGCTGGAATTTTTGACCAATAACTCATTGTATTTTTGATAATACTGTCGAGATAATTGAAAAGCTTCACTGTCATTATTTCTTGCGTGAGCAAGCTCTGAGCCAAGCTTTATAACTTCTAATTGCCACTTAGTGCCGACTAATTCAGGTAAAGACATGAATATATTTTCAGCTTTAGTCAACGATGCCTGCGCTTGTTCTAACTCACCCAAGATAATAAAACAGTGAACCTGTTGCTTATATAATTCGGCATTATAATCAATCAAGCCATTTAACGTTAGAGCATGATTAATAACATCGATAGCTTTAACACAATCGCCTTTTTCGGCCAGTGTCATACCTAAACCGTACGCTGAAAAAAAAGAAATTTCAGTGTTAGGGGTATAGGCAATTTTTTCTTGATAAAGCTCAAAGTAGCGAATCGCCAAATCATATTTTTGCCAATATCGATAGGTTATAGCAATGCCGTAAATAGCCTCTGAAACATGAGCTGGATAATTTAAACGTTCATAAGTATTTAATGCTTTTTGGTAATATTCTATCGATTTTTCATAATCGTCCATATAGCCATAAATAGCACCGTAGGTTTCATTGATAACAGCAATTAGAAAGTGTTCTTTTAGTGAATAAGCATCTAAGTAAGCTTCTTGCATTTCATTCAATGACAGTTCGAAGAGTTCAGTGATACTTTTTGTAAAAGCAAGCTCTTGTTTAGCAAGGATAAAAAGGTAAGTTAAATTATTTTTTTTTGCTATAGACATAGCCTTTCGAAGAATAAGTACAGAATCTGCATACTGAGCATGGCGACGATAAATTAACCCCTGATAAATATAAAGGTGACTTTGAATTTTTAATGGGGTTTTGTCGTCGATAAGCGCTACGGCTTGTGCGATGGTCTTATTAAAGTCTTCATAAAAATAGAGTAAATTTTCTGCTTGAGCTTTACGTAACAACCACCAAGATTGTTGTAGTTTTGGCATAGTTGAAAAAGATTTTTCTGCGTTTAATAATTGTTGATAAGACTGTAGAGGTTGTTGGCGTATTTGTTCATCCATGTTCAATAAGCGATTTAGCTCATCGGTTTGTTCTACCGCTAATTGGCCACTACTATTTGCCTGTGATTGACTACAGGAAAAAAAAAAGATAATAACAACAACCGAAAAAAACCGATAAAAATCAAATTTCATTACACATCCGTAATTAATGATCTTGTTAATTCATGTAAGTATTTCAACCTTAACATAGACCTTTTTTTAAAACGAGTTAAAGCCATAAAATTGTATCATCAGCGATATATTAACCAATATTAATCCTCGTAAAGCGCTTTAAAAGCCGCCACTTTAAATCCTTGCAGATACTCTTCACCAATCTTTATTACCGGTACGGATCTAAAGTTTGCTCTGCGAAACTCTTTTTGTCCCGCGGCTGTTTTTACATTACATAAACGATAAGCAATGTTGTTTTTATCTAAGTACGCTTTCGCCGTGTCACAATGAGGGCAGTTACTCATACTATATAAGACAATTTTCTTCATGCTAAATTTCCTTGGTTATTTATTCGCTGCATTATCTTCAACAAATAAATGTTAAATGGGTGCCCATAATACACACTATAATACACAGAATTATTTTACGGCTGTTTGGCTAGTTTACAGGAACTTATCTTGAAAAACGCTGACACTTGCGGAAAATTAAATTAAATTATCTGCTAGGTAATCGTCAGTAAACTAAAATAACGCCGCTTAATTGTAAAGACACACAGCTACTTTAAGATATCTTGTAACCATTAATCCAAATAACTATCACTTAGTGTTAGAAGCGGATAAATATTTCGGTTATTATTAAAATAACAGGCAAAACGTTAACAAATAAAAAGAGTCATCATCATGCAAGATAACCCAGTAAATATCACTTCCACTATAGTAAAAACTTTTGTTTGGAGTAGAAACATTCGTTTATTTCATTGGTTGAATGTCTTGTCAGTACTTTTGCTTATTGTTATTGGTAGCGTTATTTATTTTGGTAAAGACCTAGGTATCTCAACAGAAGGTAAAATACTGCTTAAAACAATACATGTATGTGTGGGCTATGTTTTTGCTGCAAATTTAATTTTTAGAATTATTCTTGGTTTTATTGGTAAAGGATATGAACGTTGGGGACAAACACTGCCTTTTAATAAAGTCTTTAAACAAGAACTAGCCGATTTCAAAAAAGATAAAAATAAGACATTTAAAGGTCATAGTCCACTGGGGAAACTTATGGTTGGCGCTTTAATGTTAAGTCTTTCTATTCAAATGATTTCAGGTTTAGTGATTGCGGGTACTGACATTTATTATCCTCCTTTTGGGCAATACTTTGCTAGCAGCATAGCTCAAGATAAAAGCCAAGTAGCCTTGATTAAGCCCTACAGTAAAGAAAATGTTGATGCAGATGCTTATAAAGAAATGCGTAATATAAGAAAGCCTTTTATAACTGCTCACGTTTATAGCTTTTACTTTTTGTTGCTGTTGATCCCACTACATATTTTAGCCGTATTTTTTGCTGAACGACGTGAAAAACATTCTATTGTTTCTTCAATGATCCACGGCTTTAAATATTTACCTAAAGACAAGTAAAACCACTTTTATCCTACCGCTGTGATAATGACCTACTCACCACATAGTGAATGAGTGGGTCGCTTCCTAACTAAATATGGTTACGGATGAAACAATTTGACTATAACCGAGAATAAACACTGTATATAAAAACAGTTATTGTGCTAAGCTTATTCTAATGGTCTGTATTGAACCCTTGGAAATTCTATTGAAACTATATATTGTCGAAAAGCCAAGTTTAGGACGTGCCATTGCGGCAGTTTTACCCAATCCCCATAAAAGTCAACAAGGCTATATAGCGCACGGCAATGATGTAACAATCAATAACCATAAGTTTGACACTATATTTTTATTATATAATTCAATAAACAAGGTCATATTATCACGATATAAGCTTGACGCAGTTACCAAGCTAAAAACGTTGAAAAAAAGCCTCACTATTATTGACAAATACATACAAAAAAAGAGCTTGTTCTTGACTCTGTTTGACAATCACAACCCACTGTTAGACCAGGCTTAATATTTATGAAATTATTTATTGCAGAAAAACCTAGCTTAGCAAGAGCAATTGTAGACGTACTACCTAAACCTCATAAAAAAAATGATGGTTATATAGAAGCAGGTAATGGCGATGTCGTTACCTGGTGCATAGGACATTTATTAGAACAAGCTCCACCTGAAGATTACGATATTAAATATAAAAAATGGGTAGTTGAACATTTACCCATAATTCCTGAGCAATGGAAGTTAAAACCAAAACCAAAAACTCGAAAACAACTGACCGTTATAAAAAGGCTAATAAAACAAGCTGATACCATCGTAAATTCTGGTGATGTGGATCGTGAAGGTCAAATATTAGTTGATGAAGCGATTAGCTTTAGCGGAGCATCTAAATCCAAAATAGATAATGCTTTGAGGTGTCTAATAACCGATATGAATTTTAATGCGGTTAAAAAAGCGGTAGATAACTTAAAACCTAATAAAAATTATATCCCTCTTGCTGTTTCAGCATTATCAAGAGCTAGAGCTGATTGGCTTTATGGCTTAAATATGACTCGTCTTTGTACTTTACAAGGGCAGAAATCAGGCTATCAAGGCGTATTATCAATTGGTCGGGTACAGACTCCGATATTAGGTTTAGTGGTAAACCGAGATATTGAAATAGAAAATTTCATCTCAAAGCCTTTTTATGAAGTACTTGCTCATATCACGACAAAAAACGGTGAAAAGTATCAGGGTAAGTGGAAGCCAAGTAAGGCTTGTGAGCCTTTCATGGATGAAGAGAAACGCATATTATCAAAAAAGCTAGCTGAAAATGTAGTCAATCGTATTAATGACAAACCGGCAAAAATTGAAAAGGTTACACAGGATAAAAAACAGCAAGTAGCACCATTACCTTTCAGTTTATCTGGCTTACAAATATCAGCCGCGAAAGCTTTTGGTATGAGTGCAAAGCAAGTATTAGATATCTGTCAGCAACTTTATGAAAAGCACAAATTAATAACTTACCCTAGATCTGATTGCCAATACTTACCGACCGAACACCTCAATGATGTACCTGCCGTAACCAACGCTATGAGTAACGTATCTGAGAAATTAGCCGATATGTTAAAAAATGCAGATTTAAAGATAAGAAGTAGAGCTTGGAACAATAAAAAAGTCAGTGCTCATCATGCTATTATACCCACAGCTAAAAACACCCCAACTGGCGCACTATCAAATGATGAAGCAAAAATTTATGAAATAATATCTCGGCAGTATATTGCACAATTTTATCCAAATTTTGAATATATGGACAAGCAAATAGACACTATTATTGATGGTGGTTTATTTATCAGTAAGCAAAAAGATATCATTAAAAATGGCTGGAAAGATTTATTTCCTAGCTCTAATAAAAGTAAAGATAATTCCGAATTTTCTGCGATTAAGTTACCCAATGTTATAGCGGGTGATTGCGTGCATTGTTTACATGGCGAGCTTGTAGAAAAAAATACTAGCCCACCTAAATACTTTACTGATGCAACGATATTAGGTGCCCTTACCGGCATAGCTCGTTATGTGACGAATGCTGAAATAAAAAAGTTACTAAGAGATACTGATGGACTAGGTACGGAGGCAACACGTGCTGGTATTATAGAACTCCTGTTTAAGCGTCAATTTTTAGTGAGAAAAGGAAAGGATATAAGAGCAACAGAGATTGGGAAAAAACTCATTACCTCTTTACCCGTTCAAATCTCCCAGCCTGACATGACAGCACTATGGGAGTCACAGCTAGAATCAATAAGTAATAAAACACTCAACTACCAATTCTTTATTAAAGGAGTTGAAAAAAACTTACAACAACTCATCCTTGAAGTTAAAGATATTGCATTTACTGATTTGCCCCAATCCAATACCCCAAGAAGATTTACTAAAAAAAGAAATAGAAAACGAGCAACATAAAAATCATCTCTTAAAGTTAGTGGTGTAGAGTAGACTCGTTAGTTTATTAAGTATCTGTATTTAATTTTAACCCTATCTTGCTATGACTATATCGATAATTTCATTACTGACTAAAGCAATGAAATGAAGTGCGAATAGTAATTTGACACTCATGGAGAGCTGATAAAATGAGCAATGAGTCGTCGTGGAAACTATTGCGATAATAGCTCAATGAAAGGGTTTTTAGACGTTTAAAAAACAATGAATATCAACAACGGATTATCGCTCATTTTTTGAAGCTGAAAACTCAGTAGTTAACTATATTATTGGATATTACAGCAAAGTTAGGCCTCACCGTTATAATGGAAGACCATACTGGGGAAATTTTAATACTACAAAACAGTAAAAGGGTTAGTCCAATTTTTATATAAAAAATAGAGACTTGTACAATAAACACCCATAATGCAAACTAGAGTTAATAATAATAGTCTTAGTACTTTCTCAAGCTCCGTAAGTAAGTACAATTCAAAGACAAACAAGCTCAAATTATAGGGATCGTAAATGAAAGAGTTTAATAAAAACCTAGTTACGGTGGCCGTTACAATGGCCTTTACAATAGTCTGTCATAGTTCTGCATTCGCAAATAATATCATCGCCAGCAAAATGATCAACAAACATGCAAAACAGACTCTCTCTTCGGTCACAAAAGACGGTTCTAGTGATAAGGTAGTCGATGCATCAGACCAATCAACAAATAACTTGGTCAACAATAAAATTCCAATAGGTCGTTCACTCACCGACGTGATAATGCTCACACCAGGTACCGTAAAAGGCGACACCGCGTTTGGAAATTTACCCGCTATTAATGGCGCCTCTGTCGCTGAAAATGTGTTTTATGTCAATGGCCTTAATATCACCAATGTTAGAAATAATACCGGTTTTTCGACTGTACCTTTTGATATGTTCGAGTCTGTCGAGGTTATAACCGATGGTTATTCCGCTCAATACGGCCGTTATCACGGTGGCATGATCAACGCTGAAACAAAATCGGGGAGTAACGAATTTAAGGCGGGCATAAACCTGAGTTATGAACCTGATTTTCTTCGAGAGTCGTCCCCATCAGTTACGCTAGCGGATGGTTCATATTTTATTGACAATCGGGCCAGTGAATACTCAAATATCGACACTAATCTTTGGGCGTCGGGCGCATTGATTGAAGATCAGCTATTTTTCTATGTTTTATTCAACCCTAGAAAAGTGGAGTATAGTAATTTTGTGAGCGATCCGATTAATCCGGGGCCGAATAATAAAGCCCGATATCAAGTCACGGAAGAAGATCCGTATTGGGGAATGAAGCTCGACGGCTATATTACCGATAACAATCTACTCGAATTCACGCTATTTTCCGATAGCAGTAATAACGCCACCCAAATCGTCAGCCCCCATGGCGACACGATAGAGTCGCGCAATGGGGTTGACTACACGGGAGGCACAAATTGGACGCTAAAATATACCTCGATTATCACCGATGATTTAGCGTTAAGCGTGCAGTATGGTGTCCATGAAGCTGAACGTACCAGTAAAAATGAACTGGATGACAACCCTGTGGTGTATTACCTTTATGAAAGTGCTGGAGAGTTTGTTAAACAGGGCCAATTTCTTAATTTTCTAATTGATGAAGGAGACGATGAACGCCAGACTATTCGTGTTGATATTAATTGGACGCTCGGTAGTCACGAGTTAAGTTTTGGACTCGACGCCGAGAAATTAACGGCAAACCAGCGTACCATCAACTCGGGTGGCGCTTATTACTTACTTTACGTCGACGATTATACCGATCCCGACAACCCCCAATTCAGGCAGGTCCGTCACCGCCAATATGAATCGGGCGGTAGCTATGAGTCGGAAAATATCGCCTACTACCTTGAAGACAAATGGCAAGCCACCGACCTGTTAACAGTAAACTTTGGCTTGCGCAGCGACTCCTTCAAAAATGCTGATGGAGTCGGAGAAAACTTCTCAACCATGGATAACCATTGGGCGCCACGTTTGGGCCTAACTTATGACTTATCAGCAGATGGCCGAACGCGACTTTGGCTAAATGCCGGTCGCTTTTACTCACCTATTCCAATGAATGCAAACTTGCGACTCGGAGGGAGTGAAACCTACAGGCAAGATTATTATGCCTTTGATGGCTTCGCCGATCCGATTTTACAAATCCCCAATATTAGCGGCACTCCAATCTATTACTTTGACCATTATAATAATGGGTCTCCTCCTGAAAACTACGACATTGCCGATAAAGATTTAAAACCAATGACGTCTGACAACGTTAATATTGGTTTTCAAATGCCCGTCACGGACAACTGGCTGCTGACTATTGAAGGTACTTACCGTAATTTAGCTATGGCGGTTGAAGATATAAACGTAGACGCGAGCTTTAATCGTTATCTTGAGCGAGAATTTAATGCCAGTTGTACACGGTGCTCAGGTTCTCGTTACTATGTATTGGCCAACCCAGGACAAGATGTGACCATCAAGGCGAACCCAGACTATGACGGGCCACTCCAATATCAAGAATATACGATTCCAGCCGCCGACTTAGGCCACGCAAAGCCCGAGCGCACATATACGGCGATGAGTTTTTCAGTTGAACATGCATGGGACGGTCTGTGGATGTTAAATGCCACGTATACTTGGTCGAAGTCAAAAGGTAATTATGAAGGCTTAGTTCGCTCAGACAACCGCCAAGACAACACTGGCATCAATACTGGGATAACGACACAATATGACCTGCCGGGTCTAATGGATGGCTCCTACGGTGATTTACCCAACGACCGCCGGCATCAAGTTAAAATATACGGGGCGTATCAAATCACTGAACAAATAAGCTTAGCGGCTAATTTCAGTTATCAAACGGGCCGTCCAGTCAACGCATTTGGTTATCACCCAACCGATGAAAGTGCACAAGCCTATGACGCTGAATCGTTTTACGCCCAAGGACAATTAGTACCCCGCGGCTCAAAAGGTCGGACCGACAGTGTGATGACCCTTGATGTGTCTGCTAGCTATCAGTTTGACTTAGACGACTCTACTGTTAATTTACGTGTCGAAGTATTCAACCTGTTAAATTCAGCCAGTGTTACCCAAGTGGATGAAATGTGGGACGATGAAGATAATACCATAGCGGTAACTTCGCCATTAAAGAGCGCGAGTTACGGTTTACCAACTAGTTGGCAAACACCAAGAACAGTACGTTTATCGGTGAATTACGAGTTTTAGCAGAGTCAAAGGACAAGTATGCCAAAAAGGCCAAAAATGCCAACTGCACGATTAAAGGTAGGCTTGGGGCAACAGTCTTTTGAGCAATTACCCAAAGTGCCTTTTAAGCGAAAATAAAAAAGAAAGACGCGCTTTAAAAAGGCAGGGTAATATTTTACTGGTGATTGAACACGTTCAAATTAATAGTGATACTAACGCTTATGCAAAAATATCACTATGTGGTTGGCTCGACTCAGTACTTGAAAAAGGATGTCACGAGGTGCCATCCAAAAAGTATAAAGAAGAGATTAGTTAAGGATACCTGTTAATATTAATACCGCTATAACAGCTAGACACAACAACAGAGTCCGCTTTGCCAACCTCACTAATAAACAAGGTTCCGCAGTACAGTCATCAGGGTCAACCATAAAGTCTTCAGACTTTTGCGCAACGCTAATCAATATTTGGTTGGGCTGCTTGTTGATATCAAATAAATTTTCTAACCATACCGGCATGGCTTTTGAGAAGTGTCCTACCAGCATATAACCAAAAGCAACCATGCGTACTGGCAACCAGTCGACCCAAAAGAGCATATCTTTCAATAACTGAGATTCATTTTTTTTCATAGAATCTGTTGTTTTAGCCTCATTATTTACTTTAACATCGGCTTCATCAACCTCAGCGTTAGCTTTTTCTTGCTTGTCTGAACATTCTTCTGCAAGCACTTCAGGACATTCATTCATGGTCACTAGTAGACGATAAAATAATGCACCAGCAGGTCCAAAGACAACGAATAAAATCATAATGGCAATAAAATATCGGTAATTTAACCATACCAATAATTGACCAAAACTCATTGGTGCGCTGCAGGTATCTTGTTGCAGTTGGCTATGATGCAATTCACATGTTGTCGGCTCGCCTCGAAAAGCCGACAATAAATAAGCTTTGTAGCTCTGCCGCGTTTTCGTACAACCAAAACAAACAATCAAAATCAAGGTTGAAAAGATTAAATAGAGTAAGCCATCATCAACAAGCTCGAGCAATAAGTCACAAACAACAACGGGGATGGCAATAAAGATAAGCTGTGAGACAATTGACGGTTTGGCTAAATGCATTAATTTAGTACGTTTAAATAGATCAACATAAGCATGAAAATAGGTTTGAAATTGCCACGCTGTCGTCGACAAGTAACGCTCTGCCGCCAAGGCAATAAGTAAGCTAATAAGACTCATATAGTTTTCCTAATTTATTATCCACTTGTAAAATGAGTATATCGCCGTGGCCATTCAAACACTCTGATATCTGCATTTTCATTGGTAACGAGTATATACCCTTTGCTATTGAATTAACTAGACTTTAAACAATCATGAAAATGTTGCCAATTAAAAGCATCACCCGGATCTGTCTTTCTCCCTGGCGCAATATCACTATGCCCGGCTATATTACTTTTAATGTCGGGATAACATTGCTGCAATGCTTGGGTTAATTGCGCCAAAGTATGATATTGCGCCGCTTCATAAGGAATATCATCAGCGCCTTCAAGCTCAATACCAATAGAAAAATCATTACATTTATCAAGCCCCTGATAGGAGGATACACCAGCATGCCAAGCTTTATCATCAAATGAAACGTATTGAATAATATGCCCTACTCTGGTTATCAGACAATGAGCAGAAACTTTTAGCTGGGCAATCTCTTCAAAATAGCGATGTGCTTTGCTATCTAACTTTCCTAAGAAAAAATCAGTAATATAGCTACCACCAAACTGATTTGGCGGTAATGAGATATTATGTACAACCAATAAATGAACCGTATCATTTTTATCTCGCACACTAAAATGTGGTGATTTTTGTTGTTCTTCATTAACAAGCCAGCCACTGATAATAGGCATATTATTATTTTGCTTGGTGGACAATTTATTTTTTAAGTCTTTCGTCATACAATAGCGTTAATATTTAATTTCAAGATTTGTGAACAGAGTATGACTGAATTTGATTCGACAAACAAAATGGGAAAAATATTTATTTGGTTAGCGTGGTTAATTGCGTTGGCGTTAATGGTGTTTTTTTTTCAAGATGTACTTGATAAGCAATGGGATCCTAACAAAGATCCACAGATGAGTTTAAATACACAGGGTAAAGCGGAAGTAACATTACAACAAAACCGCCAAGGTCATTATGTAGTACATGGTGAAATAAATGAGATGCCCGTGGTTTTTTTACTCGACACTGGAGCAACACAAGTGTCGATTCCCGCTCATATAGCAGAGCAATTGCAGCTCAAGGGAAACAGACCGTCACTCGTTAATACGGCCAATGGCACTACCACTGTTTATCAAACTGAATTACAACAGCTCAGTATTGGTAATATTTATTTGTATGATGTTAGCGCCCACATCAATCCCAGCATGCAGTCTAATGAAATTCTATTGGGCATGAGTGCATTAAAAAGGGTAGAATTCAGCCAGATAGGTAAGAAACTTATTTTACGCGAGCAATGATCTACCTGCTGTGATTTACTGGCGATAAACGCCCCACTAAAAACTCACTTAATTATTTACCAACAAGAGAATAAAATTCAATGCTTTCTGTGCAACTACAACACGATATTAAAAAAACAGTAACTTGGGCATTATGTGAAGATTTAGGTGTTGATAACGCCGACGCATTAAAAAATAGCCAAGATATTACAGCTGAGTTAATTCCACTGGAAAATATAGCGGTTGCTAATATCATTACCCGTGAAGATTGTATTATTTGTGGTGTGGCTTGGGTTAACGAAGTTTTTGCCCAGCTCGATGTGATACATAAGACAAAAACGGATATTACTTGGTTTGTTAACGACGGCGAAAGTGTCAAAGCCAATAGCACTTTATTTGAATTATCTGGAAACGCACGTGTTCTTCTTACTGGCGAACGGTGTGCTTTAAATTTTTTACAATCCCTTTCCGGAACCGCAACATTAACCAGTCGCTATGTTAAAGAATTATCGGCGAGTAACACTAAGTTACTTGATACCCGAAAAACAGTGCCTGGCTTACGTAGCGCGCAAAAATATGCGGTAACATGTGGCGGCGGTGTTAATCATCGTATTGGTTTATTTGATGCTTTTTTAATTAAAGAAAATCATATTGCCGCCTGTGGTGGTATCGAGAAGTCGATTCAAACGGCTCGAAAAAACCATCCAAATAAAACGGTTGAAGTTGAAGTTGAAAATATCGAAGAACTCACTCAAGCATTAAAGGCTGGCAGCGATATTATTATGCTTGATAACTTTAGTCATGAAATGATTGAGCAAGCGGTTATAGCAACCGCTGAAATTTCACAAGGTAAAACCAAATTAGAAGTTTCTGGCAATATGACCATAGAATCACTAAAAAGCTATGCAAAAGCAGGTGTCGATTTTATTTCAGTGGGCGCATTAACTAAAAACATCAATGCTATTGACCTTTCTATGCGCTTTGTTTAACATTTTAGCGTGTCACAATTAGTTAAAAGGATGTTACTTGTTGATGTTTTTTTAACTAATATCAAAAAAATGATAAAAAAAGTGTCACAAAATTTTACATTTCCTGATTTTTGTCGCAAGATGAATTCAGCCCCCGTAATTATGTATGGAAATACCTATTATGAACAATGTTAAATCTTTAAAAAATAAATCTTTAAACAAAGCAAAGGGTTTTACCCTTATTGAATTAATGATCGTTGTTGCGATCATCGGTATTTTAGCCGCAGTTGCGCTACCTGCGTATCAAGATTATACAAAAAAAGCGAAGTTTGCTGAAGTAGTTTCAATGGTTGGTGCAGCGAGAACAGCAGTGGAACTTTGCTTCCAAACTGAAGGTTCATTAGCTTCATGTGATGCAGGCGTCGGAGGTATTCCAGCTACAGTAGCTACTGGTACTTATGCAAACCTTGACACTATGACTATTGTGAACGGTGTTATAACAGCAGCGTCAACAGCAGCGACTGATTCTTCCAATATGATTGCTACTCCTACAGGAAGCCCTTTAACTTGGACGATAACTTCAACAACCGCTAGTTGTTTAACTAGCGGCTGGTGTAAAGCAAAATAATATAAGTTAGTAAATATTTATAAAAAAGCTCCTTTGGGAGCTTT
The DNA here is from genome assembly GCF_014077545.1 of Colwellia sp. BRX10-1. Lineage (NCBI taxonomy): Bacteria > Pseudomonadati > Pseudomonadota > Gammaproteobacteria > Alteromonadales > Colwelliaceae > Colwellia > Colwellia sp. BRX10-1. Next base: position 284,834 of record NZ_JACGWC010000001.1, read on the forward strand.
TTTATTGTCTAAACTTTATTAACTCGTTGTTATTACTTAAATCAATCACGGGTTAAGCTATACTTATTGTAAACATTATGAGTAAATACATAATGACTTGCATATATCTAAAAGTTCACAATAAAAGGTTGCTATGAAAGGACATCACAGACAATTAAGTGTATTATCTACACTTTTAAAACATAATATTGTCGCCGAAAATAAGGTTGACATTATAAGTGCTGACTTCCTTAAACAATCAAAACCTTTCATTCGTTTTCTTATTGAAGATAAGAGTTTAGACGCTGAAAATATTGCCAAAATACTCTCTCGCAGTTTTGGCTATCCTCTCATAGATTTAAACGCTTTTGACACGGCTATGATCCCCGAAGGTATCCGTAACGAAAAATTGATCCGCAAACATAATGCATTGCCGCTATTTCTTAGAGGTAAAGTATTATTCGTAGCGATGTCTGATCCCACTGATTTAGATGCATTAGAAGATATTCAGTTCAACACCGGTTTTCCTACCGAATTAGTGTTGACTAACGATAAAGATTTACAAATATTTATTGATAAAATTCTGGAAGAAGAAAGTGATGCTTTAGATATTACTGATATTGATGCTGCTGAACTTGCCGGTATTGACGTTCAAGAGGAGCGCCAAGAAGATGATAGCGCTACCGGTGATAAAGAAGATGCACCGATAGTTGTTTATATCAATAAGATATTACTCGATGCTATTCGCAAAGGCGCCTCAGATTTACACTTTGAACCTTACGAAAAATCTTACCGTATACGCTTTCGTGTTGATGGCATTTTAACTGAGATGGCAAAGCCGCCAGTATCACTTGCCTCTCGAATGGCGGCACGTTTAAAAGTCATGTCAAAGCTCGATATCGCTGAACGGCGAGTTCCCCAAGATGGACGGATAAAATTAGCCTTGTCTAAGAAAAAATCAATTGATTTTCGTGTTTCAACGCTACCGACGATGTGGGGCGAAAAAGTGGTAATGCGTATTCTTGACTCTTCAAGTGCGATGTTAGGTATTGAAATGCTCGGCTATGAGCCGGCGCAAAAGCAAATTTACATGGACGCTTTAGCGCAGCCACAAGGTATGATATTAGTCACAGGGCCGACCGGCTCAGGTAAAACAGTGTCTCTTTACACCGGGTTAAATATTCTTAACACCGAAGAACGTAATATATCAACAGCAGAAGATCCGGTAGAAATAAATTTAGACGGCGTTAATCAAGTACAAATTAATGTGCGTGCCGGCTTAACCTTTCCTAATGCGCTGCGCTCTTTTCTTCGTCAAGATCCTGATATTGTTATGGTAGGGGAAATTCGTGATCTTGAAACTGCTGAAATAGCGATTAAAGCCGCGCAAACGGGTCACTTAGTGTTGTCCACATTGCACACAAACTCGGCATCAGAAACCCTGACTCGATTATTAAACATGGGCGTTCCTTCATATAACGTTGCCAGTTCGGTCAGTATTATTATTGCTCAGCGTTTAGCCAGACGCTTATGTAATCGCTGTAAAGTTGAGGATGTTATACCTAGACCTGAACTAGAAAAGCAAGGTTTTACCCCTGAACAACTTAGTGAAATAAAATTATTTAAACCCGTAGGTTGCGATCAATGTACGGGCGGCTATAAAGGTCGTGTTGGTGTTTATGAAGTGATAAAAATCAGTGAAAAAATGTCTTCTATTATTATGGAAGGCGGAAATTCTATGGATATCGCTCAGCAGTGTCAAAAAGAAGGTTACAATAACTTACGCCAATCGGGTTTAGAAAAAGCCCATCAAGGGGTAACAAGTTTGGCAGAAATAAACCGAATAACGTCTGCATAACAATAAACCACTCACTTTTTATTTTTAGTGATCTTGACTAGTATTAACAATGATTAATATTTTAACTTTACAGGTAAACACTATATGGCAACTTCAGGGGCTCAAAAAAGAAAATTACCGCAAGCTAAAGCTCTTGATACGTTTGTTTGGCAAGGGGTAAACCGTAAGGGTAAAAAAGTTAATGGTGAGCTACCCGCGACCAGCATGCTAGAGCTAAAATCTCAGCTACGCAAACAAGGCATTACCCCAGGGAAAGTAAAAAAGAAAGCCAAATCAATTTTTGGGAATGCCAATGACAAAAAAATAATACCTGCAGATATTGCCATTGTTACACGGCAAATTGCCACCATGCTTGGCGCTGGTGTCCCCTTAGTACAAACCGTTGAAATGATTGGTAAAGGTCATAGCAATGGCAATATGCAAAGATTGTTAGGTGATATCAATAATAAACTGCAATCGGGTATTCCTTTATCAGAATGTTTACGCGACCATCCTAAATACTTTGATGACTTATATTGTGATTTAGTCAGTTCTGGCGAACAATCGGGCGCACTTGAGACCATTTATGATCGTATTGCGACTTACAAAGAAAAAGCCGAAGCATTAAAGTCTAAAATTAAAAAAGCGATGACTTATCCTATTTCTGTATTAGTGATAGCATTTATTGTTACCTCAATATTATTAATTTTTGTCGTGCCGGTATTTCAAGATATTTTTGCCAGCTTTGGCGCTGAGTTACCTGCGTTTACTTTATTTGTTATTGCCATATCAGAATTTATGCAAGCTTATTGGTATTTAGGCTTAGCGGGGCTATTTATTGCCAGTTTCTTTTTTAAAAAAGCTCATCTTAACAGCCAAAGTTTTAGAGACCGAGTTGATAGAATAATATTAAAAATTCCGGTTATTGGTGCCTTACTCGAAAAGGCAGCCGTTGCCCGCTACGCGAGAACTTTATCTACCACCTTTGCCGCCGGTGTTCCCTTACCTGACGCATTAGAGTCGGCTGCGGGTGCGTCTGGTAATGCGGTTTTTCGTATAGCGATCCTTGAAATTCGCGCCGAAGTGTCATCGGGTATGCAAATGAATTTAGCAATGCGTAACTGTAATATCTTTCCTGACATGGTTATACAAATGGTCGCAATTGGTGAAGAATCAGGCGCTGTAGATGATATGCTTGCCAAAGTTGCCACAATATATGAGCAACAAGTTGATGACGCAGTAGACTCACTGACCAGTTTATTAGAGCCGATGATAATGGCAGTGCTCGGTGTAGTGATTGGCGGGTTAATTATCGCTATGTACTTACCTATTTTCGAAATAGGTAAAGTTGTTTAGTGCGCACGCTAATATTTTTATATTAGTTTTCAACATAGTTAAATAATAATTAATAAATAATAAAAGGTTTTATCTTGTCTGAATTTATTCATCTGTTAGAAAGTAACTCGCTGTTTTTTTATGGCTTTGTTTTTGTTTTCTCGTTAATGATAGGTAGCTTTTTAAACGTAGTTATTTATCGTTTTCCAAAAATGTTAGAACAAGGTTGGTATCAAGAGTGTCGAGAATTTCTTGCCGATGAGCTCAAGCCATCATCGACAAAGCAAGTAGAACCCCTTACTTTATCAACGCCCGATTCTACCTGTCCACATTGCCAACATAGCATACGTTTTTATGAAAACATTCCTGTGGTTAGCTGGTTAGTGTTGAAAGGAAAATGTAGCCAATGTAAAAATAAAATTTCTGCGCGATATCCATTAGTTGAATTAAGTACCGCTTTATTGAGTTTAGTTATTGCTCAACATTTTGGTGTCACTGTTATCACTTGTTACGCCTTAATATTGACGTGGGGCCTAATTGCCTTAACGATGATCGACTTTGATCATATGCTGCTCCCCGACCAAATTGTTCTGCCATTAATGTGGTTAGGCTTAATCGTAAATCTATCAAATGGAATTGTGCCTTTAGAAGATGCTGTTATCGGCGCTATTGCCGGCTACACCAGCCTTTTTACGGTTTTTTGGCTGTTCAAATTAGCGACGGGCAAAGAAGGTATGGGCTTTGGTGATTTTAAGCTGTTTGCACTCTTTGGTGCTTGGCTAGGTTGGCAATTATTACCCTTACTTATTTTAATGGCATCAGTAGTCGGTGCCATTATCGGCATTAGTTTAATGCTTTTTAAAAATCATCAAAAAGATCAGGCGATTCCTTTTGGCCCTTACCTTGCGATCGCAGGTTGGATCACATTTTTATGGGGTGAAAATATATGGTCTTGGTATTTAGTCCAAGTGCTTTAGCCGAATGAAAATGACTATAGCAAAAAAGATCGTTATTGGTTTAACCGGCGGTATTGGTTGTGGCAAAACAACCGTTGCTAATTTTTTTGCCGACTTAGGCATCGATATTATTGATGCCGATATCGCGGCAAGAAAAGTTGTCGCACCTAACAGCGGCGCATTACTGCAAATATCTCAGCATTTTGGCAAGACGTTTATTATGCCAGACGGCACCCTTAATCGGGCCTTATTACGCAGTCAAATATTCAGTAATGAAGCAGATAAACAATGGCTTAATAACTTACTTCACCCGTTAATAAGACAAACCATGCTCGAAGAGATCCAGCAAAGTCAGTCACCATATTGCTTGCTTGTCGCACCTTTACTTATCGAGAACAACTTACAGAGTCTAGTTGCACGTATTTTAGTAATTGATATCAGTGAATCAGCACAAGTTAAGCGTGCGGTATTGCGTGATCCTAGCTCATCAGATGAAATAAAGCGTATTATTGCCAGTCAAATATCAAGGGAAGATCGCTTAAAACATGCCGATGATATTATTGATAACTCCGGTTCTGACTTGAGCCTAATAAAAGCGAGTGTCATTAAGCTAGACCAAAAATATCGAAATTTAGCAACGAGTTAGTAAAATTGTACAAATTTTACTATTTTTAGCAAAAAAATTCGCCATTTCTGTTGGGTGTCGTTAGTATGGAAAGCTAAACACTCAGCTTTATTGATGACATTAGGTTAATGACTAAAATTTTATATGAACATCCGCTTAACGAACGGATCCGTAACTACCTTAAACTTGAACATTTATTTGCTCAGGCACAAGATTGTCTGCAGCGTAAAATTTCAGTCAGCCATCAAGTTTTCTTTAACGCCTTATTTGCCATTATTGATACCTTAGAACGAAATGATGTTCGCGGTGACTTAATTAAAGATCTTGAAAAACTAGAACAAAATTTAGTGATATGGTCACAAGCGCCTGAAATAGATGACAGTATCTTAGCTGAAAATCTACAACAAACTGTCGAGCTTATTTGTCAATTAAAACCAAATACTCCTGTGTGGGCACAACTCAAACACGACAAGTTTCTGGCGACCTTAAAACAACGCTTTGCCATGCAGGGTGGCAGCTCAAGTTTCGATTTACCACAATTACAGTTTTGGTTACATCAAGACAGTGAGATTCTTGCTAAAGATGTCCAAGGCTGGCTTGCCCTACTTGAACAAGTTAAAAGCGCTTTAGATATGATATTAAAGTTTATTCGCCAACGGGCTGAATTCAAACAGATAGATACCGAGAGTGGTTTTTACCAAGATAATGGTGAAGGTATTTTATTACTTCGTATTAAAGTTGACCAAAAATCACCTTATTACCCAACGGTAAGTGGTAATCGTCTGCGTTATTCTATTCGCTTTATGTCTCTTTGTGATGAAACCGGACGTAAGTATTCAAATAAGGCCACTTCATTTCAATTAGCTCGCTGCTAGCATTCGCTTAATTAATTTCACAAATACCCTTTATCCATTCAATATGCAGGTTTCATCTTGGAGTAGGAAGGGTATAATCCTACTACTAAGTATTTAATTACAAGCACCAACTATGACCTTAAAAGTATCTTGTCCAACGTGTCAAAAAGAAGTTATTTGGCAACCAGAGAGTCAGTTTCGCCCTTTTTGCTGCAAACGTTGCCAGTTAATTGATATTGGTGAATGGGCTGATGAAGGACATAAAATCAGCCAGCCATTACAAGGTGATATTCAGTTAACCGAAGAGATGCTTGACGCACTTGAAGGTGAGTTTTTACAAAGTAATAAGTTTTTTGTTGAACCAGAATAGTATTATTTGTTCATTAGCAGTTTTTCAACAATTGCAACATTAGCGGCGGGAAAGTCACATTGGCTTAATTGCGCTAATGTGAACCAAGCTGATTGCTGCCCTTCTTGGGCAATAGGTTCATGTTGGAAGTTATCAACCACATAAACGTCTAATAGCACCTTTTTATCGCCATAATCATGGCTAACTTCAATGAGCGGGTAGCAAGAGAGAACATCTATTGCTACTTCTTCTTGAAGCTCTCTGTGCAAAGCCTGAGCAACTGTTTCATCTTTTTCCACCTTACCACCAGGAAACTCCCATTTCCCGCCTTGATGAGCATTAGCGAGGCGCTTGGTAAGAAAGTACTGCTCTTCTCGCATGATAACACCGACAGCTACATGTACTACTTTTTGCATAACTCTTTCCTAAAGCTTTAAATTAATCAATGATTTCGTTGTTAACGCAGAAGACAAACCTAGATTAAACAACAAAGCGTCTAATCATACCCTACGCATAATTTTACATAACCATGCATTGCCATGTCTGTGAAAACGACATTGTCCGAATGAATTTAGTTAATGATGATTCGTCTGTAACAAAAATTATAACTGAACACTGCAATAATAATCGTCATTAGCATTGCGCATATAAAAAACGCCAGTCAATAACTGGCGTTTTTTTCATGCATATTAATAAATAACGATTAGGTTAATTTACCATGACATTGCTTATATTTCTTACCTGAACCACATGGACAAGCTTCGTTACGACCTACTCGTTGTATTTCTGGCTTTGTCTCTGTACTGCTAGCAGATTCGTGGGTATATTCTTTTGGAATATCTTCAGCTTTACGATGTTGCTCTTCAACAGCTTCAACATCAGACTCAGCGCGAATTTTTACTTTGCTAAGAATACTGATAACGTCATATTTCAGGGTCTCAAGTAATTCACCAAATAACTCAAAAGATTCACGTTTAAACTCTTGCTTAGGGTTTTTCTGAGCATAGCCACGTAAATGTATACCTTGACGTAGATGATCCATCGCCGCTAAATGTTCTTTCCAATGAGAATCTAAGCTTTGTAACATAACCGCTTTTTCAAATTGACGAATAACATCGGCACCAGCTTGCTCTTCTTTCTCGGTATAGTTAGCTTCAACTTCTGCTAATAGTTTTTCGCGTAAAGTTTCTTCATGCAATTTAGTATCTTCTTCAAGCCACTTTGCAATAGGGAACTCTAAAGATAGTTCGCCCTTAAAGCGCTCTTCTAAACCAGAGATATCCCACATTTCTTCCATAGATTGCTGAGGAATATGCTGATTTATAATACCAGTTACTACATCTGTACGAATATTTTTAATAACATCAGCAATATCAGCTTCGTCCATTAACTCGTTACGTTGTTCATAAATAACTTGGCGTTGATCATTAGAAACATCATCGAACTCAAGAAGTTGTTTACGAATATCGAAGTTACGACCTTCAACTTTACGCTGAGCATTTTCGATGCTGCGAGTGACCCATGGATGTTCAATGGCTTCGCCGTGCTCCATGCCTAACTTGCGCATCATGTTTGAAATACGTTCTGAAGCAAAAATTCGCATCAGTGCATCTTCCATCGATAAGTAGAAGCGAGTTGAACCTGCATCACCTTGACGTCCTGAACGGCCGCGTAATTGATTATCAATACGACGAGACTCATGGCGTTCAGTGGCAACTATGTGTAAGCCACCTAATTCTAAGACTTTATTGTGCTGTATTATCCATTCTTCTTTCGCTTTAGCGATGCTTTCTTTGCTTTGGTCTTTTAATTTAGCAACAATCGCATCAAAGTTTCCGCCTAATACGATATCGGTACCACGACCTGCCATGTTGGTTGCGATAGTTACTGCGCCAACTTTACCCGCATCAGCAACAATTTCTGCTTCTTGCTGGTGAAACTTAGCATTCAATACTTTGTGCTTAATTTTTGCTTTCTTTAAGAAGTCAGATAAAAACTCAGAGGTTTCTATACTGATCGTACCAACAAGCACAGGTTGTCCGCGTTCAACACAATCTTTAATATCTTCTAAAATCGCTTCAAACTTTTCATCAGCGGTTAAATAGATTAGATCAGCAAGATCTTTACGGATCATAGGTTGATTGGTTGGAATAACTACGGTTTCTAAACCATAAATATGATTAAACTCAAATGCTTCTGTGTCAGCAGTACCTGTCATTCCTGATAATTTTTCGTAGATACGGAAAAAATTCTGGAACGTTATCGAAGCTAAGGTTTGATTTTCGTTTTGAATATTCACCCCTTCTTTTGCTTCAACGGCTTGATGTAACCCTTCTGACCAACGACGGCCTTCCATTGTACGGCCGGTATGTTCATCAACAATAACGATTTCATCATCTTTAACAATATAATCGACATCTTTTTGGAAAAGCTTATGGGCACGTAATGCCGCCATAACATGATGCAATAAGGTAATATTGGTGGCTGAAAACAAAGAATCGCCGTCTTGAATGAGACCTTTCTCATTCATGATTTCTTCAATTCTTATTTGGCCATGCTCTGTTAGATAGATTTGCTTAGACTTTTCATCAATGGTGAAATCACCTTCAACAAAATCTTTAGATTGACCAGTATCTTTATCTTTGTCTTCTTCGTTTTGTAGTACCAACGTCGGCACAACAAGGTTAATTTGACGATAAAGTTCAGAGCTATCTTCGGCTTGACCCGAAATAATCAAGGGAGTTCTAGCTTCATCGATTAAAATTGAATCGACTTCATCAATAACAGCAAAATTTAATGGCTTTTGCGTACGTTCTTCTGGCGAAAAGGCCATATTGTCACGTAAGTAATCAAAACCAAATTCGTTGTTAGTACCATAGGTAATATCTGAATTATAAGCCGCTTGCTTTTCAGCTGATGCTAATCCGGCAATATTACAACCTACCGTCATATCTAGAAAATCAAATAATGGTCGACACCAGTCAGCATCACGTGTTGCTAGGTAATCATTCACCGTTATAACGTGAACACCCTTACCTGTTAATGCGTTGAGGTAAGAAGGAAGTGTCGCGGTTAACGTTTTACCTTCACCAGTGCGCATCTCCGCAATTTTACCATCGTTTAAGACCATGCCGCCGATCATTTGTACATCAAAGTGGCGCATGCCAAAGACACGTTTACTGGCTTCACGTACAACAGCAAACGCTTCTGGTAGGATACTTGATAGAGATTCTTCTTTGGCTAAACGCTCTTTAAATTCTGCGGTTTTTGCTTTTAGTTCTTCGTCAGAAAGAGCTTCCATAACGGGCTCTAAGGCGTTTATTTTTAAAACTTCTTTATTCATTTGTTTAATTAATCGATCATTACGACTACCAAACATTTTCGTCATTAACTTTACAAACATCTTGTTAAACCATATTGATATTAGAAGAAATACTTCCGCTGAAAATAACGTGACCAACAAGGGTCACATAAATTGTTTTTATTTTGCTTTTCTATATACGAACTTAATTGGATCTATTTGTGCATTATTGCGTAAAATTTCGTAATGAACATGAGGTCCAGTCGAGCGCCCCGTGCTACCCATACGTGCAATAATTTGTCCTTTGCTAACCACATCTCCTACTTTAACGAGTAAATTTTTATTATGACCATAACGAGTTTTTAATCCCCTACCGTGATTAATCTCGATAAGTTGCCCGTAGCCGTACCGGTCACTTGCCCAAGAAACAACACCTGAAGCCGTTGCAATTATCGCAGCACCTTCTTTACCTGCGAAGTCTACACCTTTATGTATCGCTGCTTTACCACTAAATGGGTCTTTTCGTACACCGTAATATGAAGAGAGCCAACCACCAATCATTGGTCGACCAGACAAATAGCTGCTACTTTCTATATGGTGACCCAAAGTCAAAGATTCAAGCGTAGTCAGTTGATTTTCTTCGTGGTGCAAACTTTCTTCTAGTGTTGATATTTCAGTTAACAACTCTGCCAGTGGCTTTTTATAATGGTTTTCACTCTGCAGCATAGGACCACCTGATGGCGGTAATTGTTGAAAATTAAATTCATTTTCTGGAATTGATGCTTCACTTGCTAAACGGTCACCTAAAGCATTCAGTCGTAACACTTGGCTTTGCAACTCAGCGAGTTTCATCGTTAGTGCGGTTAATTGTGGTTCAGTTAATTGCTGAGGATCTATCTTAGCGGGTGAATTCAAAGCATAGGGTACAGCTTGTGGCACGTCATCAGCAGAAAAAATCAAATGAACAACAAAGCCTGATATTAGCGCAAATACAGTGATCGCAGACAACCAATGCAACTTATTCAGCGTCATTGAAAATCTAACGTTCTTTCCACGATATAGTAGTGTTAAACTCATAATTACTTAAATACTATTCCAAAGTAGAGTGGTTAATGGCACGCAAAACAAGAAAACCTTCAGATATGTCAGAGCTCTTTCAATCATCGAAAGGCACTTTGGCACAAATAGCAGCAAAAACCAACTCTTTAACTATCTTGTCTGACATTGTACGCCAAACTTGCCCTGACCTGCCAGCAGATGTCTGGCATATTGCCAATTTTAAGCAAAATTCTTTAGTAATTGAAGTCACATCTGCTGTTTGGAGCCAAAGACTACAGTTTGAACGGATGAATATTTGCCGTGAACTGGCCATTGCTACCGACAAGGCTTTTGATCAAATTGAAATTAAGGTATCGCCTTATCGCAATAAAGTCGTTTATCAATCTGAAGAAAAACCCGCGGAGCCATTACATATCTCACAAAACACCGCTAACCAATTATTGGCTATTGCTAAAAACGCACCAGAGAGTTTACGTAAAAAATTAGAAAAATTGGCAAAACACGCTGACAAAAACGCCATATGATAATTTTGCCTAGATATGATTTATACCCTTTATCTTAAAATAAAAAACCAGTCATTTGACTGGTTTTTTTATTGAGTAACATTAGTAGTATCTTAATTAAAATGCGGCAGCCGTTACTTCTTGATATTGGATAGGAGACGGTGTTTCATCTTCGTAAGTCACCCATTCCCAACTTTCTTTTTGCTTAAAGACTTCTCTTAACAAGATATTATTTAAGCCATGTCCGGATTTAAAGGCATTTAACTCACCTAAAATGCTGTGACCACACATGTACAAGTCGCCAATCGCATCGAGTATTTTGTGTTTAACAAATTCATCGTCATAGCGTAATTCATCTTTATTAAGCATGCGGTATTCGTCAAGTACAATGGCATTTTCTAAACTGCCACCTAAAGCTAAATCGTGAGAGCGAAGAAATTCGATATCACTCATAAAGCCAAAAGTACGTGCTCGACTAATTTCTTTAATAAAAGAACAGCTAGATAAGTCCATGCTCATCGTCTGACATGTTTTAGAAATAACAGGATGTTCAAATTCAATAGCAAAATTAATTTTAAAACCATGGTAAGGCTTTAATTCTGCCCATTTGTCACCTTCTTCAACACGAACAGTTTTCTTTATGCGAATAAAACGTTTTGCTGCTGCTAATGTTTTGATGCCAACCGACTGTATTAAATAAACGAACGGCAATGCGCTACCGTCCATAATCGGGATTTCAGGAGAATCTATTTCAACAATTAAGTTGTCAATACCTAAACCTGCGGCAGCTGATAACAAGTGCTCGACGGTGGAAATCTTCACACCTTGTTCATTGACTAAGCACGTACACAAAGTTGTCTCGCCCACAGCTTCAGGCGTTGCTGAAATTTCAACAATCGGATCTAAATCTATGCGGCGAAAAACAATACCAGTATTGGCTGGCGCAGGACGGAGAGTCAACTGCACCTTTTCACCTTTGTGTAAACCAACACCAACGGCGGTTACACTGTCTTTTAATGTACGTTGTTTAATCATAAATGCCTTATTAAGCTTTTACTAACCTTGAAATGCACCGTCCTCTTTCGACGGGCGCACAATATAGCAGAAAAACATAACAAAATCAAAATATCAGCTTTTAGCTTCACATTATTTTACACACAACTGTTCAACCAGCTGTATCCTAGTCACATATTAATTCGAATAATATTAGCGATTATATACACTATTTTTATTCTCTGATGACAAAATTAACCGTTCAAATTAGTCAGCTTGTTTACGTAAAAATGCCGGGATATCTAAATAGTTCTCGATATCTGCTGCAGTTTGTACTTGAGCATTGCTGTCTTGCATTGTTATCGGCGCTGTATTTACTTCTGCCTGTGGGCTAGCAATAAATTCTTGGCCAACGGCAATAGGTGCAACAGTAGGAGCTGGATTTACTAATGTTATATCTGGCTTGCGATCAGCACCAATACCGGTTGCAACTACAGTTACACGTAATTCATTAGTCATTTCAGGGTCGATAACCGCACCAACAACAACCGTTGCATTTTCAGAAGCAAAGGCCTTTACTGCATTACCCACTGTTTCAAATTCATCGATACTAATATCCATGCCAGCAGTAATGTTTACCAAAATACCGCGAGCACCAGCTAGGTCAACATCTTCAAGTAATGGACTCGAAATTGCAGCTTCTGCAGCTTCTTCTGCACGATCAGGACCCGATGCAATACCAGAACCCATCATTGCTGTGCCCATTTCTGACATAACGGTACGCACATCGGCGAAATCGACGTTAATCAAACCTGGACGAGTAATTAGCTCTGCAATACCCTGCACAGCACCTAACAATACATTATTTGCGGCTTTAAAAGCGTCAAGTAACGACGTACCTGGGCCTAAAACTTTTAATAATTTTTCATTAGGTATAGTAATTAATGAGTCGACACTTTTTGATAATAACTCAATACCTTGATCTGCATAGTTCATGCGTTTCTTGCCTTCAAATGGGAAGGGTTTGGTAACAACAGCAACCGTTAATATGCCCATTTCTTTTGCAATTTCAGCAACAACTGGAGCAGCACCCGTACCTGTACCACCACCCATACCTGCGGCGATAAAGATCATATCAGCCCCTTGTAGAGTTTCTCTAATCGTTTCTCTGTCTTCTTCAGCGCTGCGACGACCTATTTCAGGGTTAGCGCCGGCACCTAAGCCTTTAGTAACATCTGCACCAAGTTGTAAAGTAACATTGGCTGCTGAATTACGTAATGCTTGTGAATCGGTATTTGCCGTAATAAATTCAACACCTTCAATGGTTTGACAAACCATGTGCTCAACTGCATTACCGCCACCGCCACCAACACCAATGACTTTGATTACTGCTTCTTCGTTATGATCTTCCATTAATTCAAACATTTTTACTCTCTCCGATTTTTATGTTTTGTTCCACCAAAACGCGATTTAACTCTTACTTTTTACTTATCCACCATGATTGAGGCAGATTATAAAAATTTATTTACTCTTCTTATAACAAGGCTCTTAATGAGGGTTAAAACTCACCTTTAAACCAAGCTAAGATACGCGAAGTAATACTAGCAATACCTTCACTTTTCTTACTCTCTATACTTTGTTGTTCATTGGCTTGCATACCGTAATGTAATAAACCAACAACCGTTGAGTAAGTTGAATCATCAACATACTCTTTTAAACCACTCATACCTTTTGGCTTAGCGACACGTACTGGCATTTGAAAAACTTCTTCAGCAAACTCAACAACACCTTCCATTTTCGCTGTACCACCGGTTAACACATAACCTGCGGCAATTTGATCTTCTAAGCCCGCTTCGCGAACTGCTTCTTGAATAAGTTCAAAAAGCTCTTGGTAACGTGGCTCAACAACTTCCGCTAAAGTGTGACGAGACATTGAGCGTGCAGGACGACCACCAACACTCGGTACTTCAATGTTCTCTTCCATACTCACCATTTGTCGAAGCGCACAAGCATATTGCACTTTAATGTCTTCTGCGTGGCTTAACGGCGTTCTAAAAATTTTCGCAATATCACTGGTGACCTGATTACCGGCCACAGGTATAACCGCAGTGTGTCTTAAAGCACCGCCAGCAAATACCGCAATATCCATCGTACCTGCGCCCATGTCTACCACACAAATACCGAGTTCTTTCTCATCATCTGTTAGCACAGCATAACTAGATGCTAATGCTGAAAAAATAAGTTGATCGGCTTTTACTTCACAGCGCTCAACACATTTAACAATATTTTTAGCCATGTCGTTAGCACAAGTAACAATATGAACTTTGGCCTCCATTCGGACACCTGACATACCAATCGGGCTTTTTATGCCATCTTGGCAGTCAATACTAAATTCTTGTGGTAGTACATGTAACATGCGTCGTTCCGCGGAAATCGGTACTGAACGCGCGGTATGTATTACGTTATCAACATCTTCTTGAATGACTTCTTTGTCATTGATTGGCACCATGCCATTTTCATTTTGACAACTAATATGCTTACCTGAAATACCTAAGTAAACCGAGCTAATTTGGCAATCGGCCATTAATTCAGCTTCGTTGATAGCACGCTGAATTGATTGAATAACCAAATTCAAATCATTAACGCCACCTTTATCCATACCTCGTGCAGGTTGATTTCCAACACCAACAATACTTAATTGATTGTCCGGTGTTATTTCACCAACAGCAACAGATATTTTCGACGTTCCTATGTCTAAACCTACTACCAAGTTTCTTTCGTTTACTTTTGACATTAAAGTTAAGCTCTTTGTTTATTCTCTGCGGTTTTCCAACCAACAGCGAGTCCAGTGTCATAACGTAAATCAACATAATCCACTTGCTGATTTTCTTCTTTTGTTTTCATTATTTGCGGGTAGACATTCATAAATCTTTGTACACGCTCAATTTTGTTTTCTCTACCTAAATTAAGCGTTATGCCGTTTTTCAGCGTTAACTGCCAAGAATGACGTTCGGTAAGTAACAACTCATCAATTGACAGCTCACTAAACTTCAGCAACTTACTTAAATTAACAAAGTTACTTAAGGCAAGATCTTCACTGCCTTCAGGACCAAAAAATGCCGGTAATGCAGACTGTAAACGTGTGGTGTCTGCCTGAAATGCTTTACCGTATTGATTAATTAAAAAGTCACCATTCCATAAAGCAATCGGCGTTTGGTCAACAACATAAATTTTCAGTTCATTCGGCCACTTTTTTCGTACCGATACCGAGTACACCCAAGGTAATTCAGCCACTTTCTGTTGTACGTGATTGACATCAACATTAAAAAAGTTTCCTAAGTTAACATCTTCAATCGCATTTTCTATATCTTGTCTATTTGTAAACGGCATTTCACCGCCAATAACAATCGACGTAACAGGCATTGACTCTTCAGATGACATTTTATTATTTAAAAACCAACTGAATGAAATAATAGTAACAATCACCAGCACAAAAAAAGTCACACCGAGCCAAAAAGACCAGTGTAATTTTTCTTGTTGCTCCGTCATTAATGGTGACAATGACGGTTGATTGCTACTAGTTATTGTCATTATTTATCTGCTAATTGTCCGGTGCTAATGGCGACTATTTTTGTTACCAGCTCACTAAAACTTAAGCCGTGTACCTTTGCTGCTTTAGGTACCAATGACGTTTCAGTCATACCTGGAACAGTATTGACTTCCAGTAGCTGCCATTTATTTTCATTGTTACGCATAACATCTACGCGCCCCCATCCTTTTGCACCGGTTGCTTTAAAAGCTTTAAGCGCTAATGCTTTAAGCGCTTGTTCATCTTCATCACTCAAACCAGCAGGACAATGATATTGTGTTGTCGTTGATTGATATTTAGCTTCGTAGTCATAGAACTCACGAGGCGTTTCCATATGAATGGCGGGTAACGCTTCTTCGCCTAAAATAGCCACCGTATATTCAGGACCATTAATCCATGCTTCTACTAAAATTTGGTCATCATATTCAAAGGCAGTCGTTAATGCTTGGTGTAATTCATTGGCTGTTTTGGCTTTGGCCATACCAATACTTGAGCCTTCATTGGCTGGCTTAACCATGACCATACCACCGAGTGTCGCCAGTATTTTTTCTGCTTGAGTTTCTTGGTAAGCCTCTTTTTCGACAATAGCAAAAGGCGCAGTCGGTAATCCTTGTGCTTGAAACACTTGCTTACTACGAATTTTGTCCATGGACAACGCAGACCCTAAGACATCAGAACCGGTATAGGGGATGCCCATATATTGTAAAGCCCCCTGCACACAACCATCTTCACCGCCTCGACCATGCAAAGCGATAAAAACACGATCGATATTTCGTTTAGTTAAGTCAGCTAAACAAAATCCTCGAGTGTCGATGAGTTCAACGTCAAAACCAGCTTGTTGTAGACCCTTGGTAATCGCTTTTCCAGAATTAAGTGATACTTCGCGTTCTGCTGAGTCGCCGCCATATAAAACAGCTAACCTTTGGTCTTTCAGTGCTTTCACTTTTTAGCCCCTTTAAGGTCAACATTTAGTAACGGGTTTATCATAATTTCACGAGCTATAACGCCAATAGTACCTGCGCCTTGTGTAATAACCATATCGCCGTCTTGTAATTGCGCTTGCAACAATTCTGCTAATATTTCAGCGCTACTAACATAGATAGGTTCAATTTGACCACGCTGGCGAATACTTCGCGCTAGGCTTTTACTGTCAGCACTGTTGATAGGCGCTTCGCCCGCCGCATAAACATCGAGTAAAAATAAGCAATCGACTTCAGATAACACTTCAACAAAGTCTTCGTATAAATCGCGTGTACGAGAATAACGGTGTGGCTCAAAAATCATCACTAAGCGTTTTTCAGGCCAGCCATTTCTCATTGCTTTAATTGTTGCTTTAACTTCACGAGGGTGATGTCCATAATCATCGACTAAGATCATCTCACCTTTTTCTGTCGCTAAATTAGCCAATTGTTCAAAACGTCTACCGATACCCGCAAATTTTTCTAGAGCACTGACAATGGCCGCGTCGTCTACGCCTTCATCAGTTGCAACAGCGATACTCGCCAAGGCGTTCAGCACATTATGTTCACCGGGTAAGTTTACTGACATATTGATATCAGCAAAACCTTCACGCTGTACGGTAAAATGACTAACGCCACCATTTTGTTGAAAGTTTGTCGCTCGTACATCAGCATCTTCACTAAAACCATAGGTGATCACTTGACGACCCATTCTTGGAATGAGTTCACGCACAACATCGTTATCAATACAAACAACTGCTAAACCATAAAACGGTAAGTTATGTAAAAATTCGATATAGGTATCTTTAAGTTTTTCAAAATCACCTTGGTAAGTCTCCATGTGATCTTCGTCGATATTAGTGATCACTGAAACCATAGGCTGCAGATGCAAGAATGACGCGTCACTCTCATCGGCTTCTGCAATAAGGTAACGACTTTTACCCAAACGTGCATTGGTGCCAGCGCTATTTAATAAACCACCAATCACAAATGTTGGGTCTAGGTCACCTTCAGCAAAAATACTTGCAATCAAACTGGTCGTTGTTGTTTTGCCATGAGTCCCCGCAATCGCAACACCATGGCGAAAACGCATTAATTCAGCTAACATTTCTGCACGACGTACCACAGGAATACGTAACGTTTGCGCATTCACCAATTCAGGGTTATCTGCTTTAATTGCCGTTGAAACAACAATAACACTCGCACCAACAATGTTATCTGCCGCATGACCTATAGTAATATTTGCACCTAACGCCATTAAGCGAGTAACAACTTGATTTTCGCCAATATCAGAGCCAGTAATTTGGTAGCCTTCATTTAACAATACTTCAGCAATACCCCCCATACCTGCACCGCCAATACCGACAAAGTGAATGCTTTTTACCCGGCGCATTTCTGGTAATTTAATAGGTGCGGTGTTATTGGCTATTTTATTTCTCATTATCTTACTCATTAGTTAACTAACTCCGCGCAAGTATTAGCAACACGGAGAGTTGCATCAACGTGAGCAGCATCGTGCGCCGCTTTCACCATCGACCTTACTACGCTGTCGGAAATAAAAAGGCTGTTAAGCATTTGCGCTAAGGTCGTACCGTTAAATTCTTTTTGTGGTAATAATTTTGCAGCACCACGTGAAACTAAATACATCGCATTTTTGGTTTGATGGTCATCAACGGCATGAGGTAAAGGCACAAAAATAGCAGGTTTAGCTGCCATAGCGAGTTCTGAAACGGTTAAGGCACCTGCTCGGCAAACAACAATGTCTGCCCATTGATAAGCGGCCGCCATATCTTCAATAAATTCAGTCACTTTAACTTTATCTTCTGACAAGCCAAACTTTTTATAGCTGGCCAGTACTGCTGTTTGATTATCACGACCCGTTTGATGCCAAACGTCAATATTTTGCAGTTGTATTTGTTTTAGCGCTTGTGGCACGGTTTCATTCAAAATTTTAGCGCCAAGACTTCCACCAACCACTAGTACTTTTTTACTACTACTTGGATTCTCGGGGATCACTGGCGTTAACGCGGTTATTTCTTTACGCAACGGGTTTCCAACCACCTGAAAGTCAATATTAGCGGTAAAAGCGTTTGGGAATGCACTCAACACTTTAGTGGCAATTTTCGCTAAATAACGGTTTGTCATGCCAGCAACCGCATTTTGTTCATGTAAAACTAAAGGGATCCGCATTAACCAAGCAGCAAAGCCACCAGGAGCACTTGCATAACCGCCCATGCCTAAGACAACATCGGGTTTTACTTTGCGTAATATCGCAATTGATTGTAAAACCGACTGTAATAATTGAAACGGTATTTTAACACGCTCTAACAAGCTTTTATTACGTACACCGGCAATATTGATAAATGAAATATCAAACCCATGCTCAGGAACAATTTTTGCTTCCATACGTTTTTCAGTGCCAAGCCAATGTATCTTCCAGCCTTGAGCTTTGAGCATTTCTGCCACAGCTATACCTGGGAAAATATGACCACCTGTGCCACCAGCCATCACTAATAAAGTGGGTGCTTTTTTGCTAGTTGTATTTTCAAATCCAGTCATATTGTTCACCCTCCTTATCATCTTTAGTTTTGGGTTTTACTACTATTTTATTCATTGCATTACTTTTTTTTATTTTGTTTTTCTTTGATTTTTTCTTAGTGGTCGCCTGAATACTTTGCAAACGTATCTCATGATCTATTCTCATCAAGATAAACACCGCCATGGTCATAATGATCATCGAGCTACCGCCATAACTTAATAACGGCATCGTTAACCCTTTAGTGGGTACTACACCTGCACTAGCACCAACATTGACCGCAGCTTGAAAGCTTATCCAAATACCAATAGCGTAAGCAAAAAAGCCTTCGAAATATTTTTCTTTTTGTAAAGCGGCTCTGCCAAGTAACAGTGCCTTGAGCACTAAAAACATACTCAGCATTAAGATCACGCTTATGCCAATAAAGCCAAATTCTTCTGCAACAACCGCCATAACAAAATCGGTATGCGCTTCGGGTAAATATTCTAGCTTTTGAATACTATTTCCTAACCCTTGTCCAAAAATCTCACCACGGCCATATGCCATCAATGATTGTGTTAATTGATAACCACTGCCAAATGGATCTTCCCAAGGGTCTAAAAAGCCGGTAACTCGCGCCCAACGATAAGGAGAAAAATAAGCGAGCGCGGATAATAAACTAATGCCAACGCCAGATACACAAGCAAATTGCCAAAGTTTAGCGCCAGCTAAAAATAACAGACCAAAAGTGGTCACAAACATCACAACAATGGTACCTAAATCTGGTTGCATTAATAACAAACCACCAAGTACAGTAAAGACAACGAGTGGTTTAGCAAACCCTTTAACGTTTTCCATCACTTCATCACGACGTCGAACAAGATAAGACGATAAATAACAAAAGAAAAACAATTTCGCAGGCTCTGCCGCTTGTAACGTTATTGGCCCCACAACAATCCACCGTGTCGAACCATTAACCGTTCGGCCAATCACTAACACCACAACTAACAGCAAAATCCCCAATAGCAGTAAATGCCCACTATGTTTTTGCCAAAGACTCATCGGTACGCTCATCGTGACAACGGCCACCAACAAACTTATACAAATATAAATAAAGTGACGCTCGACAAAATGAAACGGGTCATTGAACAATCTTTCTGCTACAGGCATAGACGAACTGGCGACCATAATGAGACCAATCATATACATACTAATAGCGAGTAATAAGTACGTACGATCAAATGTAGCGCTGCTAGAACCTTGCTCTGCCGATAACCACATGGGTAGTTTTATATTATCGAGTTTAGAGAGAACTGATGTTGTCATGAGTTCTCCTCTGGCAAGCTTGGTGTTTTATTTTCTCCGCTCAACTTGTTAACCGCATTGACAAAGACTTCGCCACGTTCAGCAAAGTTCTTGAACATATCAATGCTGGCACAAGCCGGTGAAAGTAACACTACATCACCTGATTTAACGATATTACCAAGGATATTAATCGCTTGTTCAATACGGGTAACTTTACTATTTTTTATCTGTGCTTTATTAGCGACAGCAGCCACTTCATCGCCGTCTTTACCTAAGGTAAAAACATGGCTAACATCTTTAGAAAAAACGTTAGTTAATGGGGAAAAGTCTGCTCCTTTGCCATCGCCACCCGCAATAACATATAAGTTGTTATCTACTGACATCATAGCGGCTAAGCCTTCAATCGCTGCTAGGGTTGCGCCAACATTGGTTGCTTTAGAGTCGTTAATCCATTGCACATTTTTATACGTTGATATCAGCTGACAACGATGTTCCAAGCCTTTAAATTCGACTAAATGTACTAACATCTCATCAAGTGGCCAACCAGCACTATGACCTAGTGCCAATACCGCTAAACAGTTCAAGGCATTGTGTAAACCGGCAATAGGTAGTTGATTAACACCAATAAGCGGCTTTGAGCCAAACATTAATTGTCTTTGTCCATCAATCACCGACATGCCAAAATGACCGTCAAGTGCAACATCGCTACCAAACGAAAGTGACTTTTGCGCCTTACCAACAAGTTGAGTATTAACATCATCACGATTAGTAATAGCCGTTTGACACTGTTGATAAATACCTCGTTTAATCGCGGCATAGTTTTCTAAGGTTTTATGACGATCTAAATGATCATCACTCACATTTAAAACAGTTGCAGCAATCGCCTTCATACTGCGTAATGTTTCTAATTGAAAACTAGAAAGTTCTAAGACTAAGCAGTCGAGTGATTTTTGCGATTGTTCTAGTACCGGTACTCCAATATTACCGCCTAGTTCAACTTTTTTACCCAGCCTTTGTCCGAGAAAAGCCAATAAAGACACCACCGTTGATTTACCATTTGAACCGGTAACAGCAAGAATAGCGGTGTTATTATTTTGACAATAAAGCTCAACGTCTCCAGCAACAATACAATTTTTGCTTATCTGCTTAGCAATGTCAGCAACACTGGTATCTACACCTGGGCTGACCAGTAAAACATCGGCTGAAGCGATCAGTGTTTTATCCCAGCCACCTAACGTTAACGATGTATGTGGAAACTCTTGCTTAAAAACGTCAATATTAATGGCATTATCACGACTGTCATTTACCGAGCAAGTTAAGCCATTTTTTGCTAAATAACGCACACAAGACAACCCTGTTAACCCTGCACCGAGGACAACAATTTTTTGGGTTGTTAACTGCGCTATCGCTAGCGGAGCTTGTGATGTCTTTTGCGTCATTTTATGCTTTAGACCTACTTTAAATACTATTTTTTATTAAACGATTTATTAATCAATCATTGTTAGCGTAGTTTTAATGTCGCTAAACCAATCAATACCAGTACTAATGAGATAATCCAAAAACGGACAATAACTCTTGGCTCAGGCCAGCCTTTTAATTCGTAATGATGGTGAATAGGCGCCATACGGAAAATACGTTGGCCACGTAATTTATAAGAGCCAACTTGTAAAATAACTGACACCGTTTCCATAACAAAAACACCGCCCATAATGAACAACACTAATTCTTGTCGAACTAAAACCGCGATAACACCCAAGGCTGCACCAAGTGCTAAAGAACCAACATCGCCCATAAATACTTGTGCAGGGTAAGTGTTAAACCAGAGAAATCCTAAACCTGCGCCAACAATAGCCGTACAAACAACCACTAACTCACTCGCCATCGCAATGTGGGGAATATTTAAATATTCAGAGAAGTTTGCGTGTCCTGTCATGTAGGCAAAAATAGCAAAAGCGCCGGCGACCATTATCGTTGGTACTATTGCTAAGCCATCTAAACCATCAGTTAAATTAACTGCGTTACTGGTTCCAACAATCACAAAGTAGGTCATACCAACGTAAAAAATACCCAGTTGAGGTAATACGTCTTTAACGAACGGAATAAGTAAACTTGTTTCTTCGGGACTTTGAGCAAGAGAATATAAAAACAAGGCTGTCGCTAAACCCGCAACGGTTTGCCAAAAGTATTTCCAACGCGCAATTAAACCATTAGGGTCTTTGCGAATAACTTTTCGATAATCATCAACAAAGCCTATTAGGCCAAAACTGGTGATAACAAAAAGCACGACCCAAACATAGGTATTACTTAAATCGGCCCAGAGTAAAACACTGACCACAATAGCGGCTAAAATTAACAGCCCACCCATAGTCGGCGTGCCGGTTTTCACCAAATGGCTTTCGGGGCCATCATCGCGAACAACCTGACCCACTTGCATATTTTGCAAGAAACGGATCAGCTTAGGACCAAAGTACAAAGATATAGTTAACGCGGTTAATGTACTTACAATGGCGCGAAATGTTAGATAAGAAAAAACATTAAAAAAACTGTAATACTGTGTTAAATATTCACTTAGCCAAACTAGCATGAACTTATCTCCGATGATTTATGTTCTGAAGTTGACGAAGAGAGTTCTAAATTTTTACGCCAGTTAATAATATCTTGCACTACATTTTCCATACGGGCACTACGTGATCCTTTGACTAAGATAGAGATCGCTTGCTGCTCATTTTCCAATAAAGAAGTTAAACAACGCATTAACGACACTCTGTCACTAAAATGTTGGCCATTAAAAGCATCAGCTGAACTTTGACTCAGCACGCCCAGCGTCAGTAAATCATCAATTTTGCATTGTTTAGCATAATCGCCAACTTCATGATGATAACCTCGAGCTTGTGCGCCCAATTCGCCCATATCACCAAGGATAAGGATGCGTCGGCCTGAGTAGCTAGCCAATAAATCGCTAGCCGCTTTTATTGATTCAACATTTGCGTTGTAAGTATCATCAATTAATTTAAACGTGGGTGTTAACTGATGTAAATTTAATCGGCCTTTCACCGGTGACATTTCAGCCAAGCCTAAACGAATATCGTCAAGGCTAGCACCAAACTCTAAAGCAATCGCAGCTGCAGCAACCGCATTACAAACATTGTGTTTCCCCGGCACCGTTAATTCAATGAACGTATTGCCAGAGTGAGTATTAAGCTTAAAGCCAGCACAACCTGTATCATCAAGTATTACATCACTTGAGAAACAGTCAGCAGCTTGTTCACATGAGAACGTTCTTACTTTTTTGTCAACCAAACGCCATTGCCATTTATTGGCAAATTTACAATCTTGGTTATATAGAGCAATGCCGCCACTGCTTAGGCCTTCAAAAATTTCACCTTTTGCACGTGCCACACCGCATAAATCGCCAAATCCCTCTAAATGAGCCGCGGCAATATTATTAATAATAGCAACATCAGGCTTCACTAATGCTGAGGTGTAAGCTATTTCACCCATATGATTTGCACCCAACTCAACCACAGCAAATTCGTGCTGTGACTCAAGGCGCAATAAGGTGAGTGGCACACCAATATCGTTATTAAAATTCCCTTTTGTTGCTAATACCTTACCCAAGCGTGATAAAATTGCCGCTACCATTTCTTTTACTGTGGTTTTACCACTACTTCCGGTAATAGCAACCGTTTTAGGGGCAACTTTTTCTTTCACATAAGCAGCTATCTTGCCTAAGGCTTTATGCGTATCTTCAACAATAATTTGAGGAATACTCAGTTGGCAATCATCTTGAACAATCACGGCTGCACAACCTAATTCAATCACCTGATTCAAAAAACGGTGTGCATCAAAATTTGGCCCCTTGAGCGCAAGAAATAATTCACCCTTTGCTAATGCTCGACTATCGGTATTAATGCTATCAATAGTGATGTTTTCTCCAACGAGCTTACCATCAACGGCTAAAGCAATTTCAGCTAAGCATAATGGGATCATGATATTGCTCCTGCAGTGTTACTTTGTTGTTGATAAACGTCATAAATGGCTTTAACCAATTCACGTTCGTTATAATTAATTTTTTCATTAGCTACTATGATGTAGTCTTCATGGCCTTTACCCGCAAGTAAAACCATGTCATCAGCCTTTGCTTTTGCCAAGGTAGCTTTGATCGCGGCTTCGCGGTCAAGTAAAACGGTGATTTTTTCAGGAAAAAGACACCCCGCGAGCATATCGGCAACGATATCTTCAGCTTTTTCTGTTCTTGGATTATCTGTGGTAAACACCAGATGATCAGCACCATTCTCGGCTGCTAGCGCCATTAGTGGTCGCTTACCTTTGTCTCTGTCTCCTCCACAACCAAACACCACCCATAACTCACCTTTACAATGGTGGCGACAAGCATGCAGTGCACTGACTAATGCATCGGGAGTATGTGCATAGTCAACAATAGTGGTCGCTTTATTATTGGCTTTAAATGTTTCCATACGGCCAACAATCGGTGTTAATGCTTTAACCGCTAACGCGATATCATTTAATGAAATATTTTTGCTCATCAATACAGCAATACCCGCTAATAAATTTTCAATATTGAAATCGCCCATTAGCACGCTGTCAATTTCTTGTTGACCAAGATGGGTATTCAAGATGAATTGAACACCATTAGCATGGGTTTTAATCTCACTGGCTTGGGCATAAGCTGAAAATTGAGTAACTGCGGCCGATTTACCATAAACAATAAGACTTTGCTTATTTGGCCAATGCGCTAACCATTGTTTACCTTGCTGGTCATCACCATTAATAATGGCTATTTGTTTGGCATCATGACTAAAAATTTGATATTTGGCGTCCGCATAGTTTGTCATGGTTTTATGATAATCAAGATGATCGCGTGTCAAATTGGTGAACACGGCAATATCAAGTAAATTTGCTATAACACGCCGCTGCTCAAGTGCATGAGAAGATATTTCCATAGCAACATTTTTACAATGATCTGCAGAGAACTCAGCCATTAACTGATGCAACTGTGTTGCTGCCGGTGTCGTATTTTCAACGGATTGTAGCGATTCAATTTGTCCAGCGCCATTGGTGCCTATAACCGCTGTTCTTTGTTGGCAACTCGCTAATAATTTTGAGATTATTTGACTGGTGCTGGTTTTACCATTGGTGCCAGTAATACCTATAATCGTCATATTATCTTGTGGACTTTGATAATACCCCTTAGCAAATGAAAATAACTTTTCATTGAGTTGATAGAAATAGACTTGTGCTATTTTTTTATCTGAATTTTCTGTCGTTAAATAAACAATTTCACCATGTTGGCTGGCATGGCTGCATTCAGCAATGATTAACCCACACTCTAATGATACGGCTTGGTTAATAAAATCATTACCATTTTGCTGATGGCCGATAATCGCACAAAAGACATCGCCCGTTTTTAATTTACGGGTATCATTAATCAAATCTCCACAATTCATTGGGAAATAAGCCCGTTCAGCCAATGCGGGTAACGGTAAATTAAACCGTTTAAAAACGTCAAATAATTGTGCTTGGCTCAATGAAAAAGTAAACTTAGGCATCGGCATGCTCCTGTTTTACTTTCATTGTTGGCTTGTCTTCACTGACCACAGGTCTTATATCAGCAACACGCTTTGCATCTGGAGCAATATTTAATACCCGCAATGCGCCTTTCATTACTCTTGAAAAGACAGGGGCAGCAACTTCGCCACCATGGTATAAATCGCCGCCAGGTTCATTAATAACAACAACAACCACAATCTCAGGATCAGAAATTGGTGCCATACCAGCAAACAAGCCAACGTATTCATTGCCATAGCCACCAGCGAAAGCTTTAATTGCAGTGCCCGTTTTGCCACCAACACGGTAACCTTCTACCTTAGCATTTGGGGTATGTTCATTAACCACATTTTCTAACATGCCAACAACTTGTTCACTCGATTGCTCTGAAAAAATCCGTACATCTCGAAGTGGAATAGTATCCAAGGTATCTTTTTTGATAATAGTGAGCGGCTTTTTAATGCCGCCATTAGCTAAGGTTGAATAAAAACGTGCTAGTTGAAGCGGGGTTGCCGCAACACCATGTCCCCAAGATAAGGTCGCTAATTCAAATTTCGACCAACGTTGGCGATCATGCATAATACCTGAACTTTCGCCAACTAAGCCAACACCCGTTTCTTCGCCAAAGCCAGCATCAAAAAATTTATTCAGTAAAAATTCTTTCGGTACTGAAAGTGCTAGTTTTGTCGTGCCCATATTTGATGAATGCACCAAAATATCAGTAATACTTAATTTGCCACGGTTAATTGGGTCGCCAACTCTGCGGCCACCTAAACGCATCCAACCTGGACTGGTATCAATAATGCTGTCGGCTTTTACCGAACCAAACTCTAAGGCGGTTAATGCAGTTAAAGGTTTTAAGGTTGAACCCGGTTCATAAAAATCGGTGATCGCTCGATTTCGAAAACGATGGATCGCTGTGTTTCGACGATTATTAGGATTATAAGATGGGCTATTTACCAGCGCTAAAATTTCGCCGGTATGAACATTAGTAACAACGACTGAGCCTGATGTCGCTTTAAATGCTTTTACCGCACCTTTTAATTCTTTATAAGCGATGGCTTGAATACGCTGATCAATACTCAAAACGATATCTTTGGGCTGAGTAGATTCTTGCTCAGACAGTATTTCTATTTTACGGCCCTTAGCATCTTTACGGTATTGTTTTTCGCCGTCAGTTCCCGTCAGTAATTGATCGTAAACGCGTTCAACACCCTCGATACCTTTGTCATCTACATTGGTAAAGCCAACAACATGAGCGCTTATTTCTCCTGACGGATAAAAGCGTTTTGATTCTTTTCGTAAATGAATACCCGGTATTTTTAATTCTTTAATGTATTTAGCCATTGCTGGCGATACTTTACGTTCAACATAAACAAAACGTTTAGTTGGGTTTTTAACAATACGTGAAGTTAGTTTGTTAACATTACGCCCTAAAACATCGGCAAGTGCTTGCCAATGCTCTTTCATTGCTAGCGCATTGTTGTCCATGATAATTTTAGGATCTGCCCACACGGTTTCAACCGGGACACTGATCGCCAGTTCACGGCCGTTACGATCGACAATTGAACCACGTTGTACGGTATGAGCAGCGGTACGTAATGAGCGCATATCTCCCTGTTTTTTCAACATGTCGGGTTCAATGATTTGAATATATGCACTGCGAGCCAACAAACCTGCATAAACAAACACTATTAGGCCGACCACAACGTAAAAACGCCATGCCACCGAAATTTGCTGTTTATCTACTTGTTTCTTCACTAACTTGCTCATTGTTGTTGAATGATAATTTCCGAATTTATATTCGGTCTTTTCATCTGTAATAATTTTCTAGCTTTGCTTTCTATCGTACTGTGCTCAGCTAGGCTATTTTGCTCTAACAATAAATTACGCCACTCAATATCTAACTCATCTCTTTCTGTTAATAATATTTCTAAACCACTGGTGGTTTGACGATTTAAATGGGTGAAGTAAATCACCGAAAATGCCGAAATAACCACCATAACTAACAACAGATATATAAATATATGTCGCTGAATGTCGTACCAAACTTCTAATGGCAATGCCATTTTTGAGTTTGCCATAACTATATCAGCCGCATTAAAGCGGTAATCTCATTGCAACCCGCATGACTGAACTTCGTGAACGCTTATTTTCTTCAACTTCACTTTCACTGGGTTTTAGTCTTCGACCAACAAGTTCTAATTTTTTACCTTTATTCAATTCTGCTTCACTGATCGGTAAACCACGAGGCACTTTTTTGCCTTGCGAGTGTTTTTTCATAAACTGCTTAACAAGACGGTCTTCTAATGAATGGAAGCTAATAACCACTAAACGACCATTTTCAGCAAGTACTGATAATGATGCCGCAAGTACTTTTTCAATTTGCTCTAACTCACTATTAATGTAAATACGGATCGCTTGAAAGCTTCGTGTCGCTGGGTGCTTTTTAATTTCGCGTTGTGGTGCTGTCGTTTGAATGATTTTGGCTAACTGACTAGTACGGGTATAAGGGGTTTCTTCACGTGTATCAACAATGGCGTTAGCAATTCGCCAAGCGTGTTTTTCTTCACCAAAAGTACGTAGTACCCAAGTAATATCTTCAACATCAGCCACAGCAATCCATTCTGCTGCGGTTTGTCCACGCGAAGTATCCATACGCATGTCTAATGGGCCATCATTCATAAAGCTAAAGCCACGTTCGGCTTCATCAAGCTGTGGCGAAGACACGCCAAGGTCAAGGAGAATACCGTCAACTTTACCAAGTAATTGATGCTTTTCAGCAATGTTTTGTAAGTCGGCAAAGCCTTCGTGCTCAATAGTGAATCGAGCATCGTCAGCAAATTTTTCTGCTGCTTTAATTGCCGTAAGATCTCGGTCAATGGCAATAAGCCGACCATTTTCAGAGAGTTGAGAAAGTATAAGGGCTGAGTGCCCGCCTCGACCAAACGTACAGTCGATATAGGTACCATCGGGGTTGATTGCGAGTCCGGTCACTGCTTCGTCAAGCAATACCGAGATATGTGAATTATCTAATTTCATTTTGGGTAACACCATGTTACTGAATACCAAGTGATCAATTCGGTATCGGGTTATTAACTATTTTTAGTCTTATTTTTGCTATTTACAGTGATAAGTCTAACAAGCGGTCAGTCAGTTCAATTTCACCCGACTGAATTTGGCTAATGCCTTTTTGCATTTGCGCTTGCCAGGCATTTTCACTCCAAATTTCAAATTTCTTTAATTGTCCTACCAGCATCACACCTTTTTCTAAATTGGCATGTAAACGCAACGGACCATTAATCAATAAGCGACCACTCTTATCAATTTCACAATCAGAAGCATTGCCTAAAAGTACTTGCTGTAACAATCTTTCTTGTGGGTTCATACTCGATAAACTACACAATTTTAATTCTATTTCTTCCCATTCAGGAAGCGGGTAAAGTAGTAGGCAGGGATGTTGAATATCAACGGTACAAACCATTTTTCCTTGGCAATCGGCAAATAGCTCTTCGCGGTACTTGGTCGGTACCGTGATTCTATTTTTACTGTCGAGCGTAATTGCGCTTGTGCCTCTAAACATAATCCTGCTTTATTATTTTAGTAATCCTTTAAGATCCACTAATTCCCACTTATTCCCACATTGATACAGTTTAGTGAGAAAAGTGAAGTCATGTCAAGCAAAGATTGGTATAAATGATCTGGCCGAACGCCAATAAAATTAAGGCTTTGAGCAAAGTTGATGAATTTGTGGGGTTTTGTGGATCCTTGCCCCAAAATATGTAATACAATTAATTTTTTAGCTGATTTCGAAGAAAAGATGAGCGGTTAGCGACTACTTACTTGATACCAATGAGTCCTATTATTAACAACCAAAAAGCAAAAAATAATTTCAACTTAGTTGCTGAGAGGTGCGTCACTAAGGTCTTAGCAAAAATACCGCCAAGCAAGGCACCTGGGCCTGCAAATAGCACCACTTGCCAATAAACTTCAAATTGAATCAAGGTATGCTGCCAGATGGCGGACCAAACAGTAAAAGCTGAAACAATAACGGCTGCGGCCACCGCCATACTAATGTCAAAACGTCGAAGAATTAAATAAATAGCCAATAACTCACCAACACCTACCGATAGCCAAGCGGTAAGCGCACCACCAAATAGTCCTATGGTGGTTAAAGCGAGCCAATCAAAAAGGTAGAGTTGGCTACGCTCGCGATGTGGCTTAATAAAGAAGATAGTGCCAATTATAAATAGGCCAAGCACTAAAGAGAACCAGCTAAAGCTGTGATGCAAAGAAGTGGGTGAGCTAAGTTGATTACCATAAACAAACCAAATACCCATAATTGAGCTTATTGTGGTCACACTGATAATACGTTTAAACCCTTGCCATAAACGTAATTGTGTTTTTTCACTATGGTAATGAAACCACCAAGTAAAAGCGCCGGCAGTCATACCAAAACATTGAATAGCAAAGCTGGTCGCTATAGATTGTTGTTCAGTAAAGTTGAGTTGATTAAACAATGGGATAAAGACAACCCCGCCACCTGCTCCCGTTGAATTGGCAAAAATACCGCCAAGTAAGCCAATAAAACTAAAGACCCCATACTCACGAATATCTTCGATAGCTATAGGAGACATTACTAGCATGCCAAACCAAATCGAAATGAATATTAAAATAAATTTAGGGCTATTTAAACGAAAAAAATTCACTGAATATTAACGCTTACTTTGCTGAGCCTGTTTATCGGTAAGGAATGTTATCGCTGCTGCCGATAAATTTTTATTAGAAATGTAACTACGCCCCTGAGCGTGTCTTATTAACCAACCTAGCTGGGTGTTTTGTATTAATTGCACGTCTGACCACAATAATGTCAAGCTAGCGTAAAATGATTTACTCACAATACCCTGTTCATCAATCGTTAAATCAACATTACCTTTGGCGGCTTTACTGAGCATTTGTCGCATCACCCACCACGGTTTTTGATAATAGGTACTGACGGCTTCAAGAATACCTAAAGCAAAAACAAACCAAGCTGCATAGGGATTCATTGCGGTAAACAGTACTAACAACATTCCAGCAACGGTTAAGGCAATTGATTTTTTATAGGCGCTTATTGAAGTAACGATGACAACAGATTCGCTAAAACATTCTTGAAAATGGGCTTTGTCTAGTTCGTAGGTTGTTGAGTAGGTAAAAGGCTGTGACATAAAGATAAAAAACTCAGGTAAAATAATAATGTTATTTTACCTGAGTTTTTAATAAATGATGAAGTAAATAGTGATTAAAAGTTACGGTTACTTATATCTCATCATTGGCTGTTGGAATTACCACGTCTTCAATGTTAATTTCTTCGGCGATCATACCCACTTCGACACGGTCAACGCGTTGTAGACCTCTTGGTAACTTATTGCCACGGCGACCACGCTCACCACGATAGTGTTCAACATCGCTGGCTTTTAAGGTTAACTTACGTTTACCCGCGTGCAATGTTACCGAACTTTCTGCTGAAATAACGTTTAGTATCGAAACAAATTCTTCACGGCTTTTCGCTCTTGCTGCAGAAATATTAATAATTTTGTTACCTTTACCTTTACTAAGTATCGGTAAGTCTTTAACTGGAAATACCAGCATTCGACCTTCAGACGTAATGGCAAGCACTAACATATTATCAATATTAGCAATTGGTAATGGTGTATTCACTTTGGCATTTGCTGGCACGCTTAATAATGCTTTACCATTCTTATTGCGGCTGATCATGTCAGAAAATTTACCAACAAAACCATAGCCAGCATCACTGCTGAGTAAATATTTACTTTCATCACTTGCCATTAAACTCGTGACAAACGTTTCTCCTGTCGATAGGCTAAAACGGCCACTTAACGGCTCACCTTGGCTTCTTGCCGTTGGCAATGTATGAGCGTCGGTGGTGTAAGCACGCCCCGTTGAGTCAATAAAGACCACAGGATTATTGCTGCGCCCTTTTGAAGAACATAAGTAGCTGTCGCCTGATTTATAACTCAGCGCTTCGGGTTCAATATCATGACCTTTGGCACAACGCGCCCAACCCTTGTGAGAAACGACAACGGTAACGGCTTCACTGGGGACTAAATCTTTTTCAGATAGTGCTTTTGCTTCGCTGCGCTCAATAAGAACAGAACGACGGTCATCACCATATTTTTCAGCCGCTTCTTGAATTTCTTTTTTCATTAGCGTATTCATTCGCGCTGTTGAGTTTAATATTTTTTCAAGATATTCACGTTCTATATTAAGCTCTGCTTGCTCTGCTCTTATTTTAATTTCTTCAAGTTTAGCAAGTTGGCGAAGCTTAATTTCTAAAATTGATTCTGCTTGACGTTCTGATAAATCAAAACGAGAAATCAGTTCTTCTTTGGGTTTATCAAAATTTCGAATAATTTCGATAACTTCATCAATATTTAAATAGGCGATCAATAAACCGTCTAATAAATGTAAACGAGCTAACACTTTGTCGAGACGATACTGCAAGCGACGACGCACAGTTTCGCGACGATATACCAGCCATTCTGATAAAATAACCCGCAAGTCTTTTACTGCAGGTTTATTATTCAAGCCAATCATGTTTAGATTAACACGATAACTTTTTTCTAAATCGGTACTGGCAAACAAGTGATTCATTAATTGTTCTATATCAACTCGATTAGAACGAGGGATCACCACTAAACGGGTTGGATTCTCATGATCAGACTCGTCACGCAAATCAACCACCATAGGTAGTTTTTTCGCATTCATTTGCCCAGCAATTTGTTCAAGTATTTTGCCGCCAGAAGCTTGATGAGGTAAAGCTGTAATAACAATATCACCCTGCACAACCTCAAAGATGGCGCGCATCTTAATACTACCTTTACCGGTTCTATATATTTTTTCAATATCGGCTTTAGGTGTAATTATTTCAGCATCGGTAGGGTAATCAGGACCTTTGACATACTCAAGTAAATCACTAATTTCTGCTTTAGGTTGTTCAATTAAATGCACACATGCATTAGCCACTTCACGAACGTTATGGGGTGGAATATCGGTAGCCATACCAACAGCGATGCCGGTAATACCATTTAAGAGTATATGAGGTAAACGAGCAGGCAAGGTTTTAGGTTCATTCATGGTACCGTCAAAGTTTGGTGTCCAATCAACGGTGCCTTGACCTAATTCGGCAAGTAATATTTCGCTAAAACGTGATAAACGTGATTCGGTATAACGCATAGCAGCGAAAGATTTAGGATCGTCTGGCGCGCCCCAGTTTCCTTGCCCGTCAACCAGCGGATATCGATATGAAAATGGTTGAGCCATTAATACCATAGCTTCATAGCAAGCAGAGTCGCCATGTGGGTGAAATTTACCCAACACATCACCAACAGTACGCGCTGATTTTTTATATTTTGCGTTGGCAGACAAACCTAATTCAGACATCGCATAGACAATACGTCTTTGAACTGGCTTCAAGCCATCACCAATATGTGGTAAAGCTCGATCCATGATCACGTACATCGAATAGTTTAAATAAGACTCTTCGGTAAATTGTCGAAGTGGTCGCTGTTCAATACCTTCGAGGCTAAAATTAAGCGCGTCTGACATGAATTAATTCCTGAATTGTCAACCTGTTAGGGAGTAGCCCTACCCGTGACTTTGGTTATTATTTTTAGATTACATTTAGCTAGACTCTAGCTTATATGATTATATAGCTGTTGCCAATCAAGATGCGCCTTTGAGAGTACATTTTGAATGACAATAGGGAGACAAGGCAGGAAAACACTTCTTTATCAAAATTTGTAAATTAGTCGTTATTATTTTGGCCTTCATCATTAAACTGACAGACGCGGTTGCGTCCGTTAGCTTTAGCATAATACATCGCTATATCAGCTGCATTAAGTAAGTCATCAAAATTTGACTCGACTTGCTCCAAACAAGCAACGCCAATACATACCGATAGTTGTTCGTTAATATTAAATTCAGACCAGTCTTTACTTGCCACTTTCTCACGTAAACGCTCGGCTATTGCCTTAGCTTCAGCACAGCCTACCTCTGGTAATATACCGGCAAACTCTTCACCACCTAATCGGGCAAAAAGATCGCGAGAGCGCATAGTTTCACTGCCTAGTTCGGCAATTATTTTAATAACTTCATCACCAATATCATGACCGTAAGTATCATTTATATTTTTGAAGTGATCTATATCTAATAGAATGACACTTAAACTCTGTTTTTCATTGACCGCTGAAGCCACTGCTTCAGCGCCTTTTTCAAACAAAGTACGTCGATTATATAAGTTAGTTAGACTATCTACTTTTGCTAAATATTTTAATCTTTTTCTGACTTTTATTTGTCTCAATAGAAGTACAAAGAAAACAATAACAGTGACAACTAGTATTAAAATATTACGTTGTTGAGCAAACTTTTTATTCTCTGCAGCAATAATTTTTAAACGTTTAATTTTATTTTGATTGGCTAATAATTCATTTTGCTTAATTTTTTCATCAGTTGCATAGGTTTTATTAAGATCTTTAATTTTATCAGCTCGGGTTCCATCAAAGTATTGGTAACCATTTCTTATATATTTTTTCTTATAATCGAACGCTTGCTTAAAGTCACCCAAAGCAGAAAATGAGCGAGCAAAAATCAGATTCACTTCAGAGAATTCAGGCAAATAAAGCTGCTTTCCAGGGATTTCATCTCGTAAGTTTAATGTCTTCTCAAGCCAAGCAATAGCCTGTTTATCCTGTTGTGCATGGTGCTCGATTAAAGCGTGTATCAAAAATATTAAATACTGTTCTGCGGCGTTAAAAGTTGAGTTGATTTCTTCTAGTTGTAATAAAACACCGGTAACTTGCACAGCATCTTTTTGATCGTTTTGTTGAACCAGTGATAACAAAGACAAAATACGAGCATTAATTGGTAACGGCTCTTTATTGTTCAAAATATTTTCAGGCTCAGCAGGCGCATTGTCACTCTTATTTTCTTCTGCGGCTGACGCTTCGCCAACTGAATAAGCTTGCGCTACTGAAGAAAATGCTGCATTTACCAAGTAGAAGCTCAATAAGACACACAGTGATATATTAGAAAAAGAGTAATGTTTCATTAAAAACACACCTTATTTCTACCTAAATTTTTTGCTTGATACATATTAATATCCGCGTCTTTTATCAGTTGAGCAAAACTTGTAGTACTTCCTTTTTGGTAAGAAGATATACCAATACTGACCGTAACCCCAGTGAGTTTTTTATATGACCAAACTTTATTTTGAATACTCAAACGTAATCTCTCAGCCAAATCATAAGCATTTTCGGGTGAAGTGTTCGCTAATAAAGCAATAAATTCCTCGCCACCGAAACGGCCAAAACAATCACTTTGACGCATAATATGGTTAGCCAAGTCAGCAATATCTTTGAGTATTTTGTCACCGGTATTATGACCAAAGCTATCATTTATCGCTTTGAAATTATCAACATCGAGCATTAATATACTAAAAGGTGCTTGTTCTTCTTCTGCTCGCGTAAACATTTGCTCACCCAACTCGATTAAACGTCGGCGGTTAGCAACACCTGTTAAATCATCAACTTGGCTAATTCGAACAAGATGTTTTTGACTTTGTAACATTTTAAGCAAAAACCAAGCGAGTATGACAAGCACCGTACCGACAAAAATAATCAACAAATGTAAATTTTCTTCGTAGTAGGTCACATCGTTAAGTTCTATTATTTGTACAGACTTCTCCTGTTCAAGTATTTTGTTTTTTAAGTCTGCTTGTTTGCTTTCAAAACTTAATCGTAACTCTTCAATTTGTTCCATGTTTATGTTTTCTTGATCTTTAAATAAACGCGTTAAAAATTGAGATTGTTTTTCATAAGCTTGCTGATATCTTTGTGTTTTATAATAAATTTCAGACTGCAAATACATCAAGTGATAATTTGAAAAAGTATTTTTTGTTTGACTATTTTTTGCTAATATTTTTTCAGCGACAGCTAAGTTTTCAAGCGCCTCATCATATCGTTCCATGGCTTCAAGTACGTATGCCTTATTAACGTTAAAAAATAATAAGGCATTATGTTGCTGTACACCTTTTAGGTATTGTTCAGCAAGGGTAATATATTGATAAGCAACATCTAAATCAGGATCTTTCTTCTTAGCGTGCGACATAGACAAACGAGTATAAGCTCCACTTATAACTTCATTGTTACTAAATTTATTAGCACTGGCTATGACTTCTTCAAATAGCTCGATAGCTTGTTCATATCGGCTTTGATCCATGTAGTTCACTGCAATATTTTGTAAACTATTTAACGCATAGAGTGCCATACCCGCTTTTTTATAATGTTCGTAAGACGCTTGGTAAAATTTTATCGATTTTTTAGGGTTATACATATAAGAGTATAAAATACCCAACTCGCTGTTAACGGAACCTTTAAGTTCTTCATTATCTAGAGTATTGGCAATAACCAGCGCGTTATTGAGCATAGTCAACGACTTTTCATATTGTTCAGTTAGGTAATAAATAGCACCTAAGTTGATAAAGCCATCGGCAATAAATTTTTTAGCATCTAAGGATTCGGCAACTTCTAAGCCATTCAAATAATTCTCAACCGCGCCACTAGCATCACCTAAACTTTCTAAAGAAAAGCCACGTAAGTATGAAAGTTGTGAAATCAATATTGTAGGACTAGTTAAATGTTGTGCTATTTTTAACCCTTGCGATGCGGCGCTAAACGCCGATTTATATTGAGAGGCTTCAATATAAACTTCTGACAGTACTTGGTAATACTTTACCTGGTTCCCAACGGTTAACGCATTGATGTTGGTTTGATAAGAATCTAACAGTGCAAGTGCATCGGTAACATTGGTATTTTGTAATTTTTCAACGCGTTCAACAAAAAAGATAAAGTCACGATTGGTTGTGCCATTATCTGCAAATGTTTGCGTAGTTATCAACAAAGCGCTTAACAGAGACCAAAAAACCAAGGTAACTTGTTTGTAACGTTTTTTTAACAAATTCAACCTCTTATTTATAGTTTTAGCCATAGTTTAATCAACTTCAGTTGCAGTATAAAACGATTTAAAGCGAATGATAAACCGTTATTTCTAATTAATTATTTTTCATCCACATACAGAGAAAATAAAACTAGAACAACAACAACTTTTAAGATAAATTAACAACGCTTTTTGCTTTATAATGTCCTTGTAGCTCAGTTGGATAGAGCAAGCGCCTCCTAAGCGCTAGGTCGGACGTTCGAATCGTCTCAGGGACGCCAAAATCACTATTACGAACGGTCAATAACACTCGTAAAACCCATTAAAAATAAAGTCCCTAGAGCATTTAACGGTTATTAACGATTAATAAGAACTTGTAAAAATCACGCTTTATTGTAACACTGATAGTAACACCAACCCTATACAATCAAACTCAGTGTTACTATGGCTAGAATAACCACTCCTTTAACAAATACAGAAGTTAAACAGGCTAAGCCTAAAGACAAGGAGTATAACCTTGTAGATGGTGATGGCTTGATGTTACGCGTTAAGCCAAATAGCTCTAAATTGTGGCTATTTAACTATTACCGTCCTTTTACAAAGAAACGCGCAAATATTAGCTTTGGAAAATATCCTGACATTTCATTAGCTGAAGCTAGAAAAAAGCGTACCAGCGCAAGAAATTTGCTTGCTCAAGATATTGATCCCAAAACACACAAAGAAAAAATTACTGAAAATAAGAAAATAGAGCTAAGTAACACGCTTTTAAAAGTGGCTACTGATTGGTTTGAAATAAAGAAAAAGACCATTGCGACAAATACCGCTAAAGACACATGGAACTCACTTAATAATCATATCTTCCCAAAGCTTGGCAATCACCCTGTTACCGCTTTAACGCCTGTTATTGTTATTGATGCCATGAAGCCAATCGCTAATAAGGGCAGCCTTTTTGTTATTAAACGTCTTTGCCAACGCCTTAATGAAATAATGACCTACTCTGCCAATGTTGGCTTGATTGACGCCAACCCACTAACAGGCATTTTAAAAGCCTTTGAAGCCCCAAGGAAACAACACTACCCCACAATAAAGCCTGAAGAATTACCAAAGCTAATGGCTGACCTGAGCTATTCAACTTTAAGGCTAGTAACGCGCTTATTAATTGAATGGCAGCTTCATACTATGGTTCGTTCAAACGAAGCCGCTACAGCAAAGTGGGCTGATATTGATGTTGAAAATTTATGCTGGCGAATTCCTGGCGATGTAATGAAAATGAACAAGCCACACGTTGTTCCACTTACACCACAAACCCTAGCAATATTAGAACGTATAAAACCCGTTAGCGCTGACAATGACTACATATTCCCTGCCGATAGAAACCTTAAAGGCCATGCTAACCGCGAGTCAGCAAACATGGCATTAAAGCGTATTGGTTATAAGAACAAATTAGTGGCGCATGGTTTACGTTCACTTGCCAGCACCACATTAAACGAACAAGGTTTTGATCCTGATGTTATTGAATCGGCATTAGCACACGTTGATAAAAACGAAGTAAGACGCGCTTATAATCACGCTGAATATTTAGAACGTAGACGGGTAATGATGGCTTGGTGGTCTGATAATATTGAACAGGCTCAATCAGGCAAGTTGATTCAAAAACATAATATTATAAATTTAAAGGCTCAAGGATGACTGATAAAAATAACGAAGATTTAGATCGGGCAGAAGATGAAAATTCAATGGAAGATGCTACGATTCTTCACTTGATACGTAAATTAGATATAGAGCCTAACTTCTTCAACACAATAGATTGGATAAATAATTTTCATGAAAGAACCCAAGATCCAAAAACCGAACTACTTTCGGAAACATTATCAAATTTATTAGACACCTACCCCGAATTTATAGGCAATGAATTTGACACTCAGTTAAGAAGTGTTGGGCTAGAGCAGATAGCCAACCTTGAAGAGCAGTACAAAAAAATAGGGAGTCGAGTGAAAGAGAACTTACCCTATGAGCGGTTCTTTAGATTTGATAATCCTATTGAGCTTTTTTTATTTGAAATTAGTTACGGTAGTTATCCACCTCCTGAAATATTAATGATGTTAGCAAAGTGTTTTAGCCTCTATTTTCTAGCTGAGGGTACGCTATCGCTAGAGGATGTGTTTTTTGGAAAAGTGATTAAAAAGTCTGGTAATTACTCAATGCGAAGAAAACGTAATACTAATTTCCAAGAATTTCATTATCAGGTAATACAAGGGAAGGTACTTTCCAATTTTTTGAATAAAAAATTCAACCTTGAAGAATTTACATTAGCTCACCTAAAAACGTGTCAAGCAAACGAAGTTAGTTGCCCAATAGTAAATGTTACCGAAGACAATATAGAAAGTTTTATTGTTGCTTACTACAGATGGAAAAAAAACAACTTGAATAAGCAAACATCTTTAATTGATAAAGCCGAAATAAAGGGCGACTCTATTAATGCCCTTGTTTCCCTTGGCTACTCTATAACAGTAGCCGAACAGGTAATTTTAAAAGTATTGAATAACAAACTTACAGCAGAAGAAACAATCAAAAAGGCTCTCATGAGTTTGATGGAATAACAATTAAGTCATTTATTTGTTTTAGTAGGAAATAAACTCATAACTCATAATGGTCATCATCAACCAATGAGGAACTAAGTATGACTATTAATAAAAACTTTCAACTAATCCGCAGACCATCTGTTTTATCACAAACAGCTAGATCAAAATCCGCATTACAACTAGACGAAAAAGCTGGATTGTTTTGCCCTCCTATCTCGATCGGTGATCGTGCCGTTGCTTATATCAAGCATGAGGTAGAAGCCATCATCCAAGCTCGTATTGAAGAACAAACACCAGAGCAAATCAAACAGCTTGTTTCTGAGCTAATCAAACAACGCAAAGCGGCATAGGGGGCAACATGAAATATAAAAATATCTATGAAGTATTCGTCGCGTCAACTAAATGCTTTCCTTTAATGAATACCAAAGGGTTTAAATTGCTTGCGCTCTTTGCTGAGAAGAAGCGTATTTACCGAGAAGAACTTGTCGAGTTACTAGGTGATGATTTTCGAACTGAAATACAGGCTTTAGACGGTAGTAATTATCATTGGTTAATTCATAGGGGGAAGGAAGCGAATCGAATTGTGTATATAGAGCTTGATGAGCGACATTATTCTACGAATATTGACCTTGATAATGAAGCAAGAACTGAACGAAGAAAACAGTTAACTGACCAGTCGTATAAAGAAGCTAAATTAGGGCGTGTTCGAGAGCCTATTGCTTTAGCTAAAAGAACTGATGCTTGGCGTGAAACTATTTTATCTTTCGGAGAAGCGGCAAATGACTCTAGTATAAAAAACAAAACCGCTAAGAAAGATTAATTTCAAAGCGGCTTATCTAAAACTGGCTAGTGGAATAAGTTTAGCGACCTACCACTAGCCAACTACTAGAGTATAACCAAGTTAACAGCTTTTCAATAGTTAGTAGTTACAAACCTGTTAAGCACTACCCTGTTTATGTTGATTGTTATTAACCACTATTTATAGGTTTCTTACCTCTATATTTATGGTGATTGAAATAAACCAACTATATCCACTGGGTTTAGACAGGTAAGTAACAACTTACTTTGTGCTAGGTAATTAATAATATCCTTTAGCGTTATCTTAGTTAGTAAACTATCTAATGGCATACATAACCAAAGACAAAGCAATAACAGTAAACGGTCAAACTTGGTGGGTAAACTCGAAAGGAAGTGGGTTAATTGCGCACTCTATTAAAGCAATGATTAACCAGATTGATGCGATGTTAAGTCACCATAGCAAAATTCACATCATACGGTTTGATCTAAGAGTTTATGAATACACTGAAAATAACGGCATTATTACGGCATTTAATCGCAGATTACATAAATGGCTGAAACGAAAATACAGTTTTAAACGTATCGGCTTTATGTGGTGTAGAGAAATAGAAACAGCCAAAAAACAACATTATCACTACGCGCTAATAATTGACGGTCACAAGGTTAACTTTCCTTATGAAGTAACCAACAAAGTAAAAGAGCTATGGCGGCAATTAGACGGCTCTGAATACTTTCCTGATAACTGCTATTACAATGTTAAAAGAGATGATTACGAGTCGATACAGGACGCTATCTGGCGTATATCTTACTTGGCTAAAGCTAGAGGGAAAGGCTATAAACCAGATCAAGTTAAGAACTATGGTACTAGTCGCATAAAACTAAAAAAGGCAGTTGATTATCCGTAAATACGGCATAACTACGGGTTAATTAAGGGCTCTGAATTATTAAGTTTTTGCTGAACAAGTAGAAAATAACGGGAAAAAGACGGGAACATCAAATTTTATTGCTTAATTTAAGGCATTTATAAGGCAAGCAATTATTTTTCCTGCTTCATAAAAGGAAGATTTCTGTGGTCACAATAGACGCATCAATTATGATAAAATATTGCTTAGTTACTACCTGTTTTTCGGACTATATAAAAGGAAAAAATGAATGGAAAAATTCCCTACAAGTAAAGTAAGGCGAAGTACTGAAGCTTTTCTGGAAATTGGATTTAAATTAACGGGCGTTTACATTACCTATTTAGCATTTAATTTTTGCGGTGAATTTTTATTCGAAGGTGAATTTAATTCCGATACATTATTTAGTTTATTGATGTTACCAGCGTTATACGTATTAAAAACGGCTCACGTTATTGTTTCACCATACTTTGTAAAAGTTAGGATGTCAGAAACTGAAGTAGAATCCAGAACGGGAATTCTGACTCAACGTTTAGATAAACTTAATCTCAAAACAGTCGAAAATATTGAGGTAGTAACAACATTGGGAGGAAGATTATTCAAATACAGCACCATTTATTTGTATGCTCATGGTTCGTGGGTTCGTCTACCTTTTTTAAAGAATCCTGATCAAATAAAACTAAAAATTGAAGCTAAGTTAAATACGATAAATGGTAACTAAGGCATTAAAGGTATTTCTCTAAATAGATACAGATAGATCAAGTAAAGAACTATGGTACTAGCCGGATTAAGCTAAACAACAGGCAATAAAAAAGCACCAATGAATGGTGCTTTATATTTTACTCATTACTTGAATGTAAGAGTATTAAACAGACTAAATTACTGTTTTTTGAATCTACGTGATGCTAAACCCATAATGCCTAATGCGAAGATCGCAAGAGTAGTTGGTTCTGGAACTGCTGTAAATGATAGACCCGTTATATCATTTACAAGTAATTGGTTTGTAGCATTTGCTGAAGTGTCCTGCCAATCCCAACCTAAAGCTACAACATTACCTAATCCATAGCTTCCCGTGATACCAACATTATAACCGTTTGAGGTGGCTATGATATCGACATCAGTACCAATATTTGTGAAAGATCTAAAATACTGAGTCGCTCCACCATTAGAGTATGTAGTAGGAAGGCTAGTGCCAAACCCTAAATCCAAACCTGCTTGAGTAAATGTGACTGAATTATTACTAGCATAACCAAATTGGTCTGTAGCATTTAACATAGACATAGTATTAATAGCCCAAGAAGCTCCACTCCATTCTGTTACTAATGTTCCTCCATTTAGAACATAATCGCGTAAGTCGTTGTCACCATTTTGACGAATTAGCCATACTTGATCCAATAAATCTAACTCTGCTAGAGTACTTGAACTATTAACACCAACAAATGTATGACCTGCATTTCCAATTTGACTCGCAAAGGGGGTACTGTTTCCCCAAACGCCAATAAGTCCAGCATTA
Source organism: Colwellia sp. BRX10-1 (assembly GCF_014077545.1). Taxonomy (NCBI): domain Bacteria; kingdom Pseudomonadati; phylum Pseudomonadota; class Gammaproteobacteria; order Alteromonadales; family Colwelliaceae; genus Colwellia; species Colwellia sp. BRX10-1. The sequence goes on from NZ_JACGWC010000001.1 coordinate 327,348, forward strand.
GCTAACCCACTTATAGAGAAAACCAAACCAGCAACAGCCACTTTTAACATTTTTATATTCATAAAACTTCCTTTGTAATACATTCCATGGAATAGAATGATATTTTTAATTATTTTTAACGTACCTACAGCAGTAATTGTGCCAATAATAATTAAGCTATTATTTTCAAAGCCATGGTTGATTTCTCATACCAAAAATGGAAGCAATTACATTCATAGTGTAAAATATTTGGACACATGCGCAACCTTAGTTGCTTGTTTTTCGTACAGCTTATTGGTGTTAATTGAATAAGCACAATGACTACTACCCAAAAAATACATTCTTGCGTGATCCCGCGTATTAAACAACCTCCTTAGCACTTATACTTAGTAATAATATTGAACGAGCAAGTAAGACAGGTAAACCATCAATTATGACACCGGTCTTCATTAGGAAAATACCAGTAACACTATATAAAATAAGCTGGGACAAGGTATGAATATCGGACAACTCGCCTTACAAACACCTAATAGAAGTAGTAAAAAAGCCTGTTTTTCGTACAAGATAAAAATGATACACTGTAAACTTATCTATACGCATTAAAAAGGTTTCAATATGCCAGCAGAGAACAAAGCATCTACCAGTAAATATATGGCTGGCGATATAAGACATCTAATCAATCAAGCCATTCAAAACGAATTAACCAACTTACCAGCAACACTTTCAGAAATTAAAGACCCTATTCAAAGATTAAACTTTTTAACTAAGTTAATGCCTTTTGTTTGTGCGCCCATTAAGCAAGTAGGTGTTATGACAGCTAGAAGAGAATCAGGCGAAGATTAATAAACTTTTACTTAAATATTTGGAGTAAATAACAATGCCAAAAGGTCATCATTACGGGAGAACACAAATAAGGGCTTACACTGGTGAGTATCATCGGATACATGCCAATGTATTTAAGCATTTACTCACTTCACCATTAGGTATTTATACAATCAACTCAGAACATCTAAGTGATAATCATAGTAAGTTAGTATTAAAAGAAAATAAAAATGATGTTAGATATGTAGAATTCACCATAAACGATAAACCTCACAAAATAGCCTTAAAGCGCGATAATCGAAGCGCCAGCAATAAACTATACATAACTTGCCCATACTGCCAAAAACAGCGACAAAGCCTTTACGCGATCAAATACGCCTATGGTTGTCGGCAATGTATCGGCTTACATTACGCCAGCCAAAGTGAACGCCCAAACGAGCGGCTAATGAGGCGCATTAGAAAGCTAAGAAAAGAGCTATGGGGTTTTGACTGGCCTGACGTAAACAATATGTTTGAAAATATTTATTATTGGCCTAAGCCTAAATGGATGCGTTGGAAAACATTTGAACAAAAAAGAAATCAGATAACCGAGTTAGAAAAGAAATATTGGCCTATGGTAGATGTTCAAATGAAGGCTATGTTTGGAAATGGCTTTATTAATGACTTTTGATTATAGTAACACTCAAAGTAACACTGACAGCAAGATGAAAACCAAAAGCCATAACTAACAGTTAGTTAACCAACCTAAACGACGTCTCTCAGGGACACCAAAATCACTAAACTAAGTAAGAATTTAAAAACAGACAACTAGCCTAAAAATCATACTTTTTACCGCTAGGTAACCCGCTTATAGCAGCCCTCACACTTATCATTACTATAATAAAGACACAATGAAAGAAAAGCATAGAAAGTAGGGAATACTCTGTATTGATCTACCATCACATAATCTAATTAATAGATAACATCATAGTATTGCGCCCCACTCTTAATAGTCCATGTCTAATAAGTAGTTTTATTGTTAAATATCAGCTATTAACCTAAAAGCGCTATTTTATTATTAGCTAGCCCCTCGATAAATTTATCCGTAGATCAGCCTACTAGTAATTAAAAAAACAGACTACAATTGTTGCTTCATCAAATACATTTCACTATGAGTCCCCAAATGGAAAAACATAGATTAAGTTTTGTTCAAATAAACCTTTTAAATGAAAAAATTGCCGAAGTGATTTTTGATAAAGGCGTTTATATCTCAATTGAAATGATGGAAGAAATTGAAACTTTTTTTTGTACTTTTTTTAAAACTGACTTTGGTGTTATCGTCAATAAAATTTATCCTTACACCTATTCACTTGAGGCGCAGTTAACGATGGGTTCTCTAATTCATATGAAATCAATAGCCTCAATCAACTATTCTAAAGAAGGTGTTGCTAACACTGAAGATATTATCAATAAACGTAGTAATGATAAGTTAAACATTAAGCAGTTTAATGGTTTAGAGCTAGGTCGCCAGCAAGCACTTAAATGGCTACAAAAAGAACTAGCTTGATCGCTGGTTGATACAGAACATAGACACTCCTTGCCACCTCGGTAACTGCTACTGCGTTACTCTACTTCCTGCATCCATACGATCACAGCACCGTACTATTGCCTCCATGGATGAGGGTCTATAATTTGTCGTAAACAAAAATAACGTGCAGAATGCACTAATGCAGCGTAGAGATAAAAAAACCTCGTAAACGAGGCCTTTAAAATTCATATAATTTATTACCAACGATTACTCACTGGTAGATTTTTCTATTGTAACTTCCTTGTCACCTACGATTGAGATATTACTCAATGCCGCTGAAACAGCCAATACGATTACCGCAAAAATCACTGTTGTCAGCTTAAATCCTCGTGAAGATGACCTGTTCATAAATGTTCCTGTGTCAGGTTTTATAGTTGTTATTTTGACATCTGTACAAAACTCAACCAATCTATACGATTAACATTGGTAATTCAACCATTTAAAATTAATAAAACAGATAAATTATAAACAATCGACCAGTGAGAGAATGTTATATTATTGGTCTTTTTAGCCATTTTGTCTAAGTAATACCAAAAAAAAACACTTATTTGCATAATATCGTTTGCAGTTTAGTGGTGGTCTAGGTGAAAATGGTGGCACTTTCACCCCTCATATACTTAGTTCATTTTAAGTATAAATATAATAAAGATTTGGAGTCAATATGCCGTCTCGTCAAGAACTGGCCAATGCAATTAGAGCTTTAAGTATGGATGCCGTACAGAAAGCGAAATCCGGACACCCTGGAGCCCCAATGGGCATGGCAGATATTGCCGAAGTACTATGGCGCGATTTTCTAAAACATAATCCAACAGATCCAAATTGGACCGACCGCGATCGTTTTGTTTTGTCGAACGGTCATGGCTCAATGCTTATATATTCTTTATTACATTTAACCGGTTATGAATTACCGATTGAAGAATTAAAGAATTTCCGTCAATTACATTCTAAAACACCAGGCCACCCAGAATACGGTTACACCCCAGGTGTAGAAACAACGACAGGACCATTAGGTGCTGGTATTTCTAATGCAGTTGGTATGGCCATTGCTGAAAGAACACTTGCTGCACAATTTAACCGTCCAGGTCACGACATCGTTGATCACTTTACTTATTGTTTCTTAGGTGATGGTTGTTTGATGGAAGGTATTTCTCACGAAGTATGTTCATTAGCCGGCACTTTAGGATTAGGTAAATTAGTCGCTTTTTGGGATGACAACGGTATTTCAATTGATGGTAAAGTTGAAGGTTGGTTTACAGATGATACACCTGCTCGTTTTGAAGCTTATGGCTGGCACGTAATAAGCGTTGACGGTCACGACTCAGCAGCTATAGCGGCGGCAATTACTGCAGCTAAAGCAGTAACGGATAAACCATCAATGATTTGTTGTAAAACAATTATTGGTTTTGGTTCACCGAATAAAGAAGGCACACATGATTGTCATGGCGCACCATTAGGTGATGATGAGATTGCAGCGACACGTAAAGCGTTAAACTGGCCACATGCCCCTTTTGAAATTCCAAGCGATGTTTATGCTGAATGGGATCAAAAAGAAAAAGGCCAATCGAGCCAAGTTTCTTGGAATGACCAATTTTCAGCATACCAACAAGCTCACCCAGCACTTGCTGCCGAATACGAGCGTCGAGTTATTAAAGGTGATTTACCTAGCGATTTCGAAGAAAAAGCCAATGCCTTAGTGCAAGCTTGCCAAGATAAAGGCGAAAATATTGCTTCGCGTAAAGCCTCACAAAATACTATTGAAGCTTTTGGCGCTATATTACCTGAGTTATTGGGTGGTTCTGCTGATTTAGCGGGTTCTAACTTAACGTTATGGTCAGGCTCTAAAGGTATTGAAAAAGACGCTGCCGGTAACTACATTTATTACGGCGTACGTGAATTTGGTATGAGCGGCATTATGAATGGTGTTTCATTGCACGGTGGTTTTATTAATTACGGTGCAACGTTCATGATGTTTATGGAGTATGCGCGTAACGCAGTTCGTATGTCGGCTTTAATGGGTATTCAAAATATATTTGTTTACACTCACGATTCTATTGGCCAAGGTGAAGATGGTCCAACACATCAGCCAATCGAACAGTTAACGAATTTACGTACTACCCCGAATATGGATACTTGGCGCCCATGTGATGCAACAGAATCTGTTGTTGCTTGGAAATCAGCGATTGAACGTAAAAATGGCCCTACGTCATTAATATTTTCTCGCCAAGGTTTACCGGCAGTAGCGCGTAACAGTTCACAAGTAACAAACATCGCCAAAGGCGCTTATGTATTGCAAGACTGTGAGGGTACTGCTGACGTTATACTCATTGCAACGGGTTCTGAAGTATCATTAGCCCTTGATTCTGCAAAACAATTAACCGCTGATGGTAAAAAAGTACGCGTAGTTTCTATGCCGTCAACCAATACTTTTGATGTACAATCAAGCGAATACAAAGAATCAGTATTACCTTCATCTGTGATAAAACGTGTCGCTATCGAAGCTGCTCACACTGATTTTTGGTACAAGTATGTTGGTTTTTCTGGCGCTGTTGTCGGTATGACAACTTTTGGTGAATCTGCACCAGGTAACGTGTTACTTGAACATTTTGGTTTCACCGTGGCAAATGTTGTTAAGACTGTAAACCAGCTTTAGTCATTAGCTAAAGCCTATAAGTTAAAGCCTTCAAACGAAATGTATACTCGTTTGAAGGACTTTGACTTTTATCAACACCCTAAATTAATACCATCAACCTATGCCGATAAACTTATGTCTGTAAACATTGCTATTAATGGCTTTGGCCGAATTGGTCGAAGTGTTGCTCGTGCCCTCTATGAGAATGCTGATAACCAATATTTAAAGCTTGTCGCAATTAATGAGCTTGCCGAGCCTAAAGGTATTGCGCATTTATTAAAATATGACACCACCCATGGTCGTTTCCCTTTTTCAGTTGAGTTAGCTGACAATCAGTTAGTTATCGCTGGCGATGTCATACAACTTAGCCATGAAAAGTCCCTCGAAGACATGCCATGGAAAAAACATAACATAGATATCGTTCTTGATTGCACCGGTAAATTTGCCAATCAACACGATGGAAATATTCACTTGAGCCAAGGAGCCAGTAAAGTACTTTACTCTTACCCTGGTGAACAAGACGTTGATGCCACCATTATTTATGGTATTAATCATCAACAACTCAGTGAAAAAGATAAAATAGTCTCGAACGGCTCATGCACCACGAATTGCGTTGTGCCTGTAATAAAAGTCATTGATGAAGCTTTTGGCGTTGAAAGTGGCAGTATTACCACTATTCATTCCTCTATGCATGATCAACAAGTTATCGACGCTTACCATCCAGATCTTCGTCTTAGTAGAGCAGCAAGCCAATCTATCATCCCGGTTGACACCAAGTTAGCAGCAGGTATTGAAAGAATACTGCCTAAATTTGCTGGACGCTTCGAAGCGATTGCCGTGCGAGTACCAACGATTAATGTTACCGCGATGGATTTAAGCCTAACCTTGTCGACAGATGTTGATATTAACGCGATTAACCAAGCCATTATTCGTGCACAAAATAATGGACTACAAGGAATTTTAGGCTACACAGAAGAACCACTGGTTTCTGTAGATTTTAATCATGACCCACATTCTTGTATTGTTGACGGCAACCAAACGCGTGTTAGCCACAAGCGTTTAGTAAAAATGCTGGTCTGGTGTGATAACGAGTGGGGCTTTGCAAATCGTATGATAGATACGGCAAAAACCATGGCAAAAGATATTCAGCTTAAAAAATAATAACAGTAAAAAACACCCATAACTTTAAAATTTATCGAATAGGAAACAGCAAATGTCAGTAATTAAAATGACCGACTTGGCGCTAGCCAATCAAAGAGTTTTGATCCGAGAAGATCTCAATGTACCTCTTAAAGACGGAAAAATAACCTCTGATGCTCGATTAAGAGCGGCTTTACCTACCCTTAAACTTGCTTTAGAAGCGGGCGCAAAAGTGATGATAATGTCCCACCTTGGTCGTCCAACTGAAGGTGAGTACAACGAAGAATTTTCATTAAAACCTGTCGTTGACTATTTAGCTGCCGCATTAAATGTCCCCGTGCATCTAGCAAAAGATTACTTAGATGGCGTTGATGCAAAAGTAGGTGAATTAGTTGTTTTTGAAAACATTCGCTTTAATGTCGGCGAAAAAAATAATGATGATATTTTATCAAAAAAATTAGCTGCATTATGTGATGTATTTGTCATGGATGCCTTTGGTACCGCGCACCGCGCGCAAGCTAGTACACATGGCGTAGCAAAGTTTGCACCTATTGCTTGTGCGGGTCCACTATTGTCCGGTGAATTAGCAGCACTTGGTAAAGCACTAGACAATCCTGCACGCCCATTAGTGGCGATCGTTGGTGGTTCTAAAGTTTCTACAAAATTAACCGTGTTAGAGTCATTAGCGAAAATTGTTGACCAATTAGTGGTTGGCGGCGGCATTGCAAATACTTTTATAGCAGCAAGCGGACATAATGTGGGTAAATCATTATACGAAGCCGATTTACTTGATGAAGCTAACCGTTTAACGCAGCAGGCAAGAGCAAATGATGGCGATATTCCGGTGCCAACAGATGTTATTACTGGTACAGAGTTTTCAGAAACGGCTGTCGCAACGTTAAAGTCAGTTAACGATGTTAGCGATGAAGATATGATTTTTGATATCGGACCAGATTCAGCGCAGGCACTCGTAGAAATAATTAAAAATGCTGGCACTATTGTTTGGAATGGACCTGTTGGCGTTTTTGAATTTGATCAATTTGGTAGTGGTACAGAAACTATTGCAAAAGCAATTGCCGAAAGCTCAGCCTTTTCAATTGCTGGTGGTGGCGATACCTTAGCTGCTGTTGATAAATATGATATAGCCGATAAAATCTCCTATATTTCAACCGGTGGTGGTGCTTTCTTAGAATTTTTAGAAGGGAAAGTGTTACCCGCTGTCGCTATCTTAGAAGAACGCGCTAAAACGTAAAACACGTTAATTAAATCATCAACATCAAACCGCTCTTTATTTTATAAAAGGCGGTTTTTTTTAGCTTTCTTTATTATTTCTAAAAAACTTCATAAAAACCATCAACGGCGCTTTCATTACATTTCACTCTTTCGTTGTAAACTTACAAAACAAAAGCACAAATATTCGCTATAAATCGAGTTTATCGACCTTCTTGATAGTAATTATAGAACATTATTTAAAACCGTTATAAATAAACAGATAAAAACCATTAATGGCATTATTTTTTCTTTTGCCATGTCAATTTCTTATCTGATATACTTACGTTACGAAAGCTTAAATTTCACAATGAAACTTGTTTTTTTTGAGATTGGGCAAATAATATATGACATCTTAAACACTTAGGAGTAATTCAATGGCTTTAATTTCTATGCGCCAAATGTTAGATCACGCTGCAGAATACGGATACGGTATTCCCGCTTTTAACGTTAACAACTTAGAGCAAGTTAGAGCAATAATGATCGCTGCAGACAAAACCAATAGCCCGGTTATTTTACAAGGTTCTGCAGGTGCTCGTAAGTATGCTGGCGCTCCTTTTCTTCGTCATTTAATTCTTGCCGCAATTGAAGAATTCCCTCATATTCCCGTGGTAATGCATCAAGATCACGGCACCTCGCCGAGTGTTTGTCAGCGTTCAATTCAAATGGGTTTTTCATCAGTTATGATGGATGGTTCTTTAATGTCTGATGGTAAAACGCCTTCAAGCTATGAATACAACGTTGATGTAACACGCAGAACCGTTGAAATGGCACATGCTTGTGGTGTTTCTGTTGAAGGTGAATTAGGTTGTCTTGGTTCATTAGAGACAGGTGAAGCGGGTGAAGAAGACGGTATTGGTGCAGTAGGGATATTAACAAAAGAACAAATGTTAACTGACCCAGAAGAAGCCGCTGACTTTGTTAAGAAAACTCAAGTTGATGCTTTAGCGATTGCTTGTGGAACTTCTCATGGCGCTTACAAATTTACGCGTCCACCAACAGGTGACATCTTAGCGATTGACCGTATTAAAGCGATACATAACCGTATCCCAAATACCCATTTAGTTATGCACGGTTCATCATCAGTGCCACAAGAGTGGCTTGCTATCATCAATGAATATGGTGGTAATATTCCTGAAACTTACGGCGTGCCAGTAGAGCAAATTCAAGAAGGCATTAAAAATGGTGTTCGTAAAATTAATATTGATACTGATTTACGTTTAGCATCAACGGGGGCAACTCGTCGCTTCTTAGCACACAACCCAAGCGAATTTGATCCACGTAAATTTTTAGCTGAAACCACTAAAGCCATGACTGAAATTTGTATAGCTCGCTATGATTCATTTGGCGCATCGGGTAATGCAGATAAAATCAAACCCATTTCATTAGATACTATGTTTGATTTATATGATGCTGGCAAACTGAACGCTATTATAAAATAACATCAGCTAGCCATTAAGATTAAGGAGCTTCGGCTCCTTTTTTTGTAAATTTTTCGTTATATTATTAGAAAAATGTAATATTATTAGAAATATGTTGTCAAATTCACTATAATATTCCACAATTTTTAAACGGAGTACAAAAAATGGACAATGTTACTAATTGGTTAGTTGAAAACCAGGCTATGTTACAAGAAAATCTAATAAAATTTATCATCGCGATTGCTATCTTTGTGATTGGTAAATTTGTCGCAAAACTGATCAGTTCTGCAACAAAAAAAATCCTTACCCACAAAAAATTCGATAATACCGTAACTTCTTTTATCGCTAGCTTAATTTATGGCTTAGTTGTGATGGTTGCCTTTATTGCTGCGATTTCTCACTTAGGTTTTAATACCACCTCATTAGTGGCCATTGTTGGTGCTGCAGGTCTTGCAATAGGCTTAGCATTACAAGGTTCATTATCAAACTTTGCCTCAGGTATTTTGTTAATTTCATTAAAGCCTTTTAAAGCCGGTGATTTTGTTGAAATTTCAGGTACCGCAGGTATTGTTGAAGAAGTGCATGTATTTTCAACACAGTTAAGAACCGGTGATAACAAAACAGTTATTATTCCTAATGGTGGTATTACAAGTGGCACCATTACAAATTATTCAGCTAAAGCAACCAGAAGAATAGATTTAGTCATTGGTGTTGGTTATAGCGCAGATTTAAAACAAACAAAGCAAATACTAAAAGATGTTGTGAGTAATCATGATTTAGTATTAAAAGACCAAGCTATTACTGTTGGTGTTAGTGCCTTAGCTGATAGTTCAGTGAACTTTGTCGTTCGTCCATGGGTAAAAACAGCAGACTATTGGCCTGTGCATTTTGATTTGCTAGAAGCGATTAAAATAGAACTAGACAAAGCTGGTATCGAAATACCTTTTCCACAACTTTCTGTACATGTTAATCAAGAGACCAAAAATGAACAATAAATTAGCAATTGTTGCTTTATGTAGCAGCTTATCACTTAATGCTTTTGCCGAAGAAGCAGTCGCTCCAAAAGATCCATTAAGTATGTCTGCTGAATTAGGCGCACTATTTAAAACTGGCGATAATAAAAGCACCGATATAAAAGCTGGCTTCGATTTAGATCATGAATTAGGTTTATGGCGAAGTACTGTTCGCTTTGACTTGCTTGCAAGTAAAGCAGAGATTGAAGATGAAGAGGGTGTTCAACAGACTCAAACAACAGATCAGCAATGGAAGATAGTGGGTCAAACTAACTATACCATTGGCGCTAAAAAAACTAACTATGTCTATGGTAATGTATCTCACGACGATAATCGTTTTGGCGGATTTGAGACTCAAAGCTCTATCTCTGCTGGTTGGGGTCGTCGTTGGTTTGAAAGTAAAACAGGCACATTTGATGCTGATATCGGACCCGGTTATAAAAAAGACGTTGTACGTTTAGAAGATGAAAATGGTAATGAGTATACTGAAAACAAGTCTGCTTTCATTATACAAGCACAAGCTTTGTATACACGTAATTTAAACGAACATGTTAAATTTAAGCAGCGATTTGTTGCTAAGTATGCGACTAAAAGTGGTGAAAACAGTAATTATCAAGCAGAAAGCTCAATAACTACTAAGCTTATTTCAACGTTACAATTAAAAGTTAGTTTTAAGATTGACTATAATACTGATGTTGAAGAAGGCAAAGAAAACACCAATACTCAAACGGCGTTAACGCTCGTTTATAGCTTCTAGTTGACCTAAACTAAGATGCTTTATTTAGCCTTCAACTCTTTTGAAGGCTAAATATATTTCCTTTTCATCCCTAATCTCTCTCAGCACAGGTTTTATCACCTACTTTATTTTTACACGCTAAAACAATAAGTAAAAAAAAAGCCCTAACATTTAAATGCTAAGGCCATTATTATTTATAAGTAATAAAAGTGCTGTTTATTCCCACTCAATCGTCGCGGGTGGTTTACCTGAAATATCATAAACGACACGTGAAATACCATCAATTTCGTTAATGATCCGATTAGACACTAAACCTAAGAAATCATAAGGCAAATGTGACCAACGTGCTGTCATAAAGTCGATGGTTTCAACACAACGTAATGATACAACCCAATCATATTTACGGGCATCGCCCATAACTCCTACTGATTTTACCGGTAAAAATACGGTAAACGCTTGGCTTACTTTAGTGTATAAATCATGCTTGTGTAATTCTTCAATGAAAATAGCATCGGCACGACGTAATAAATCAGCATATTCTTTTTTAACTTCACCTAGAATACGTACACCCAACCCAGGGCCAGGAAACGGATGACGGTAAAGCATATCGTACGGTAAGCCAAGCTCTAAGCCTATTTTACGTACTTCATCTTTAAATAACTCACGTAATGGTTCAACTAAGCCTAGTTTCATGTAATCAGGTAAGCCGCCAACATTATGATGTGATTTAATAACATGCGCTTTACCGGTCGCTGAGGCGGCCGATTCAATGACGTCAGGGTAAATAGTGCCCTGTGCTAACCATTTGGCATTATCTAACTTATTCGACTCTTCTTCGAAAACATCAATAAAAACATTACCAATAATTTTACGTTTTGCTTCTGGCTCACTTTCACCCGCTAAGCGGTCTAAAAATCTATCTTCGGCTTCAATTTTTATAATATTTAAACCAAAGTGATCGCCAAACATATCCATGACTTGCTGGCCTTCATCTAAACGAAGTAAACCATTATCAACAAATACACAGGTCAATTTATCGCCAATCGCTCGATGTAATAACATAGCAACTACTGATGAATCAACACCGCCTGAAAGACCTAAGATAACTTCGTCGTCGCCGACTTGAGCTTTCATTTTTGCAATAGCATCATCAATGATTGATGATGAAGTCCATAATTTTTCACACTGGCAAATTTCAACAACAAAGTTTTCTAAAATGCGTAAACCTTGTTTAGTGTGGGTCACTTCAGGGTGAAACTGCACACCATAGAATTGCTTTTCTTCGTTTGCCATTGCTGCATAAGCACAACTTGCTGTTTGTGCAACAGTAACAAAGCCTGTTGGTATAGCTGACACTTTGTCGCCGTGGCTCATCCAGACATCTAGTAAAGCATTACCGTTAGTACCAATACTGTCTTCAACATTGTTGAATAACGCAGATTTAGCAATAAGTTCAACCGCGGCATAACCAAACTCTTTGTGCGTTGAACTTTCAACACCACCGCCAAGTTGTTCAGCCATTGTTTGCATGCCATAGCAAATACCTAGAACAGGAACGCCAGCGTTATAAACATATTCAGGTGCACGAGGTGAATTTTCTGCAGTGACCGACTCAGGGCCGCCAGCTAGAATGATACCTGTCGGGTTAAAACCTTTAATTTGCTCTTCGGTTACATCCCAAGACCAAAGTTCACAATAAACACCTATTTCACGTACGCGACGAGCAATTAGCTGAGTATATTGTGAACCAAAATCTAAAATTAGTATTCGGTGATCATGAATGTCTTTACTCATGTTGTTTTCCTACTTTAACGCTCGTTATGTCTAAACTTTATACTGCGTTGTATTCGTAATGAAACAAAATCATTTATAAAACCTTATTTATAATAAGATAAGTCATTTGTTTAATTACTCAACAGCCTTGCCTAAAGCTCATTCATTTAGAGCGGATTTATAAAATGAACAGGCTGAGTTATTTATTGATAACTCAGCCTGTAGAATCTTTTGTTTTCCAGTTAACTAAAAGTAACTAAGAATATTTTCAGTGCATCAAGTTGAGAATATTTAGCTCTATTTCAAGGCGCTAGCGCGGAGTTGACGATAGTCAATGAGCACTTGCAACGCAGAAATCGAGCTAAAATAACTCAACCAATATTACTACCCCATACGATAGTTTGGTGCTTCTTTGGTGATGGTTACGTCATGAACATGCGACTCACCCATACCTGCCGAGGTAATTTTCATAAACTCGGGTTTAGTTCGCATGGTCTCAATATCTTTACTGCCGGTTAAACCCATTGATGAGCGTAATCCGCCCATCTGCTGGTGGATAATTGCAGAAACAGGCCCTTTATAAGCAACACGACCTTCAATACCTTCCGGTACCAACTTGTCAGCTTCGCCATCAGATTTCTGGAAATAACGATCACTTGAACCTTCTTTCTGGCTCATTGCGCCTAAAGAGCCCATACCGCGATATGATTTGTAATAGCGACCTTGATAAAGTTCTACTTCGCCAGGTGCTTCTTCGGTTCCAGCAAACATACTACCAACCATCACACAATGCGCGCCAGCAACCAGTGCTTTAGCAATATCACCAGAGAATCGAATACCACCATCGGCAATAACAGGAATGCCAGTACCTTTAAGCGCTTCTACTGCATTTGAGATAGCCGTTAATTGTGGTACTCCAACGCCAGTTACAATACGCGTAGTACATATTGAACCTGGGCCTATACCAACTTTAACCGCATCTACGCCAACATCGGCTAATGCTTTTGCACCAGCCCCTGTCGCCACATTGCCAGCAACAATTTGTAAGTCAGGATATTTTTGACGGGTTTCTTTTACTCGATCAAGAACACCTTGGGAATGACCATGTGAAGTATCAATTAATAAGACGTCAACACCTGCGGCAACTAACGCGTCAATACGTTCATCAGTACCCGCGCCAACACCGACAGCGGCGCCCACTCGTAAACGACCTAATTTATCTTTACAAGCATTAGGTTTACTTTCAGCTTTTTGATAATCTTTAGCGGTGATCAAACCCACTAATTTAAAGGCATCATCAACCACTAAAATTTTCTCAATACGGTTACTGTGCATTAAGCCAAGTATTTCTTCACGCGCGGCACCTTCTTTAACCGTGACTAATTTTTCTTTAGTCGTCATTAACGCTGAGACAGGTTTAGTGAGGTCTGTTTCAAAGCGTAAATCACGGCCAGTAATTATACCGGTAAGATTGCCATTTTCATCAACAACAGGGAAACCTGAAAAGCCAAGATCATCAGCTTTATGCATGACTTCTTCAATAGTAAAGTTAGCATTGACGGTCACGGGATCGGAAACAATACCACTTTCGTATTTTTTAACTTTTAATACGTTAGCCGCTTGCTCAGCGATGGTCATGTTTTTATGAATAAAACCTAAACCACCTTCTTGCGCTAATGTAATAGCTAAAGGTGCTTCAGTAACTGTATCCATAGATGCAGATACCATAGGTATATTTAAATTAATTTTACGGGTTAATTTAGTTTTTAAATCGGCCGTATGTGGGAGTACTTCTGAATGAGCAGGTACAAGTAATACATCATCAAAAGTTAGTGCTTCTTGGGCAATTCTTAGCATCGCAACATCTCTCTAAAAAGGTTGGTTAGGGAGTGAATATTGCGGCAGAATTTTAACCGTTTTGTGGTTTAAGAACAACTTAAATTTAACGATAAACTGAAATAATTATCTCTGGGGAGTTTAAAGGAATATATAATTTACTGGTTCCACTTTAATAGGTAAGATCCAAAGGGAATTATAAACGCCTTTAAGCAAGATATTGATTGAAAATAATAGTTATTCTATTATTGAAATCAATAACGTAAAATAAAGTGTTCATAAGCCCCTTTCGGGGAATCGGAACAAGTAATACGCGTCGTTACATTTTATTTAAGGGAATAACCTTTAACAAAAATATGTGCTTAGATTATGATTCGCTTAGGTTTGCTGAAACTCGTATATTTAAGCAGAGCGGATATATCGACTCAAATCGCCTTAACATTAGATAAAGTAAGTATTTTATGGCTACGCAGCACATTTTACAGATAAGTGAACTGACGAGAAAAGTAAAGTTCATGCTAGAAAGTGAACTTAATACCGTATGGTTGTGTGGTGAAATCTCAAATTTCATTGCTGCTAGCTCGGGTCATTGGTATTTGTCACTCAAAGACAGTAAATCGCAAGTGCGTTGCGCAATGTTTAAGGGCAACAATCGACGAGTAAGGTTAGCGGATGGTTCAACGCCTCGCAACGGCCAACAGGTGTTAGTACGCGCCAAGGTTTCTTTGTATGAGCCACGAGGTGATTTTCAATTAATTATTGAAATGATGGAGGATGCGGGTGAAGGTTTATTGCGACAACAATTTGAGCAATTAAAGAGTAAGCTCAATGCACAAGGTTTGTTTGCTCAGCAGTTCAAGCAAGCCATTCCTAAAAATATTAACACGGTTGGCATAGTTACCTCGCCAACGGGTGCTGCAGTTAAAGATATTATATCTGTTTTGCAAAGACGTAATCCAGCAATTACTATCGTTATATACCCTGCACTTGTGCAAGGCGAGCATGCTAAGAATGACATTGTTCATGCCATCGATATCGCTAATCAACGTGAAGAATGCCAAGTATTAATTGTTGGTCGTGGAGGAGGCTCTCTAGAAGACTTATGGAGCTTTAATGAAGAAGACGTAGTGAATGCTATTTTTCATAGCCGCATTCCAATTATCAGCGCTGTCGGTCATGAGATAGACACAACATTAAGTGATCTCGTTGCTGATTTAAGAGCGCCAACACCTTCAGCAGCGGCAGAACTGGTTTCACAAGACAATAGTGAGTTACAAAGTCGCTTACAAGAATTATCAAAGCGGGCTCAGCAGTTATTTACTCAAAAAGTAAAACAAGAAAACTCAGACCTACAAAACCTTAATCATCGCTTAACGCAAGTTCATCCAGAAAGAAAACTTCAGCAGCATCAACAAAAATCAGATGAATTGAATATTCGTTTAGATAAAGCAATAAAGCGTGAATTGGCACGTTTCAAACAAAAACCCGAAAAGTTAGTACGCGATTTACAACACGTAGATCCAACAAAAGTGATCATTCAACATAAAAGTACCTTGCGCCACTTAGATGACAGATTACAACGGGCATTAGACGTTAGCGTAAAAAATAAATCTGAGCACTTTGTTAGCATTATTGAGCAGCTCCATATTGTCAGTCCGCTCGCGACTATTGCCCGTGGTTATAGTGTCAGTCGAAATAGTCATCAGCAAATTGTTCGCACAAAAGATCAAGTGAGTATTGGCGATGAAATATCTATTCAAGTCAGTGATGGTCGTATTTTAAGCCAAGTTATTGATAAGATTTAATTTTCAGCAATAACGGCATGCTGAAGTAACTTTATCACTGATGCTTTACTTTTTTCTTCAAACTTTAAACCGATACAAAGGCCATTAGCTTGTGATTTGTAGCTACAGGTTTCTGCAGAAAACTTTAAATTTCCTAATCCTTGAAAGTCTTCGACAATTAATTCGACAGATTTATTTTTTTCCATCACTAACGACTCGCCGTTAGTGATCAATACTTGGCAGCCATTAACAGAAATATCTATAATGGTCGCTTGCCAATATTCTTTAGCAATATTTATCTTAGCAACAATATCGGTATCAATGCGCATCGCTGAACGTAAGCTTTGTAAGCTAACAGAACGTGGAAAATCAAGGACAATTAATCTCGAAGGTATTTGTAAGGTTTGTTTAACATTACTGATAAAAGCAACCACCGCGCCCTCATGCCCTTCAATTAAACCTCGCACCGTAATACCAGCACCTTGGGTAATATATTGGGAAAAATTCCCTAATTTATTTGCATCAGGAAATTGCACTAAAACATAATGCTTGGGGAGGTAGCCAATGAAGGTGCTACGAAACTTTGCTTTTTGTCCGGCTGGTGTGGCTATATCGATAGTAATCGTTGAGCCTGACTGCAATAAGCCAAGGTTTCTGTCTAAGCGGTTAACCAATGCAATTTTTTTAGGAGTGGCTGCCATAATGTTAACATTTAAGAATAAGTATTTTAAATGTAGCACTTAGCAAAAAGCCAATCAAATGATTGGCTTCAGTAATGTTAAATTATTATCAAAAAAAACGTAAGTTTTTAGTCTTTCTTATAACCTTCAGTAGCTCTGGCCATTTTCTTTTGCTCGGTATAAGTTAACTTTTTCTTGCCAGCAAACGGGTTACTTGTTTCTCTAAACTCAATTCTAATCGGCGTACCCATTATTTTTAATGATTTACGGTAATAATTCATTAAATAGCGTTTATATGAAACAGGAAGCTTTTTGGCTAAATTACCATGAATAACAATGATAGGTGGATTATAACCACCGGCATGCGCATATTTAAGCTTAATGCGACGTCCTTGACTCATCGGTGGTTGATGATCAAACGTGGCCATATCTAATATTTTGGTAACCATTGAGGTAGATATACGTTTAGTTGCTGAAATGAAAGCTTCTTCAACTGACTCATATAAATGGCCAACACCGGTACCGTGTAAAGCAGAGATAAAGTGGATACGTGCAAAATCAATAAAACCTAAACGACGATCTAATTCGGTTTTAATACGATCTTTAACATGCTCTTCTAGACCATCCCATTTATTAACCGCAAGTACCAAAGAACGACCTGCTTCTAAAATAAAGCCCAGTAAACTTAAATCTTGATCGGTAATACCTTCACGAGCATCAATAATTAACAAACAAACATTGGCATCTTCTATGGCACGTAGTGTTTTAATAACAGAATACTTTTCTACAACATCAGTCACGTTTTTACGACGACGAATACCTGCAGTATCAATTAATGTATATTCACGGCCATCATGTTCCATCGGGATATATACACTATCGCGAGTGGTACCTGGCGCATCAAAAACAACAACGCGGTCTTCACCTAAGATACGGTTAGTCAGTGTTGACTTACCCACATTAGGTTTACCAATGATAGCAAGTTTGATTTTATCATTTTCAAACGGTGCTTCGGCAATTTTTTCTTCATCAGTTTTAGCTGAGAATTCTTGTGCACCATCAAACTCATCATTTTCACGTGCTTCACCAAGTGCTTCTATATGAGGTGTTAATGCAAGTGTTAATAATTGTGTAACACCACGACCATGCGCGGCGGCAATTTTATGAACGGTATCACCCAGTGATAATTCATAAAATTCAGCAACAGCAGAATCAGCATCAATACCATCAACTTTATTCGCAACCAAAAATATTTTCTTATTTTGTTTACGAAGGTAGTCAGCGATACCGATATCCGCTGATGTTAAACCATCACGAGCATCAACCATAAATAAAACAGCATCGGCTTCTGCTATCGCCATTAATGACTGTTCGGCCATTAATGCGTCAATACCTTGTTCATTACCATTAATACCGCCGGTATCAATAACAATAAATGGATGATCTTCTACTTTCGCTTGACCATATTGACGGTCACGCGTTAAGCCAGGATAATCTGCTACGAGAGCATCTCGGCTTCGGGTTAATCGGTTAAATAACGTCGATTTGCCAACATTAGGACGTCCGACAAGTGCAACAACTGGAAGCATGTTTACCTCTATAAATTCATTTGTAGAGTAAACAACGTCATGCAAAATGCAAAACTTTTACTCTATTTAATAACAAACAACGGCTCCAATGCATTCTGCAATGGAGCCGTTTAATTCTAGCTGATAAAAAGACTTATGGAATTTTTATCGCTTGCAAATCACCATTACGTGATTGCGCGTAAATAATATTTTCGTGTACAGTGGGTGCTATATTTAAACCGCTACTGTCAACTTCATGACGTGCAACGATATCACCTGTTGTTTGGTCGATAAAATGAAGATAGCCTTCAAAGTCGCCAACAACAATATAATCACTAATAATAGCAGGACCGGTAACACCACGATTAGTCAGTGCAAGTTGGCTCCACTTTTCAAAACCGTTTAAACGGTCAACCGCATAAATATGACCTTTAATATCAGTTAAAAATAGGCTGTTACCACTAATAGCCATATCATGATATGACGAATACTGACGTTCCCAAATCATCCGACCGGTACGTAAATCTATAGCGGTCAAATTACCCTTTACAGAAATACTATAAACTTTATCGCCATAAATAAGTGGCGCAGAGTCAACATCTATGACTCGCTCTAATTGTGTCGAGCCACCGGCTTCACCAACTTCTACTGTCCAACCTTGTTGACCAGTTTCAAGAATATAGACGCTCATGGTTCCATTAGCTGAACCAACCATCACACCACCAGAAGAAATCGCTGGCGAACTAACACCACGTAACGTTAATGCTGGTACTTCTTGTTCGATTTGCCATTCATCTTGACCGTTCGAAGCGTTAAAAGCCTTGATGACACCTGAAGCAGTATTGACAACTAAAATACCAGCATCAATAGCGGGAGCTGCAATAACTTCGCCTTTTACTTTTCCTTGCCAATCAAGCTTACCTGTATCAGCATCTAATGCGAATACTTCGCCATTTTCACTGCCAATAAAGACTTTTTGAATACCTAAAATCGGGCCGCCATTTAATAAAGCAGATTGTCGACGTTCAAAAAAGCCGCGTTCGCCTTTTACATCACTTAAATCTGTTGACCAAATTTCTTCACCATTTTCTAGTTCCAAAGCAACAACATCACCGTAACGACTAGCACTGTAAAGTTTGCCGTAAGCAACATTAGGTTTAATACGTGAAAAATAATCGCTAACACCATTACCGACACTGGTTTCCCAGAGCACATCAGCATCAAAAGCTTGTTTGATTTCTGTTAATTCAGCAACTTTAGTCGCTTCATCTTCTTCGTCAGTTGAAGAACAAGCGACAAGCCCTAAGGACACTAGCGCTATCACTAATAACTTTCTATTAAAGCGTAATTTTTTTAACATATGAATGATTAGCCTCTTTATTTAGCAATCGATGATAATTGGGCTAAATCATTTAATTTCATTTGTAAGGCACCATTATTTGTTTGACCTTCAACGTCAAGTGCTGCTTGATAAGCATTACGAGCAAGTTCTACTTTACCTTGCTTGAAATATGCATCGCCTTTAGTTTCTTCAATCGCACTTTTAAATGACTCTGGCAGTGTAACCGATAGGGTTGCCAATGCTTCAGTGTATTGCTCAAGTTGAATTTGCACACGCGCTAATCGAACACTTGCGATAGCTTTAATACCTTGATTGGTAGAGCTTTCAATAGCACTTGCCAAGTGAATAGCAACTTGTGGCCAATCTTTATGAGTAGCCGCTTCTTTTGCTAGCGCAAGCGCCGTTAATGAAGCGTAGCTAGAGTCTTTATTTTCAGCAATAAATTTACTTGCACTTGCTGAAAAAGCCTTTCCGTCTACACCAGCACTTTCCATCACTGTTTGATAAGCATCAGACGTTAAAACTTCATTCTCAAGTTGGGTATCTTTATATACGTTAAAGCCAATAAAACCAGCAAAACCTAAAACTAAACCGGCAATAACTGCAGTACCATTTTCTTTCCAAAAACCTTTGATGGCTTCGACTTGTTGTTCTTCTGTTTGATAAACGTCCACTACTTCACCTTAAATTAAACTGTTTAATAAAGCTGGCACTTGTTCAAGCGACACCTTCTGTTGTTCTTGTTGTCCACGCAAATATTTTATCGTCACGCTTTGCTCAGCAAGTTCATCTTCACCGATGATAATTGCTACTTGCGCACTCGATTTATCTGCCCGTTTCATTTGTTTTTTCATATTACCACCACCGCAGTGGTTTTGTATGCGAATATCTTTAACTTGGTCACGCCATTGTTCACTGAGTAGCGCTGCTTGAATATCAACCCCCTCACCTAAACCAATAACATAAACATCAACTTGTGCACGAATATTGTTAGCTTTTTCTAAGCTCGTTAACATGAGTACCAAGCGTTCAATGCCTAAGGCAAAACCAAATGCTGGTGTTGCTTTGCCACCAAGTTGTTCGACTAAGCCATCATAACGACCACCCGCACAAATAGTACCTTGTGCGCCTAAGCTGTCAGTCACCCATTCAAATACCGTACGATTGTAATAATCTAAACCGCGAACTAAGCGGTCATTAATCACATAGTTAATACCCGCAGCATCTAAACGCTGACAAACACCCGCAAAGTGAGCTTTAGATTCATCATCAAAATAATCACTTAATTTTGGTGCGCCCACTAAAGCGGCTTGTACATCTTTATTTTTACTGTCTAAAACGCGTAATGGATTGGTATGCATTCTGCGTTTAGAGTCTTCATCAAGCTGATCTTCTTTTTCTGTTAAGAAAACAACTAAAGCATCGCGATAATTTGCACGCTCTTCATTTGAACCTAACGAGTTTAGCTCTAGTGTGACAAACTCATTGATGCCAAGTTCCCGCCAAAGACGAGAAGTTAGCATAATAATTTCTGCGTCTATGTCAGGTGTTCCAATTCCAAAGGCTTCTAAGCCGAATTGGTGGAACTGACGATAACGACCTTTTTGTGGGCGTTCATGCCTAAACATCGGCCCCATGTACCATAAACGTTGTTCTTGGTTATATAATAAACCATGCTGATTGCCTGCACGCACACATGATGCTGTACCTTCTGGTCGCAGTGTTAAGCTATCACCGTTACGGTCATCAAAAGTGTACATCTCTTTTTCAACGATATCAGTAACTTCACCAATAGATCGTTTAAAAAGTCCAGTAGACTCGACAATCGGCATACGTATTTCAGCAAAACCATAGCTACTAGCAACTCGGCGTAAAACTGATTCAACCATTTGCCAAATAGGAGTTTCAGTGGGTAAACAGTCGTTCATCCCTCTGACGGCTTGTAATGTTTTGCTCAAAGTAAGGCTCTCTTTCATCTATTGTATAAAATAGATATTTATATAAAACGGGAAAAATTAAGTGCAGCGCGCATTATAGGCAGTTTGAGACGAAACGTAAATAGTGCAGCTGTGATACCTCAAAATGCAGGTTTCAACTGAACTGTCACCGCTATAACGTTTCGCTCTTTTTAAAGTTATTTTATTACTCTATTTCTTTAAATTTTATTTTGTAAGCCGCATCAAGAAGTTTCGCTTTAGCACGAATTCGCTCTTCGAGCTGGTCTACTAAGTTATTATTATCAAAGCGATCTTTTTGGCGGATGCCATCTAAATAATAACCACTTTTTCGGCTACTACCCGTTAAGCCCAAATCAGAAATAATCGCTTCACCCGGACCATTAACAATACAACCAATAATAGAAACATCCATTGGCGTTAATATATCTTCAATACGTTGTTCTAACGCATTAACGGTGGCGATAACATCAAACTCTTGGCGAGAACAGCTTGGACAAGCAATAAGATTGATACCTCGACTACGTAATTTTAGTGACTTTAAAATATCAAAACCGACTTTAATTTCTTCTATGGGATCTGCTGCCAAAGAAATGCGTAACGTGTCGCCAATTCCTTCAGCTAATAACAAGCCTAAACCTACAGAAGACTTTACTGAGCCAGAGCGCAAGCCACCTGCTTCGGTAATACCAAGGTGAAGTGGGTTATCAATCTGTTTTGCTAATAAACGGTAAGATTCGACCGCAAGAAATACATCTGAGGCTTTAACACTAACCTTAAACTGATCGAAATTAAGCCTATCTAGAATATCAACATGACGCATTGCCGATTCAAAAAGTGCTTCTGGCGTTGGTTCAGTATATTTTTCTTGGATATCCTTTTCTAATGAACCACCATTTACACCAATACGAATAGGAATATTTAAGTCACGTGCACATTCAACAACACTACGCACTCGGTCTTCGCGGCCGATATTACCAGGATTAATACGTAAACAATCTGCGCCATACTCAGCAACTTTTAAGGCGATTCGATAATCAAAATGGATATCAGCAACCAGTGGAACTTTCACTAGTTTTTTAATTTCGCGAAAGGCTTCGGCTGCATCCATCGTCGGTACGCTCACCCGAACAATATCAGCACCCACACCTTCTAATGCTTTAATTTGTGCAACGGTTGCTGCCACATCAGTCGTCAACGTATTGGTCATTGACTGCACAGTTATCGGTGCATCGCCACCAACAGGAACATTACCCACCATTATTTGACGAGATTTACGGCGGATGATTGGAGATTCTTTAAACATAATAATTCACAACTTTGGTGGTTTGTCACTTAAGCGCAACAAACGTTATTTATACAAAATGCTAATGACTAATTGGTAACAGGCAAAGTAAATTTAGCGATATTACCACTGTTAAACTGACTCATATCAATGACTTCATCGGCAAAGTTTATTGCCACTAATTCAGGTCTTCCTAGGGTAACATCAAAAGGTGCTTGCCCAGATATTGTCATAACGTAACCCAATTTTTTCACACCCCAAGCAATGCGCTCACCTGTTGAATCTGAAATATTTACCCAACAGTCACCAGAAAAAGTAAAAATGACTTCAGTTAAAGGCACTTCAGTCAATGCTTCCTCTGCTGTTGGGGTATTTTCAACTGCAATGATGTCAGCTTCGCTCACTTGACTATTTTCTACATTAACCGCTGCGGGTGTAATATCATTACTTTGCGGCTCTAACACGGCAGTAGCTAAAGGTGCCTCAGTAATAGTTTTAGTCACGTTATCAATGTTAACTGTCGAAAGATCACTCGTTTGATTTTCGTTAACATCGTCAGCACTTTGAGTAATTATCTCAATATCTTCAGCCAGCGTTTGAGCTTGTTCTTTATTATTTTGCAACCACCACATCATAGTAGAACCAATGAGAATGGCTAAAATGATATAGCTTATCCACATAATACGATTACTTTCTGCTAACTTTTCCGTGCCTTTAGAAAAACTTTGTAGTTTAGAAACTTGTGCTTTAGCTATATTTAATTGTTCATAGCTTACCAATACATCATCTTGAGAAACATTAACTAATTTTGCATAGCTACGTAAATAGCCGCGATTATAAGTTTCCGGCAAATTACTATTAAACAGCTCACTTTCTATCTCATTAACTAAAGTAAGACGAAAATTGAGTTTACTCGCAACCTCTTGCTGAGTTAAGCCTGCTTTTTTTCTAGCATCACTAAGAATTTGTCCCGGCCCAATGATTTTACTATTGTCAGAAAGGTCGTCTTCGGAACTGTTATGCAAGGGTTCTGATGATGCAGTAGCTTGTGCCTTTTTGATATTATTAGGCGTTTCAACATGGGTCATTGGGTTTTCTCTTGTTCAACTTTATTAGTAGCATTGTTGGTTGGCATAGTATCAGTATGCTCTGGTAAATAAACATAGAACGTTTGGCCTAGCTTTAAAATATCGCTACGAGTAATATTATTCCAGCGCTCTAGTGTCTTCATATGAATATTGTATTTTTTTGAGAGGCTAAATAAACTGTCGCCTTTGACAATAATATGTATTTTTGCTTCAAGGTCATCCTTTAACTGTTCTTGGGTATCCTTGATACTCATCGTCTCTACGTTAGTACTTTTAGCAACTGTTGCTTTTTTAGCCTGTTGTTTTAGCCGTTTTTTTTGGGGCTTGTTCGGTGATAAAACAACGACACGTTTCGGTGGTAAAGCGTCACTAGTTGTTAATATCGATGCTTGATAAATCTTTGCTAAGTCATCCGCTTCAGTATGCTCAAGCGCATTTAAAATATATTGCTTAGCTTGGTAAGAAGTTGGGAACATTTTTACCAACATACTGGCATAATTTTTAGCTGTACGATAATTGCGCTGCTTTTCAAAAACCTTATAAGCCAATGAAAGTGCTTCAGGACTAAAGCGACGAGTTGCTTTTTCATAACGTTTCACATAACGTTGCGCGGATTTATAATCACCAATAGCGTACTGTAAGCGAACCATTTGTAATAAAGCTGATGCACGATTAGGACTATGCTGAATAGATTTTGTAAAGTATTTTTCAGCCTTAACAAATTCACCGGCTTTTAGTTGACAAAGCGCGAGGTTTTCGTAACTTTGCGAGACCATTAAGTAGGTTGGGATTGCTATCGCTTTTAAAGTGTATTTTTCAGCGTCGGCATACTTTTCATGTCGACAAAGAAAAACCCCATAATTATTTAAGGTATCTGGATTTTTTTCATCGATTGATAACGCCTGTTCATAAGCATTGGTAGCAAGCTGTGATTCGCCAACCACATCATAATAATGAGCAAACGCCGTATAAACTTGGGATAAGTTCGGTGAAAAGCGCTTTGCTTTTTCCAAATTTAACTTCGCTTGGCTAGTATTTCCCATTTTTAAATAGCCAAGACCTAATGAAATTCGAGTCATCGCCATTTCATTATTACTTGAGTCACTTTCTACTACAGGTATTGTACTGTCGTTCTCATAATTTTGTGTTACACACCCAGAAAGGACAATTAACAAAGCGATAACGCTCGTTATAAATAACCGCGGCAGAAATTTAATCATATGGCAGAATGTCACTTATCGTAATGTAATAATTACAGATTATACCTATACCCGATCTACTTCAAGATGCTTGTTGAACTAGTATGCTGTCGAACGGGTATAAATACCTCGAGAATAAAGTGTTAGACCAGTTTAACTGAAATCTCTTGGGCTTTAGACTCGTCATTTTTTGAAGAGTTCATTGCTGTTCGCTTTGTTCTATCAAAAACATCACCGGCTAATTGGCCACAAGCCGCATCAATATCATCACCACGGGTACGGCGAGTAATAACGGTTAAACCATATGACTGCAATACTTTATCAAAACGGTCAATACGTGAATTACTTGAACGTTTATAAGGCGATCCAGGGTAAGGATTAAACGGGATCAGATTGATTTTACTCGGTAAATCTTTCAAAGCGATAGCAAGTTCATGTGCTTGGTCAGTACTGTCATTAACATGATCTAACATCACATATTCAATCGTTGCCTGCTTATTAGCTTTTGAACCATCAATATAACGTCCAGCTGCCGCAATAAACTCTTCTAAAGGATACTTTTTGTTTATTGGGACCAATACATCACGAAGCTCGTTGTTACCCGCGTGAATTGAAATGGCTAATGCACAATCTATTTTTTCTTTTAACATATCAAGCGCCGGTACTACACCAGAAGTACTCACTGTTACTCGACGTTTTGAGAGGCCGTAGCCTAAATCATTTAACATAGTATCAAGCGCTGGAATTAAATTTTTCATATTTAAAAGCGGCTCGCCCATTCCCATCATAACAATATTAGTAATGGGACGTTTTCCAGCGATACGTGTCGCGCCAATATCATTAGCAACACGCCATACTTGACCAATAATTTCGCTCATAGACAAATTGCGATTAAAGCCTTGTTGCGCCGTGGCACAAAACGTACATTCAAGTGCACAACCGACTTGCGAGGATACACATAATGTTGCGCGATCGTTTTCAGGGATCCACACTGTTTCAACTTCTTGACCGCCTTCGAGGCGTAAAGAGTATTTTATCGTGCCGTCAGTTGATACTTGCTTTTCAGATATTTCTGGTGCACTAATTTCTGTTTCACGTTGTAATTTTTCACGTAATTTTTTGTTCAAATTAGTCATTAATTCAAAATCAGAGTAACCAAAATGATATATCCATTTCATCATTTGATCGGCACGAAATGGCTTTTCGCCAATTGAAGCAAAGTATTCACGCATCCCTTGATGGTCCAAGTTTAATAGATTTACTTTCTTCTTTACCGCAGATACGGTCGGGCTTACAACTTCAGTCACTTCACTCATGATTCACTACTTCTCAAACAACAAAATTACAAAAAACAATTGTACAGCTTTCATACAAAACATGACAATTTACAGATCAAATTATATCAAACCTTAATGTTTTTAATTAAATTTCTCTTTATGTAAAACAAAGGGTTAGTAAATTAAAAAACTTAAGGTTTATTATAACTCTAAAAATAACAAAAGGATTTTACTGGAAACAGTAAAACCCTTTAATATTCTATTTCTAGATTAAACTAAGTTAATGATGAAAATTCAAAAAGGATAGCGCGGAGCTTACGTTAGTAAGTGAGCACTTTTCTTACAGAAGTTTCGCCATTAACAACGTTTAATATCAGATTAACGAGTGCGTGGGCAAATTTCGTCATCTGAGAAGAAGTAAGCAATTTCACGTGCAGCAGATTCTAAAGCGTCAGAACCGTGAGCAGCATTTTCGTCGATGCTATCAGCAAGATCAGCACGGATAGTACCAGCAAGTGCTTCAGCTGGGTTAGTAGCACCCATGATTTCACGGTTTTTAAGAACAGCGTTTTCGCCTTCTAAAACTTGAACCATAACCGGACCAGAAGTCATGAATGAAACTAAAGCGCCAAAGAAAGGACGTTCGCTATGTTCAGCGTAAAAGCCTTCAGCTTTTTCTTGGCTTAAGTGAATCATTTTAGAAGCAACAATTTTTAAACCAGCAGTTTCAAAACGGTTATAAATTTGACCAATGAAGTTTTTAGCAACTGCGTCTGGTTTTACGATAGAAAAAGTACGTTCGATAGCCATGATAAGCCCTTATATATATTTTAGATAAAATAGGTGTATAAATTTTGGCGCGATTATAGACGAATTTGAACAAAAAAACTAATATTATTCACTTAGTACTCTTTTTGATTTTAATGTCTTGAATCCGGCCTCGAATCCTTCTAGAGATATGGGTAACGTAAGTTGCTTTTTACTCTCTAAAGCAAAAGCGACATACCGACCTTAGCGTTTTTCATCTCCTTGAGTAAAACATCATCGATTTTAATCATACTTTAAGGCGTAAAATAAGCAGATATAAAAAAACTGACATTGAGTCAGCTTTTTTTATATGAGTAACAAAATACTAACTACACACTGCTTCGACGATACTGTCGATATTCTGGTTGCCAAAAGTTCTGTTCTATTTTTGCGAGTAAACTTTCATCATCGATGCGTAAAGCTAAGTTTTGATCAAAAGCGACTTTCGCGACAGCAAAGGCTATTTTTCGACTTAAACTGGCAATCTCAGTGAGTGGAGGTAAGAGTTCACCCAGCCCGGTGTTGGCTAATGGTGAAGCTTTAGCAAGAGTTTCGCTGGCAACCATTAACATTTCATCGGTAACACGGTTAATATTGGCTGAAACAATACCCAAACCTAAACCAGGAAAAATATAACTATTATTACATTGCACGATAGGAAAAGTTTTACCTTGATATTCAACGGGTTTAAATGGACTGCCGGTTGCAACAATGACCTCGCCTTGCGTCCAATTAATGACTTGTGTTGGCGTAGCTTCTACTTGTTTAATAGGATTACTAAGCGGGAAAATAATCGGCATTGGACAGTGTGATTTCATTGCTCTAATCACAGGTTCGGTAAATAAACCCGGCACACCTGACACGCCGATTAAAATATCTGGCTGAGCATTATTCATCACTTCTAATAATGTCGCATATCGCCCTGAAACAGCCCACGTAGAAATTGTACGAGGTGATTGCACCAGTTTTTGCTGAAAGTCTCGTAAATCAGCCATACCATCGGTTAATAAACCAAAACGGTCGACCATAAAAATTTGACTGCGTGCTTGTTTTGCAGAAATACCTTCACTGACCATTTGCGCAATAATTTGTTCGGCAATACCGCAACCGGCAGAGCCACTGCCAACAAAGACAACTTTTTGCTGTGATAATGTGGTTTCTTTAGCAAGCTTACGCCCTTTAATGCGGCATGCTGCTAGTAAAGTACCGACAGTCACTGAGGCGGTTCCTTGAATATCATCATTGAAACAACAAATTTCATCACGATACTTATTAAGTAATGGTGTGGCATTGGGTTGAGCAAAATCTTCAAATTGCAATAATACATGTGGCCAACGACGTTTCACTGCTTGAATAAACATGTCAACGAACTCGTTGTATTCTTCTTGATTAATACGTTTATGACGACGCCCCATATACATAGGGTCATTCAATAACTTTTCGTTATTGGTACCAACATCGAGCATTACCGGTAAAGTATACGCGGGGCTAATGCCGCCACAAGCGGTATAAAGTGAAAGCTTGCCGATCGGAATACCCATTCCACCTATGCCTTGGTCACCCAGACCAAGAATACGCTCGCCATCGGTAACAACAATGACTTTTATTTTATTTTTTGTCGCATTACGAAGAATATCATCCATGTGATGTCTATCTTCATAAGAAATAAATAATCCACGCGAGCTACGATAAATATCTGAAAATTGCTCACACGCATCACCTACTGTCGGCGTATAAATAATCGGCATCATCTCAGCTAAGTGCGCCTGAACGAGCCTGAAAAATAAAGTTTCGTTGTTATCATGAATTGTACGTAAATAAATATGCTTATTTAAGTTGGTTCGAAACTTATTATATTGCATAAAAGCACGTTCAACTTGCTCGTCTATTGTTTCATAACGGGGCGGCAATAAGCCCATTAAGTTAAAATTAGTGCGCTCCTCTTCGTCAAAAGCGCTACCTTTATTTAATAGGGGGGTTTCTAAAAGACTTGGACCAGCATAGTGGATATATAACGGACGTTTAATATTTATTGTCATAATAATTTTTGATGTAGACCATATGGTTGATGAATAGTCAAAATTCATGGTAGTGATATATGTGGTAGTATAAGCCAGATGAGGTTTATAAAACAATCAATTACCTAAACAAGACTAAAAATCACCCTTAAATTTATCTGCCGCTAATCGACTTCAGAAATCCACGCTAATTGAATGGCCTCAAGCACTCTTTCACCACAATGCTTAGGATCATCATCAAAATTATCGAGGGCTATCACCCATTGCATCAATTCTGGAAAATGTAATTTAAGTGGATCAGCATCCGGATGCTCTTCCATTAAGTCTAATGCTAACTCTAATGAGTCTGTCCAACGATATCCCATATATAACTCCAACTTTTAAAATAAAAGATTAAACCACAATGCATCTATTGCAATCATGATAATTAACCAAATAAACATTCTTCGGTATTTAAGGCAAAATTGACAATCAGTTTGCCACCATTTTTTCAATGTCTCTTTCACTTAAACCACCCACCTTAACGCTTGGTCATAAGTATATACCTATGATACATCAAGGCGCTACTTCAGCAGGAAATATAATCCCTTAAGATAGAATTGATTGAAATATTATGGTTATAATCTCGTCAAGAATTTTTATTAAAAGAGCAGAGAATAATATGAGTGAAATTAAGTTTTCATCCGCACAAAAGGAGTTACTGGTTCAAAAACTACAGCATTATTTTGCAAGCGAACTTGATCAAGAGCTCGCTCAGTTTGACGCTGACTTTTTGCTTGATTTTTTTACTAAGGAAATGGGCAATCATTATTATAATCAAGGTATTTATGATGCCCAGCAATTATTAACAGAAAAACTTGATTATATTTCTGATGAAATGTATCAATTAGAAAAACCAGCCAACTAATGACCACTGAGCAAAAATAGATAAATTAACTTGAGCCTTAGCAATATTCTCTACCCTTTATCTGCAAGATTAATTTTAAATTGTATTATCAAGCGGCAATTATAATAAGAGTTGATTTATCACAACGATTATTCTGATAAATACGCTAATATGGCTTTACTGATTATTTGAAATACAAACTATAATGCAAATTACTGATTTAAATGAAGAGCAGAAAATTCTGCCAATATTTCGCTTAGGCTTCCGACCCTTTTTTTTAGGTGGCGCTGTTTTTAGTTTAATTGCCATTACTTTATGGTTGTTAATCTATAAAGGGACCATTAGCTTTTCACCTTACGGTGGTGGCTATTGGTGGCATATTCATGAAATGATTTTTGGTTTCGGCAGTGCCATCATTGTTGGTTTTTTACTCACCGCAGTGCAAAATTGGACAGGTATTGCCAGTGTTAAAGGCAAACCCCTAGCCGCTTTATTCTTTCTATGGTTATTAGGCCGAGTGGTCATGTTAATGCCCGACTTATTAGGGGCAACATTAAGCGCTTTGATAGATTTAAGTTTCTTATTAGCTATCGCTTATACACTCGCCAAACCTATATTAGCGATAAAGCAGTATCGAAATTTATTTTTTGTACCACTATTGGTGATGTTTACCATCGCCAATGGAGAAATGCACTTAGCAACCCTTTACCCACAAAGTTTTTCGTTGAGCTACTCAGGTTATGCCGGTGTTTTATTAGTGGTATTTTTAATGTCCGTTATGTCTGGACGTGTTGTGCCAATGTTCACCGCTAATGGAACACAAACCACAAAAACAACCCCTGCTCCTTTACTTGATAAACTTGCTAATGGCAGTTTACTGCTTGCTATGCTGATGTTGTTGCTACATCCATTAGTGGGTTTTGTGCCGATGTTTTTTGGCATTATCTTAATTTTTTCTGGTTTATTTCAGTTAATTCGTTGGTTGAGATGGCGACCTTGGATAACACTGGGCGTACCACTTTTATGGTCATTACATTTCGCCATTAAATTTATTTGGTTTGGCCTTATCTTATTAGGGTTTAGCTACATTATTGATGAAATCCCCAGTAATCATGTTTGGCATCTATTAACTATTGGTGGCATGGGGGGGATTATTTTAGCAATGATTTCTCGTGTTTCTTTAGGGCATTCTGGTCGACCATTAACCCCACCTAAAATGATGTCGGTCGCTTTTGCATCTATTACCCTCTCGGCTATGGTTCGGGTATTTGGGCCTTGGTTAGTACCAGAAAAAACTTTACTCTTTGTCGATATAAGTGGTTTTTTCTGGTTGGTTGCTTTTGGACTCTTTACTTTTTACTACGGGCCAATGTTGCTAAAAGCACGAGAAGATGGTCGTCCTGGTTAAACTAAGTAACACTCATGCCATAAAATAAATATCACATGATAAAACGGTAAACAGAAATATACGCTGATTGCCGTTTTTTTTTATCTTGATTTCTATTAAGCTAACAACATAATTTCTTTTTGACTACTCGCTATGCAAACCGTTTTTTTAGATCAACAAACCTTTAGTGCCAGCATTTCTTTGACCCGTATAAAGTCTGAGGTCAGTACATTAAGCTGTTATGCCACCACCACTGACAGTCAAATTATTGAACGTTGTAAAACGGCTGAGATTATTATCACCAACAAAGTGTTGTTATCTAAAAATATACTCGAGCAATTACCCCAACTAAAATTAGTGTGCATTGCCGCAACAGGTATGAATAATGTTGACCTAGTTGCTGCTAAAGCACTTAAAATTGCGGTTAAAAACGTCAGTGGTTACTCACAAGCCTCAGTCAGTCAATATGTCTTTGCGCAAATGCTTGAATATTTCAGTAATACCGCACACCACAACACCAATACTCAACAAGGACATTGGCAAAACAGTGCTACTTTTTGTTTTCATGGCAAAGGAAGTCAAGAATTAGCAGGAAAAACCATCGGCATTATTGGTTTTGGCAACTTAGGTAAAGCGGTAGCGAAAATTGCTCAAGCTTTTGATATGCACGTCATGATTGCTGAACGTCCTAATGCGATAAAAATAAGAGAAAACCGTCATAGCTTTACTGAAGTATTAAATAAAGCCGATATCATCAGCTTACACTGCCCACAAACCGAGGAGACGATAAACTTAATAAATAGTGAAACTTTAGCGCTTATGAAACCCTCGGCGTTACTGATTAACACGGCTCGAGGTGCACTGGTTAATAGTGCGGATTTACTGCAGGCATTAAAGAATAGAATCATATCTCACGCCGTGCTCGATGTATTAGAACATGAGCCGCCAACAGTGAGTCACCCGTTAATTAATGCCTTAATGAAAAAAGAAATCGATAACTTGTCGATAACTGCCCATATTGCTTGGGCCAGTATCGAGTCGCAGCAGCGATTAATTGATTTAGTCGCTTTAAATATTAAAAACTATAAAGCCGTATAAGGTTTATTTATACGGCTTTTGATAAGACACATCTAAACGAATAGCTATACTATAAGTTCAGATGTGTGGTTGATGCTGATTAACTTTCTCTAATAAGATAATCGAATGCTGACAAGGATGCTTTTGAACCCTCACCCATCGCAATAACAATTTGCTTATAAGGCACGGTAGAAACATCTCCAGCAGCAAATATACCCGGCTCAGAGGTCTGACATTTTTCGTCAATGATGACTTCGCCATATTTAGTACATTCAACAACACCCTGTAAAAAATCACTGTTGGGTAATAAGCCTATTTGGATAAATATTCCCGACAAGCTTTGTTGCTTCATCTCCCCTGTTGCTCTATCTTCATAAGCCAGAGCAACAACTTTACCACCTTCAGCAATCACTTCTTTAGTAGCAACATTTTTAATGATGGTGATCTTTTTATGCGCTTCCGCTTTTTCTACCAATATTTTATCTGCTTTCAAGCCAGGTAAGAATTCGAAGACGGTAACATGATTAACCATACTTGCTAAATCTAATGCCGCTTCTATTCCTGAGTTACCACCACCAACCACAGCAACATCTTTACCTTTGAAAAATGGGCCATCACAATGTGGACAATAAGCGACACCAGAACCAATATTTTCTTTTTCTCCTGGTATACCAAGTTCACGCCATTTAGCCCCAGTAGCAATGATCACCGTTTTAGATTCGATAACTTCGCCGCTAGAAAGATGTAGCTTTTTCGGTACTTTGCTCTCAGGCTCACCTTTATCTATTTTTTCAACACGTACAAACTCTCTTGTCGTGATCTCGTAATCATTTAAGTGCGCTTGCATATTACCCGTTAGTTGTGTGCCGGTCGTTTTAGAGACTGAAATTAAGTTCTCAATACCTACGGTATCTTTGACCTGACCACCAAAACGGTCAGCAATAATAGTCACTTTCAAACCTTTACGAGCGGCATAAATAGCAGCAGCAACACCGGCAGGACCTGCGCCTATAACGGTAATATCTTGTAACGGTAACTGCTCGTTGTCATCGCCACCGACAATATAAGGGAAACGTTCGATAAGTTTATCGACTAATTGACCTGTGTCTATTTTTCCATTCGCAAATAATTCGCCATTAAGGTAAACACTCGGTACACCTTGAATATTACGTTCGTCTATTAAGTTCTTAAATAAGCCACCATCAATCATTTCACTGCTGATACCTTCGTTTAATAAGGCAAACTGATTCAACGATTGCACAACATCAGGACAGTTATGGCAACTTAAGGAAATAAATACTTCAAAGTGCAAATCTTCTTTGATTTTTTGCACCATTTTAGTCAAGGTGCTGTCTAATTTCAGTTCGGTACCAGATGACTGTAAAATAGCTAATATCAACGAATTAAATTCATGTCCACTGGGAATACCAGAAAAGTGGATGCCATTATTGTTACCGTCAATTTCTAAGTAGAACGTAATAGGGCTGCGTAAACCATCATCGCGTTCAACAAGTAGTAGATTGTCTGATACTGATGTTAACTGTGTTAAAAATTCTTTTAATTCGTTGCGTTTTTGATGTTCACCCGTCTGTAAAACTAGTGATACTTTGTTGGTCATATTTTGGGTATAAGCTTTTACTGCATTTAAAATATCTTCACTTAACATGGGGCTACCTCATTATTTATCTTGTTGAATTTGACATAAGAGCTGTCATTTTGTTGTTTGAAATAAGGTGGAAGTCGTTATTCTGGTTAACCAGAATAACGACTTCCACCCATAACGAGACTGCGGTCTTAGATTTTACCAACTAAGTCTAAACTTGGTGTTAAGGTTGCTTCACCTTGTTCCCAAGCTGCTGGACATACTTCACCGTCATTTTCACGCACATATTGTGCAGCTTTTACATTACGCACCATATCTTTTGCACTTCGACCGATACCACCCGCATGAATATGGGCAACTTGAATAACACCATCTGGGTCGACTAAAAATGTTCCGCGGTGTGCCATATGATCTTCTTCAATCATCACATCAAAACCACGAGTAATTGTGCCAGTTTGGTCACCAATCATCGGAAATTTAATTTTACCAATCGCTTCTGAAGAATCGTGCCATGCTTTATGTGAAAAATGTGTATCTGTTGATACCGAGTAAACTTCAACACCAAGACCTTGCAACTCTTCATACTGGTTTGCCATGTCTTCTAATTCAGTTGGACAAACGAATGTAAAATCTGCAGGGTAGAACAAAAAGATTGACCATTTGCCTTTAGTACTCTCAGATGTTACTTCAACAAACTCATCGTTATGAAATGCTTGAGCTTTAAATTCTGGGATAGTTTTGCCTATTTGAGCCATGGGTATTACCTCTGTTATTTAAAAATGTTTAGTTAAATGGTTTTGTTTTAAAAGCATGTTTGCTTTCGATGTGGGTATAGTAGATTCTGTTGAACGATAAATAAATTTGATTAAATAGATTTTAATATTCTAAAAAACAGAATTACTAAATATTTATTATGATAACTAAACAAGAGATTATGCGACCGTCGATTTCACGTTATCCATCGAGAATATCAATATCAAAATAAGTTACCTGCGAACAAGATGACTAATTCAATAAATTCGATTAGGATGATATCTATGTTCAATATAAATTATCGTTATAAATATGATTTCAATAAAACAGCTTCATTACGCACTCGCTATCGAAAAGACTTTACACTTTAAAAAAGCTGCAGAGGCATGTAATGTTTCTCAATCAGCGCTAAGTACGGCCATTAATGAGCTTGAAAAGCAGTTGGGAATGATGATATTTGAGCGCAATAACAAACAAGTCTTAGTCACTCAAAAGGGGCAGCTGATCCTTAATAAGGCTCGCCAAGTAAAACTAGAACTAGATGAATTATTGCAAATTGCGAAAAGCGACAATCAACCTTTTTCTAGTTCGATGTCGATAGGTGTCATCCCAACTATAGGTCCATACCTTTTGCCTAAGGTGTTGCCCGAAGTTAGGCATCAATATCCAAATTTCAAATTGAAGATACTAGAAGAACAATCACATACCTTAGTTGATATGGTGCGAACCGGAGCGATTGATGCAGCGATATTGGCGTTACCCTATCCTATAGAGGGTTTAATGAGTTTCAGTTTTTGGCAAGAAGACTTCTATTTAGTCTGCCATAAGGATGAATGTCCACAGAAAACCCAAGAAATTACCAGTGAAGAGTTAGCGACAGAAAAACTAATGTTGTTAAAAGATGGCCATTGCCTAAAGGAACATGCACTAGCGGCTTGTCAATTACAAAACCCAAAACAAAGTGCTGATTTTGGCTCTGCTAGTTTGCATACACTGATCCAAATGGTTGCCGGTAAACTAGGAACAACGCTCGTACCACAAATGGCCTTAGATCAATTGACTTATAACGAATCTGAACTCCGGGCTATTCATTTAAATGAACCGGGGCCACACAGAACAATCGCGTTAATCATTAGACCTAATTATGTAAGGACCGATGAGCTGACTATCCTCAAAAATATTTTTATCGCACAACTTACTGAAAAGTGCAGTGATCATTATCTTAAATAATCGTTTCATTTTATAGAATTATATATTTAATTTTATGAAATTTACTGAATGATAATGTTAGGTGACAATCGTTTTATCGAAAATAAATCAGGTAACTAAGATGAAAAATATTATTAATAACATCAAGACAATTTTTAATACACCAACAGATAAAAAAGCTGTGGTTAATTGTAACTACTCAAATAATTACTATGGCGATCAGTATTGTCAGACGCAGAAAAAATAAAAGTATGGATAAGGTTAGGCGCTAGTAAGTGTTTATAAAAAACTAGCCCTTGCACACCAATATTGAGTAAAAAACATTATAAATCAGTTAGAAGTATATTAGCGGCATGACATTACTGTGCCAGTAAGCCACTTCACCGAATTAACGTATGTTATTTAAAATTGAGTTGGTATTTGTTTAAAAGGACTTGATAATAAGGTGCTGCTTTAAATTTTTTGATGAGTTATCCTAGTGTTTTTTTTATTTCTTTCGAATCCGCCCTAGCTTTGGTTAATCCTAGGTAGACTGGCGTTTTCGCAACATAAGGCTCCATCGCCTGAACTTTAGAGATAACATTATTTTTTTTAATCAATTGATTAAAAACATATGGATTAGATATAGCCATATCGATGCGCCTGGTCAGTAACAGCTTTAATAATACTTCTTCAGTTAATGCTGGTAATTTGGTGAGATAGTTAGCGCTATCAAAAGCTTTTCCATAGGAAAACTCTCTTTTGGTTCCAATTGAATAAGGTAATAATTGCTTTAATCGCCCATTATATTGAAAATTATTATCGGCAAGCGTAAATAATTGATTAATCTCATAACCGTAAGAGGGTTCAATAAAGTGATATGTTTTTGCACGCTTTTTATTTTTAAATAATGTAAGTATCAGATCAACTTTACCTTCTGCAACGAGATAAAGTGCTCTTGGCCAAGGTAAAGTGACAAACTCAAAATCATATTTTGAGTTTGCTTTAATATAATCGAGAACATCAATAGTAAAACCTTTTATTTCTCCATTTTCTTTATAATTATAGGGAGAATAACCTATTTCCTCTATAGCGACTTTCAGCGTAACTCTAGCTTTACCTAGATGATTACCGTCTGTCTTTAGACGGTTGTCGGCTAAAATAAAGAACGGAAAAAGGTAAAAGAAAAATAGTAGTTTTTTAAGTATCATCATAAGTAAAAGTATAACGGTTTCTTTTTGTGTTTCCAGCGACTGGATTATAAATATTGGCTAACTACCCGTTATTATAGTTGAGTACCTTGCAAAGAAAAATGGCTAGAGCCACTCATCTTTAATCTTTCCATAATGAAAATATCCCCATTGGCCAACTCGTCGCAATGGTGCAAACGGAAATTTTGGTAACTGACAATTATAAAGAGGCAAGTTTTCTATTTTAGAATCAATAGCTTTTTCAGCGACTTTTTCAGCCAACCGCTTACCTGCTTGCACCGAAAATGACACGCCAGAGCCACAGTAACCCATGCTATAAAAAACATTTTTCTTAGGGTTTTGATAAATATGAGGTAAGTCGTCTAGCGACATACAGATCCAACCTGACCAAGCATACTGGTAGTTTAACTTAGCTAACGGTGGAAAACTTGTTTTTAACACTGCCAACAAACGCTGTGCGTAATAAGGATCATCAGCAGACTTGCCCGTTATTGCGCCACGCCCACCAAATAGAATGCGGTTGTCGGGCAGCTTTCTGTAATAGTATTTTAGCGCTCGTGTATCCATCACTACATTCGACGTTAAAAAGTTACAATCGGCTAACTGCTGCTCTGACAAAGGTTCGGTGACAATAATTTGTGAAAGTACCGGCAACGTTCGATCGGTTGTTAATGAATGAAACCCTTTAGGTGTATATCCGTTGGTAGCAATAACAATCTTTTTAGCCGTAACAACACCTTGAGGTGTTATCAATTTTTGTTGGTGCCCTTCATCTAAAATATCTAACACTGGAGAGCTGGTATGAACTTTAGCGCCGGCTTCACGTGCTAATCGCTGATAGCCCCAGGCCAGTTTCAACGGATTTAAACCAAAACCGTCTTGATAGCGAATCGCGCCATAAGCATTTTTATCGTCCATGTATTGTTGACGAACTTCGTTTCTCGTTAAAATCTCCACATCACTATTTTTAATACCTGCAAAGGTTTTTTGTTGCAGTTTTGCTTGGCTAATAAGCTCAGCTAATTTGCTCGGCTTATGCGCTACTTTTAAAAAACCACGCGTTTGTACGTCACAGTCAATACCTTCAGCGATCAGTGATTTTACCGTTTCAACGCCAGCGCACATTTCATCATAAATGCCGCGCATCACTTCTTCACCCCATTTTTGCGCCATATCGCTATAAGACTTACGTCCTGAAGACTTGAGAATAAAGCCAGCATTTCTCCCACTACAACCCCAAGCCGTTTGATTTGCCTCTAACACATGCGCCTTAATACCATGTTCACGCGCTAAATGTAGCGCACAAGAAAGCCCGGTATAACCAGCGCCTATAATAGCAACATCAACATCTACGTCTTGATTGATTTGTCCGTCACTTGCTGGGGCATTTGTTTCAACATCTGCATTTTCAGCCCAGTAACTTTTAGGGTATGGGGCACCACAACCAGGAGATTTATCGTGTAAAGGATCGTACATTTTTCAAAACTACTTTAAGAAAGAAAACCACAGAAACTTTACCGTATTTATAGGAAATTTGCTAAGATCAATTTTCTAAAAATCACTTTATTTAAACAAATATAAAAAATGAAAAAACAGTTTAATTCAGTAAAGTCTCAAGTCTTATATCGTGAAATGTTACCCAGCGATTTTTCAGCAATAATTGCCTTAGGCACGGCTGTTCATGGTGCTGGTTATATTGACGACTCAAACATGGGCGTCTGGTATAGAAAAGGTATATTAAAAGCAGCTGATAGTAGCGAAATCAATGCAAACTTTGTCGCTTATCTAGATAACGTACTGATAGGTTTTCGCTTAACTTACGCCATTAATCAATGGGAAATTGACGCTTGGTGCAGCCCTGAATTATGGCAACAACCCAGCGAAAAAGTTTGTTATTTCAAATGTAATACCGTTGATGAGAATTATCGTGGTTACGGTGTTGGCAGTCAGCTACTCAAATTATCAACACAAGCAGCAATTAAACAAGGTGCAAATGCGGGTGTTAGTCATTTATGGAAACAAAGCCCCGGTAATAGCGCAGTAAAATATTTCACTAAATGTGGTGGCGTGTTAATTAAAGAACATCCAGAACGCTGGAATGAACTCAGTAAGCAAGGCTATGAATGCCCAGAATGCCCAGACGAATGTCATTGTGTGGCTGCGGAAATGATCATTCACTTTGAAAAATAATCATTACACCACTCATTCGGATGACATTCAGTAACTAGCCAAATATTTTCTTAAATAATGAAGCTGGTGTTTTAATTTCAGCCACGTGATTTTGTACTAGATCCCCCTGACATTGAGTGTCTATCCTTGCAACATCGGGTAGCACTAAGGCATTAAAGTCATTGAGACTTGGATATTCAACCGCAGAATTTTTATGTTCAAAGTCTCCTGTAGCAGGGTTAAAACGGTATTCTTTCGCCCATTCAACAATATTTTCAGTGACTTGATTAATCGCTTCAACAATATACCTGACTTCTTTATCAGAGGTCGTAGGATGAAATGACGCACGTATCCAACCAGGTTTTTCAGCATAATCACCCCTATTAATTTTTTCAGTGATTTTGTTAGACGTATCATGATCAACATTCAATAATATATGACCATAAGTGCCCGCACATGAACAACCACCACGCGTTTGAACACCAAACTTATCGTTGAGCAATCGTACCACTAAATTATAATGAACATTAGGTATGTAAAAAGAAACAATAGCTAAACGGTCTTTAACATTCTTTTCTAGCATCACTACGTTGTCATTTTTGGCTAATTCAGTCATTACATAATCAGTAATTTCTTTTTCACGGGCGGTGATGTTGTTAACGCCCATAGCGTTCTTTACTTTTATCGCCAAGGCAGTACGAATACACTGTAAAAATCCAGGAGTTCCGCCATCTTCACGCATTTCAATATTATTGAAAAAGCTGTGCTCTCCCCATGGGTTGGTCCAAGTGACTGTTCCACCTCCGGGGTGATCGGGTACTCTGTTTTTATAGAGCGCTTTATTGAAGATAAGCACTCCCGAGCTGCCAGGCCCACCAAGAAATTTATGAGGAGAGAAATAAATGGCGTCTAAACTTTGCTTGGAATTTGTTGGATGCATATCAATATCAACATAAGGTGCTGAACAAGCAAAATCAACAAAACATAAGCCGCCGTGTTCGTGCATTTTTTCTGCTAACAAGTGATAAGGGGTTTTAATGCCAGTGACATTGGAACAAGCAGAAAACGAGCCTATTTTTACTTTTCTAGCTTGGTACTTTTCTAACAATAATTGTAGATGTTCAAGCGATGGTAAACCATGGCTGTCAGGGTCAATAATCTCTAACGTGATATCACACTCATACCAAGTAGTTTGGTTTGAATGGTGTTCCATATGTGTAATGAAAACAACGGGTTTATCACAATCATCAAACTTCACTTGCTCTTGCATACGCTCAGGAATACGTAGACCTAGAATACGTTGAAACTTATTAATAACACCGGTCATTCCTGCTTCTGCCGTGATTAATACGTCATTATCGCAGGCATTTACATGGCGTTTTATTATTTTTTGCGCATCATGATATGCATTCGTCATCGCACACCCGGTTAAATTAGTTTCGGTATGGGTATTAGCGACAAAAGGCCCTAAGGTATGGCTGATATAATGTTCAATTGGCGCATAAAGTCGACCACTTGCAGTCCAATCAGCATAAACAATATCTAATTGCTTACCATTGATTTCATGGCTTAATGATTGACCAATGATATTATTTCTAAAAGGAAGAAAGTGATTTTCAAGTGACATGATTGACGGCTCGTACGTTGTTTCGATAAATAATTCTAACAAAACCGCAATAATGAGCAATCAAAAACCAATTAAAACAACCAATACGCAAAATTAATTCATATAAAGGCAATTTATAGAAAAATACTCTAAACTCAACTGCTTTTCGTTAAGATAACGAAAACTCAGTTTCGCGCAAATGCTGTACTTGTCAGGTGCTTGATCGGATAAGAAGAACAATTCGTCGTACAATACTATTTACTTGGATAAATTTACGTTACTTTATTAGCTGTTTATAACCGTAGGAATTTAATAAAATATGAATTTTTCTTTGTGTAAGTTTCTGGTCGTGCCCGCTATTCTTGTTTCACTTAGCGCTTGTCAACTCACCATGAATAGCAAAAACTCGCCACAGACCACCGCTAACGAAAAATTTGATAGTACGGTTAAAGCACTGTTAGATCATCGTGCCAGTAAAGGTATTTATCAAAAAAGTGCAGCACTAAACGAAGAAAGCTATTGGCCTG
This sequence comes from Colwellia sp. BRX10-1, assembly GCF_014077545.1. NCBI lineage: Bacteria > Pseudomonadati > Pseudomonadota > Gammaproteobacteria > Alteromonadales > Colwelliaceae > Colwellia > Colwellia sp. BRX10-1. The sequence continues at coordinate 368,943 of NZ_JACGWC010000001.1, forward strand.
ATTTATCACCAGAAATGTTGGAAAAAAAATACCAACAACGTCTCACTATCGCGGCAGCATTTGAAAAGATAAATCAAACGTCACTGTCAGACGATAATAAAATTAATTATGCAATTATTAAAGCCCAACTTGATAATAGTATTGCTGAGTATTATTTTAAAGCTCATTACATGCCATTCAATGCTGAATCAGGCTTTCACTCTAATTTAAGTTTTTTCATCAACAATACAGCATTTAATAAAGAAAAAGATATCGACTTCTATTTGAATAAATTATCGGCGCTTCCGCTATATTTTGATCAAAACATTTATTGGATGCAGCAGGGATTATCGACAGGGATCACTCAACCTCAAGCGGTATTAATCGGCTATGAACAGTCAATACTTGCCTTTATTCCTGAGCATGCTGAAAATTCTGAATTTCTTAAGCCTTTTAGCACAGCGTCAAATTTAATTGCACCTGACGTGCTTTCTGATAAAAAAAGCCAGCTTATTGCGCTATTAAAAACTAAAGTTATTCCTGCTTATCAGCACTACTATCAATTTTTTACCAAAGAGTATTTTCCAAATGCCCGTAAAACTATTGGCGTTTCGGCGACAGCTAACGGTAATGAATTTTATCGCAATAGAGTTAAACACTACACCACAACAGATATGACACCTGAGCAAATTCATACCTTAGGTTTGAGTGAAGTAAAACGTATTCGTCAAGAAATGGCTGAAATCATTGTAAAAACTGGTTTTAAAGGGACTTTTTCTGAGTTCACCAATTTCTTACGAACTGATGAACAGTTTTATGCAAAAACGCCGTTAGCGTTACTTAAAGAAGCTGCGTATATTGCCAAACAAATGGATGCTAAATTACCCGCACTCTTTAAGCATTTACCCCGCACACCTTATGGCGTTGCACCAGTACCAGACAGCATCGCACCTAAGTATACTACTGGGCGCTACATTAGGGCGCAAAATGATACTCAGCCCGGTTATTATTGGGTTAATACCTACGCGTTAGATAAACGCCCCCTTTATGTATTACCCGCTTTAACCTTACATGAGGGTGTCCCTGGGCATCATCTGCAAATATCATTAAATGGCGAATTAGATAACCTACCTTCATACCGAAGAAATGCCTATATTTCAGCTTTTGGTGAAGGTTGGGGCTTGTATGCTGAATGGTTAGGTATTGAAGCCGGCATATACCAAGACCACTATAGTAATTTTGGTCGCCTGACCTATGAAATGTGGCGGGCAGCCCGTCTTGTTGTTGATACCGGCATGCATGTTATGGACTGGTCAAGAGCGCGTGCCATAAACTTTATGACCGATAACACCGCACTTTCATCACACAATGTGAAAACAGAAATTGATCGTTATATATCATGGCCTGGACAAGCGTTATCTTACAAAATTGGTGAGATAACCATCAGAAATCTCCGTAAAAAAACAGCAGCTGAATTGGGACAAAATTTTGATGTTCGCGAATTTCATCATCAAATTTTGAAAAATGGTTCCGTCCCTCTAAACGTACTTGAAGACCAAATTAACGCCTATATTGCCACAACGTTACTAACAATCGCAGCAGAAGATAAGAAAAAAAGCATCAAAAGTGAGTAGACACTCATAGCCATATGAAGCGACACTGAGTTAGTTCATTTAACTCAGTGTCGTTAATGAGCATGAATTATCTAACTCGTTCGACAAACCGGACAATCGTCCTGTTTATTTAGGGTAAATTGTTGCCATTGATTTGATAAACCATCAAAGAGATTTAACTGATTAATATGTATGGTGTTGCCTGTTAATAATTTAATGGCCTGTAACGATTGCATACCGGCTATAATCGCTAATACCGGACCGACAATACCAAGGGTTTGACAATTTTGGGTCGGCGCTTTTTCACTTTCAGGAAATAAGCACTGATAGCAAGCACTTGCTGGATTTCGAGGATCAATGACTAATTGCTGACCGTCAAACCCCGTAGCCGCCCCAACGATTAATGGTGTTTTTTGCTCAACACAGATTTTATTTAATAAATAACGTGTGGTGATATTGTCGGTGCAATCAAGGACCACATCGACCTGTTCAATGTAATAGTTTGCTAATTCTTCATCAAGCATCTCATCAACGACTTCAATAGTAATGTCACTGTTATGCTGTTGCAATTTCTCAGCACCAACATCAGCTTTATTATTACCGATATCATTTTCAGTGAATAATATCTGTCGCTGTAAATTGGTCATCTCAACCTTATCACCGTCGGCAATAAATAAAGTTCCTACTCCGGCGGCCGCTAAATATAAACTGGCCGGATTACCTAGCCCACCAACACCAACGATTAGTACTTTGGCTTCACGAAGGGCTAACTGCCCTTGCTCACCTATTTTATTGAGCATAATTTGACGGCTGTAACGTAGTTGTTCGTGTTGAGATAACATCAGCTAAATAGTTCCTAAAGAAAGTTAACGCAGTGAACGTACTGCATTCGCTTTAAATTGAATAAATATACTTTGACCCAGCATTAACGATAAGCGCTTAGCCGACCAAGTCGTAATGGTGACAAAAAAGGGTTGTGCTGAGCAATTAACCGTTATTAGCATTTGAGCATTAGCGCCATCAGACGATATGATATGACTAATTGCTGTTATTTCGCCATGTAAGTGATTAACAATAGAGCTTTCGATAGGTTCATGTAAAGTAATGCTAATATCACTAGCGGCAATAATGCAGCGCACTTTTTTCTTTTTGTCTGATGGGTTGTCACAAGCAATAAATATTTGTTGCTCGCCTAAACGTAAACTTGTTAAGCCGTATTCGGGTAAATGCTCTTTCACCATCAATGATAAGCTGGTTTGATGCAATATTTCGTTATTGGTGGTTAGTTGATGAATAACGTGGTGAATATCACCATGATGACTCACTTTTCCTGAAGAAATAACTAATAGCTTATCGGCCAGTTGTTGAAGCTCATCTAAAGAATGGCTGACATATAACATTGGTAAATCAAGCTGCCTCTTGACCCTGTCGAGTAAAGCTAACAAGATAATTTTATTTTTATCGTCAAGTGCACTCAAGGGCTCATCAAGTAATAACAATCTTGGCTCAGCTAATATCGCACGCGCTAATGCAACACGCTGTTGCTCACCCCCAGAGAGTTGAGTAACCGCTTTATCGAGCAAGCTTTCAAGCTGGGTGAGTTCAACTATTTCTGCAAAACTTAAGCGACAATTCTTATGTCGCTTTTGCCCAAAACGTAGGTTTTCTTCGACATTTAAATGAGGAAACAAGCGACTATTTTGAAAAACTAAACCTATGCGACGTTGATGTGGCGCAACAAACGTTTTTTCCTCGCTATTAAATAAGTATTCATCATCAAGTAATACCTTGCCATGTGCTTGTTGTTCTAATCCGGCGATCACTTTCAATAAGGTTGATTTTCCAGAGCCAGAATGACCAAAAATCCCTGTGATACCGGTTAAAGATATTTTGTCATCAATTGTTAATGAAAACTCGTCATGCTCAACGGTGAAATTTAGTGCTAGCTCAGCCATTAATTAAACCTCTTTGATTTAACTCGTTTATTTTTAGCAGGCCGATTCAGTAAATAAATTAAAGATAATAGAACAAGCGATGAGATAACTAAACTTATTGAAATAAGGTGTGCTTGTGCATAATCGAACGCTTCAACATGATCGAACAAGGCAATTGACAGCACACGGGTTTCACCTGGAATATTACCGCCAATCATTAAGACCACACCAAATTCACCAACCGTATGAGCAAAGCCTAAACTGGCTGCGGTAATAAAACTGGCTTTAGTCATTGGCATAACAACAGTAAAAAATCGATCGAAAGCGCTAGCACCAAGCATAGCTGCTGCTTCTAATAAGTCATCGCCCAATTGCTCAAATGCCTTTTGTAATGGTTGCACAACAAAGGGTAAAGAGTATAAAACAGAGCCAATAACAATAGCAGAGAAGCTAAACGCTAGTTGTTGACCGGTTGCCTGTTGCCAAATTTGTCCTGGAAGGTATTGTGGAGAAAACAACAATAATAAATAAAATCCCAGTACTGTCGGTGGTAGCACTAAAGGTAAAGCCACTAATGCTTCAATAAAAACTTTCGAACGGCTTTTCATTTTAGCGAGATACCAAGCGAGTGGCGTGCCAATTAACATTAAAATAACCGTGGTTAAGCCCGCCATTTTTAATGTAGTGATCAGCGCCAGCATATCTGGGTGGGTATTACTCATTGGCATTGATCTCATTCGACGATGCATAACCTGATTCAGTAATAAACTGTTGAGCTTGCTTACTCATCAACAAGGTAACAAAACGTTCGGCTTGGGCTATTTTTTTACTGTGCTTTAAAATAACTAATTGCTGTTTTATTGGTTGATGTAAATGTGAGGGGATCAATACTCCCTTAAAATTATTGAGCACTAATTGACTATTACTGACAATGCCTAAGTTTACCGCTTGCGAACGTGTTTGCTGAAACGTTTGGCCAATATTAATTCCTTGAATTAATCGGTCTTTATAATCATCCCAACGTTGTAAATTTTCTAATACTTGCTTAGCAGCCTTACCGTAGGGCGCAATCCTGGGGTTAGCAATGGCAAGACGATGTTTATTATTATTAAGGGCTACCAAGAGATCGCTGTCAATATTACCCTTTGCAGACCAGAGAGCTAGCTGCCCAAAAGCATAGGTTTGCAGACTTCCACTCACCGCTAAGCCGCTTGTTGATAATAATTGTGGTCGTTCACTGTCAGCAGATAAAAACACATCAAAAGTAGCGCCATGTTCAATTTGTAGAAATAAAGTACCACTGGATGCCGCGATAAGAATTGGTGATAAAAATTGTTTTTGATTTGAATTAAAGCGAGCTAGTAACTGTTTTAATGTCGGTGCAAAATTCGAAGCAACGGCAATGCGCAAGGGTGCTTCATTCTCACTTGCCGTGTCTTTAGCCGCAACTAAAGTTATCGGTAACATAAGTAGCGCTATCAATAAAAAACGAGTAGATATACTCGCCAGCATTAATGCCAAAGCTATTTACTCCACGCCTGTGCTTTTTCTTTATCACTGGCTTTCGCTGCTAACCAGGTTTCACCAAGTTCAGTGAGTTCTTTTTTCCAAAATGGCGCGGCCACTTTTAAAAAATCCATAATAAATTCATTAGCAGCAAATGCATCTTGACGATGTTTACTAGTTACACCAACAAAAACAATTTGTTCACCTATGGCTAACTGGCCGATTCGGTGAATGACTTTTACACGGCCAATATCCCAGCGTTTTTTTGCCGTATCAATGATTTCAGCTAATAGCTTTTCAGTCATATCAGGGTAGTGCTCAAGGAATAATCCTTTAACTTTCAAACCCAAGTTATTATTGCGCACTCGACCACTGAAGGTAACAACGGCACCATCTTCAACATTATCATTCTCTAACAGATTAACTTCAACACCGTGATCAAAGTCTTCGGTTTGAATACTGATCTCTGGGTACTTATTATTGAGACTCGCCATATTAACTATTTTATCCTCCGGTGACGGGTGGAAAGAAAGCCACTTCGTCTCCTGCTTTCACCAAAAAATCATTATTAACCATTTGATGATTAACCGCACAAAGTAATGAATTATTGGTGAGGTAATGTTGCCAATCATTATTTTTTTCACCTAACGCCACTTTAACTTCAGCGACGGTAGTGGCAAGGTCAGCACTTATTTCAGTACCCGCAGAGCCGAGCTGTTCTCGCAACGCGGCAAAAAATATTACTTTGATCATAGCTTATCCTTTATTCTTTGAATCTTCTAAAGCTTGCTCTGCTTTTGCTTGCCAAGAGCCTGATTTACCCCCTTCCTTAGTCATTACACGAATACCGTGAATTTCCATTAAAGGGTCAGCGGCTTTACACATATCAAATAATGTTAAACACGCAACAGCAACCGCTGTTAGGGCTTCCATTTCGACACCCGTTTGTCCGGTTAGTTTACATAAACTTGTCACATGCACTTGGCTACGTTCTTCATCGATGGTGAAATCAACATTTACTTTAGTTAACATCAACGGATGACAAAGAGGAATTAAATCACTGCACTTTTTTGCTGCTTGAATACCTGCAATGCGAGCGACAGAAAATACATCACCCTTTTTATTATCACCTTGGGTAATTAACGACAAGGTATGTGCCGACATTTGGATATAACCTTCGGCCGTCGCAGACCGTGACGTCAGCGCTTTATCGGTGACATCAACCATATTTGCTTCACCACGTTTGTTGACATGGCTTAAGGCGCTAACATGGTTATTATTTGCTAAAGTAGTCATTAGTCGCGCGTCTCACAAACTTCTGCCATTTTTAAATGAGGTACAAAATTACAAGGGCGATGGCTCGCATCAAGTTGCTCTCTAATGAGTTTATCCCAAGCAGTACGACAGGCATTAGTTGAGCCCGGCACACATAAAATAACTGTGCTATTAGCAATGCCGCCAAACGCTCGCGACTGAATTGTCGACGTGCCAATTTCATCAAGCGAAATAGCCCGGAAAACTTCACCAAAACCTTCGACATTTTTATCAAATAAAGGTACCAAGGCTTCAGGAGTATTATCACGAGCAGTAAATCCGGTGCCGCCGGTCGAAATTATCGCTTGGACATTATCGTCAGCAATCCATTTTGAAACAATGGCGCGTAGTTGATAAACATCATCTTTAACAATCACTTTATCGGCAAGTTTATGACCCGCTTCAGTTAAGCGTTCAACAAGTACTTGCCCTGAGGTGTCATTTGATTCATCACGGGTATCAGAAACAGTTAATACCGCAATTGATAAGGGAATAAAAGCGTTACCGCTATGTAAAGAGCTCATGATTTTTCCTAAATTTTATTAGTTTTCTGTTGATTGTTAAATAAAAAACGCAAAAATTCACACAGAAAAGCGTTGCTGCGCTTGTTGCCATTCTTGCGGTGTATTGGTATTAAATAAACACTGTGGTGACTTTACAGCTAAAACTTGATGTGGCACTTGTGCAAACATCGAACGAATAGACGGACCATTTTTCTTAGGGTTATTTTTTTCGCTTAACCCACCTTTATTACCTTGCAAATACTGGAGAAAATGCGTGGTAAAGAATTGCTCAACAAAAGCATTGTTAGGTAAATAAAGTGGTAAAAAATGATCAGAAAAAAAGCAGGCTTTTTGAGCTAACTCACCTTTTATTTTTAACTGCGCAAGTGTTTCCTTGGTCATTAAAGGTAAATCAACCGGTAATATCAATAATGATTTAGGTTGGTATTTTTTAATAACACTGTAAATACCCCCCATTGGGCCAAGTTCTGCAAATTGGTCAGTAACAAAATTTTCGCTGTTAACATCAGCCCCATCAATGTTTCCACTGACGACAATGTTATTTATACCAATATTTTTCAGCAAGTTCTTACTAAAATTGAGCATATTTTCTTTGCCATTTACTGCCGTCTTATTACGCATTAACAAAGCTTTATTGCTACCCATACGAGAAGATTTCCCACCCGCTAGCACTACGCCTAAACATCCTTGATTCAACAAAGCTGCATTCATCTTAGCCACCCAACATCGCAAGGTTTTTGGTGGCACCGGTGAGTTTATCTTGCAGAAAATGTGTGGCTTTTTTATCGGTCATCATCGCGCGAATCTGTGCTTTCAATGGCTCAATATCATCTTGCTGTAAATACTCTTTTAACGGTAAACCTTCTTCGGTAAATAAGCATAAATGTAATTTACCTAATGAACTTACCCGCAAACGATTACAAGTATTACAAAAGTCTTTACTGTACGGCATAATTAAACCGATTTTACCCTGATAATCAGGATGATAAAACTCTTGTGCTGGGCCTGCTGCTTTATCATTAACTACAGGTAACCAACCATCTAATATTAAATTTTGCTTAATACGTGCACCTTGTACATGTTGTGCATCAAAAAATTCTTGGTTATCACCCGTTTGCATTAATTCAATAAAGCGCAAAGTCACCGGAGTCACTTTCAGCCAATCAAGAAAGGTTTTAATGTCGTGACCATTGTATTCGCGCATTAATACGGTATTAATTTTAATTGTTGCACGACCATCTGCCAACGCCATATCTATGCCTTTTAAAATATGGGGTAACTTATTATGACCGGTGATTGAATGGAACATGCGCGGGTCAAGACTATCAATACTGATATTAATCGCGTCAATTCCAGCATCTAGCCAGCCTTGCAGATGTTCAGGTAATTTATAACCATTAGTGGTTATCGCGACTTTTTTAATACCGGGCGTTTGCTTACAAGCAGCAATAATCTCAGGTAAATCTTTACGCAATGAAGGTTCGCCACCGGTAATACGGATTTTCTCTGTACCCATTTGAGCAAAAGCGTTGGCAACACGCTTAATTTCGTCAAAGGATAGAAAATCACGATCATGGTCACATGAATAACCATCAGGCAAGCAATAGGTGCAACGGAAGTTGCAAACGTCAGTAATAGAGAGGCGCAAGTAATAAAACTTGCGACCGAAGTTGTCTGTTAACATCTCACCTTTCCAAATGTAGGGAGGCTAACAAGTTTCCCTGTTAACCCTGGTGGTTATAGCAAAATTACTATTAACCACGGCTTAAATAGCATTCTAAAAAAAGATTTAGCTAGAAAAGCTCGGCGAATAATTCATTTAATGAATACAAGTATAGTAAACTATTTCACTATTAAAATACGGCTAGACGATAAGTAATTTTGATTTGCATCAAAAAGTCATCACTTTACACGTATTATTGATGAGTAAATTTACGTCATAATAACGTATTCCTATGCCGTTAAGTAAATTGCAATAGACGCGAATGGGAATAACAAGCAGGCGGTGCTAATTTGCCGTGTAAAAATAAATATAAAAGAAGAGTTACTTATGGTTGATTGTTGTTCTGCTCCTGGATTATTACCTTTCGAACAAGCGATGGAAAAAATGTTGTCGGCGATTACGCCGATCGATAAAACTGAGTCGGTTTCTTTGGCATTGGGTTTAAATCGTGTGCTAGCTCGCAACATTTCGAGCCCATTAAATGTTCCTCCTCATCATAATTCAGCCATGGACGGTTATGCCTTTAAATGGGCAAGTTTACAAACGACCGATACATTAACTATGATTGGCCGGTCAATGGCTGGCGCGCCTTTTCAAGGTGAATGTAAAATCGGTGAATGTATTCGTATAATGACAGGTGCAAAATTACCAAGTTGTTGTGATACCGTTGAAATGCAAGAGAACTGCCAAGCAAAAGATACCGGCATTACATTCCTAGAAAACCGAGAATTTAACGATAACATTCGCTTTACCGGTGAAGATATCGCAATAGACCAACCCGTTTTTAGCCGAGGTAAAAAACTTTCGGCGATAGATATTGGTGTACTGGCATCTTTAGGTGTACCAACAGTAGAAGTCTATCGTAAAATTACTGTTGCAGTATTAGCAACCGGCGATGAATTAAAATCTCCGGGCGAAGTCCTTAATGACGGTGATATTTATGAAAGTAATAGCCATGCATTAATTGCGATGTTGACTAAGCTGAATGTTACGGTGATTAATTTTGGTATTATCGCTGACGATGAACAAGCAATACGCACTGCATTTGAACAAGCCGATCAGCAAGCCGATGTTGTAATTTCCTCAGGAGGTGTTTCTGTAGGTGACGCCGATTATACTAAGTTGATACTTGAACAATTAGGCGAAATTGGTTTTTGGAAAATAGCCATGAAACCCGGTAAGCCTTTTGCTTTTGGAAAATTACCTAATAGTTACTTTTTTGGCTTACCCGGCAACCCTGTTTCAGCCTTGGTCACCGCACATCAATTGGCAGTACCTGCATTATTAAAATTACAGCATGCTCAAGCTAAAAAGTTACCGCTATTAAAAGTAAAAACAGCCACCCAATTAAATAAGCGCGCCGGACGCATGGACTTTCAACGGGCGATATTGTCAACCAATCACCAAGGCGAGATGATAGTTACCAGTACAGGTAGTCAAGGCTCAGGAATTTTAACCAGCATGTCGACGGCCAACTGTTATATTGTTTTACCGGCAAACCAAGGCAACGTTCCCGCTAATGAAATGGTTAACGTGCAACTATTTGATGATGTTATTCAGTAGCGTTATCTATTTTTAGCTTGTTATGAACACACAATATGACGATTAAAATATATTGCCTACCGGGTACCATGTGCGATCAACGTCTGTGGCAGGCTTGCATCACTTACTTACCTGAAAATGTGGAGCTTATCCACATTGCCATCCCCGTGGAAAATAGTATTGATAAAATAGTCACTGCGCTTGAACAAAAATTCCCAGTAGGAAAAATAAATTTAGCGGGTTTTTCTTTAGGGGGATATATCGCGTCGGCTTTTGCGCTGAAATATCCTAATAAAATTAACAAACTACTGCTTATTTCTAATATGTCTTATTTGTTGCCACCTGCTCAATTAAAAGAGCGCAGCCGCACGATTGCTTATGTTAAATTGCATGGTTACTCAGGCATCACCAGCAAACGTATAACTGCCCTGCTGCATGCAAGCAAACACAACAATCAAGGCATCATTAACTGTATTCGAGCAATGGATATTGAGTTGGGTAAGGATACACTTATCCATCAATTAACAGTGACCACCCAACGCGAGAATTTATTAGTAAAACTTCCTACGCTTGCCATCCCGATTCAGTTCTTAATTGGTGATAATGACTCGCTGGTTAAGTTAACGCGCATTACCGCTATTTTAACGCAATCGCCGCTGATTTCTTTAATAACACTTGCCGACACCGGCCATATGTTACCGCTTGAACAACCAGAAAAGTGTGCTGGCAATATGATTCGTTTTTTTATCGAGTAATAAGCATTTAAACAAGGTAAAATGACGTATTATTTTTATGCCAAGGAATTCCCGTTGAGCCAGCTTAGTTTTTCCACCTTACAACTCAAACCTGAGTTAATTCAAAATTTAGAGTCTATGGGTTATCAACAGATGACCGACATTCAAGCCCAAAGCTTGCCAACTATTATTGCCGGTGGTGACGTTATTGCCCAAGGTAAAACAGGCTCTGGTAAAACCGCTGCCTTTGGCCTAGGTGTTTTAGAAAAACTAGACGTAAAACGTTTTCGTATTCAAACACTGATCCTTTGTCCAACACGTGAATTAGCCGACCAAGTAGCGAAAGAAATTCGTAAATTGGCCCGTGCCATCCATAACATAAAAATATTGACCCTTTGTGGCGGTATGCCTTTTGGCCCGCAAGTCGGTTCTTTAGAGCATGGTGCTCATATCATTGTTGGCACGCCAGGAAGAATTGAAGATCATTTAGGTAAAGGCACATTGAAATTAGACGATGTGAATATGCTAGTGCTCGATGAAGCCGACCGTATGCTAGAAATGGGCTTCCAAGCCTCCGTTGACTTTATTATTAGCCAAATTCCTCAACAACGACAAACCTTATTATTTAGTGCAACTTACCCGGCAGAAATTGCCGATATTGCTAAAAAAATAATGCAATCACCGACCAAGGTAACCGTTGAGGGGAATCACGAAGAAAGCACCATATCACAGCATTTTTATAAGGTAGAGAATGACAGCGAGCGTATCGACGGTATCCGTTTATTGTTATTAAAGCATCAACCCGAATCAAGCATCGTTTTTTGTAACACCAAAAAAGACGTACAAATTGTTGTCAATGAACTACGTAATTACGGTTTTAATGTTCAAGATTTACATGGCGATTTAGAGCAAAGAGATCGTACCGAAGTATTAGTTCGCTTTGCCAATAAGAGTATTTCAATTTTAGTCGCCACCGATGTTGCCGCGCGTGGTTTAGACATTGATGCGCTAGATGCAGTATTTAATTATCATATCGCTCGTGATAGCGAAATTCATGTACACCGTATTGGCCGCACAGGCCGAGCGGGTAGCACAGGTATTGCTTGTTCTTTTTTCAGTGAAAAAGAAAGTTACAAAATAGGTTTATTAGAAGATTACCTTGACCGAACTATCGAAGGCGAATTACTGCCAGACGCTAGTGTATTAAACGCCTCGGTGTATTCTCCGAAAATGGCAACAATACAAATAGATGGCGGTAAAAAGCAAAAAGTACGTGCGGGCGATATCCTTGGCGCTCTAACTGGCGATAAAACTATTTCAGCTAGCGAAGTGGGAAAAATTCAATTATCAGATAACTGGGCTTATGTAGCTGTAAGTCGAAAGTTTGCCAAACAAGCCTTTAAAAAACTTAGTGATGGCAAGTTAAAAGGTCGTAAATTTAGAGTAAGATTACTATAGTTACTATCGGTTAAAACAGTATTTATCAATAACGAGGTTTTATAAAATGATTGTATTTTAATGAAAACCTCGTATGATACTGTTGTTTTGTACAGTTAATTTTGATTGTATAAGCGGTTTTAAATCGTATATGATAAAACCATCAAGCGTAATATTGATCCTATAAGGGAAAAAAAATGGCAGTTGAAAGTCGATTTGTCGTCATTAGACAAGGTGTGGAGGTAGAAACATTCATGGATAAAAAAGCAGCAGACGAGTATGACAAAATGCTTGATATGGCTGACAGCTTAGCCGAGATGTTTGAAGCCAGCAGCTTTAATATTGATGAAAAAGTGCGTGAAGAACTCTGTATTTATCTAGCTAAGAATCGTGAAGATGTGCTTGTTGCTTTGCAAGCTAAGAAAGCTAAGCCAGAGACTGCTGCTAAAAAGAACGTTACAGCACCAGTTGAAACAGTAAATAGCACTGACTCGTCGCCAGAAATTGAAGCAACAGCAAAAGTAAAAGCGCCACGTAAGGCTAAAGCGAGCACAAGTAAATAAAGTGCGCTGTACTGGTTTGAATTTATCTTTACTTAACACTAGATAATATTGAATTATGTTGTCATATCAGCTCATTCGTAGCGTTAAAAGAAAAACGGTTGGCTTACAAGTTAAGCACGGAAAAATTATAATCCGTGCGCCAAAATATGTTTCTGAAGATGATATAGCGAACATTGTTAAATCAAAAAGCCTTTGGCTGCACAGAAAAATTGCCGAGCAAAACGCACAACCTGCCACTCAAAATAATCATTATCAAAAAGATAGCCAATTGCTTATTAATGGCGAACTTAAAACACTTGATATTCATTATGGTCTATTTCCAGAAATAACGCTTCATCAAGATATCATCATAGCGACTCTCGCTAGTAAATTAAAAATCAAAGTAGCTGATGATATAAAGAACCAAGATAAATATGTAAAGCAACAACTTGAAGCTTGGTTAAAGCAGCAAACTTATGCTTATATTGATGAAAACTTATCTCATTATGCGGAAAAAATTGGTGTTTTACCCAAATCGTTTAAAGTCAGATTATATAAGTCTAGATGGGGCAGCTGTAATAGTAGAAGTGAACTGAGTTTCAGTTCTTTATTAGCCATGACGCCTAAATGGATTATCGATTATGTAATAGTTCACGAGCTTTGTCATCTTAGGCACATGAATCATTCAACTAAGTTTTGGCAATTAGTTGCGCTTAACTACCCTAACTACGCTTCAGCTAAAACGTGGTTAAAATCCCACCAAAACCAATTACAATGGCCGACTCTTTAATGGTCATAATATCCTCGTAGGGGATAAATGAGCGAACAAATAAATCTTTTTATAAAGAAGATAAAATCAATTCAGTATTAGACTAATAAAATTATCAACAATTTCTTCAACTTACATTATATTGTGGCACGAATATCGCTTAGTATTTGAATACTAATTTAAATTCACAGGATATGACAATTTATTAGCCATTGTTATAATCAATAGATGAAGAGATAAATGATGAAATTCAAAACATACAGCTGGAAAGCTATTGCGATTTATACCCTTTCGACAATAATGTCTATCGTGTTAATTAACCTAATAATCACCTTCTAATTAGGTAAAAAAATAAAAGTATCACGGCAAAATTATCACTAATTTTTGACCGTATTATTATTAGCTTGTTGTTATATTGTGCAATTATTAGAGAGATCGTCATTAAAAGCATAAAAAATCAGCATTTTGTACTTTATTAATTAACAGTACCGCTTATTTAAGGTAGATTAACGCCATAAAATAAAAAAAATAAAGGATTACCCATTACATGAGCTTTTCAGTTCTTGTTTGTGATGACTCTAATATGGCCCGTAAACAAGTTTTACGTAGCTTACCAGAGCAACTATCAGCTAATGCACAATTAGCAAAAAATGGTCAAGAAGCTGTTGAACTTTTACGCAGTCAAGTATTTGACATTCTATTTCTAGACCTCACCATGCCTGTTCTAGATGGCTTAGGTGTACTCCAAACCCTAAAAGATGAAAACATTACACCGGCAATTTTTGTTATATCAGCCGATATACAACCAGAAATGCAAAGTAAAGTACTTGAACTCGGTGCCAAAGCTTTTTTACGTAAACCAGTTGAATTAGAAGTCCTTAACACTAACCTAAGAAATCATGGTTTTTTATGAGCAACCTCAACTTAAATGAAGATCAGCAAGATTGTTTACAAGAAATAATTAATGTTGCTATGGGTCAAGCAAGTGACCAACTTGCCCGATACTTAAATACCTTTGTTTATTTAAAAGTACCTAGTATTGAACAAGTCAGTACGCTAAGCCTGCTTAACTCGTTAAACAGTGATGAAAATTCTGCTGCGGTAGTAAGTCAAGGCTTCTTTGGTTACGAAGGCATTCGCGGTGAAGCACTGCTTATGTACAAGCCAAAAGATTCTGATCGACTTGCAGATTTACTGGGCTATGAGCCTGATGAATTATCTGTTGAAGAACAAATTATCGACTTAAGCTCTATTTTAACCACCACCTTCTTAAATGTTTTTGCTAAACAAATAGATAATCAAATGTCTTACAGTGCGCCGCGTTTATTAGCGGGTTCACAAAGTGCAATATCCGATCATCTTGCCCAACAATCATTTAATTGGGACTTAGCTTTAAAAGTTAAAATAACTTATCAAGTTACTGATTATTCATTTAATTGCGATATGGTTTTGTTTATTCCTGAGTCAGCAATTATTAATATAAAAACAGTTATTGACAGAATTTTGGAAGAGTTCTAAATGCTTGCTGATGATATTTGTCCTGATATTGCCAACAAATTAAATACCGGTATTCTCATCATAGATAGTCAATACAATATCGTATTTTGGAATCGGTATTTACAAATTCATGCTAACAAAAAGCCTGAAAATGTTATCGGACAAGATATTTTTATTGTCTTTCCTGAGCTGCCAGAAAAGTGGTTCAAAAGAAAAATTGAAAGTGTCTTTCAACTAAAAACCCAGTCTTTTTGCTCATGGGAACAAAGACATCACCTTTTTGAATTGCCTCATACCCGCCCTATGACGACAGACAGTCACTTTATGGCTCAAAACTGTACCTTTTTGCCGCTTGAAAATAAAGAGGCTAACGAGCACGTTTGTATTCTTATCGAAGATGTTACCGATGTATGCCATTACCAAAGTAAGCTAAACAAAACACTTGAAGAGCTTGCACAGGCCAATCGTATCGATGGCTTAACACAAGTCTTTAACCGCAAGCATTGGGAAGAGTGTCTCGAAAAAGAATTTTCGCGCGCACGTCGTTATCAGCATGGTTTAGCGCTTATTATGTTCGATTTAGATCATTTCAAATTACTTAATGATACTTACGGACATTTAGGTGGCGACATAGTATTAATAGAAACCGCTAAAGTGATCAGTGAACTACTGCGCTTAGGTGACTTATTCGGTCGCTATGGCGGTGAAGAGTTTGCAATTATTCTGCCTAATACCGATCTTGTTGGCGCTTTAGATGTTGCTGAGCGGATCCGTGTTGCGATCAGCAAAAATATCATTAACTTTCAAGAAGTCGAAATAAATGTTACCGCCAGTGTTGGTGTTGCAGTCATCACCGAAGCAGACACCCGTTATGAAGACTTAATATCCCGCACAGACCTTGCCTTATATGACGCTAAGGCTTCTGGAAGAAACATAGTTTGCGCTGCAAAAGAGACTATTCCAGCCTAAAAAACTGAATATATTCGCTTTATTATCCAAATAAAACCCTCTTACTGCTTATTTATGAATAAAATATAACTTTTTATTCATAAATAACTATTGACAGTAAAACACTGCTCAGGCATTTTATAACCATGAAAACATTTGTCCGTCGTATTACCATTATTATTATCACTACCACCCTCAATGGGATGGTTGTCATCGGCTGACGTGTAAAAAACACATAAATAAAAGCCCGTGACCCCTTAGGTTCCGGGCTTTTTTTTGTTTTAAGGTTTTAATCATTGCAAGTTCTTTGGCTCGCAAAGAATTTACAATAAAAAGGAAGTAAAATGCGTGTATTAAAGTTTGGCGGTTCATCTCTAGGGTCAGCAGAACGTTTTGTGCAAGTTGCCAAAATTATAGCTGACAAAAGTAACGATTCTGCCGTTGCCGTCGTTGTTTCCGCCCCACAAGGCGTAACCAACCATTTAGTGGCTATGGCAGAGAATATTAGTGATGAAATAAAATTACAGAATGATTTAGAACACTTCAGAAAAGCTATTATAACCATTATTGATGATCTTGGTGCCAGCTTACCAAAATTCAGCCCATTACATGCAGAGCAAGTCCTTATAAACTGGGAGCATAAGCTTTCACGTTATCTACAGGGTGCGACTATGTTGTCTTATTGCCCGGATCATATCCGCGCTATAATTATCAGCATAGGTGAGCGTTTAAGTGTTGCCTTGCTCGAATCAGTGTTGAACGCACAAAGTATTAAAACGTCTGTTATTGAACCAGAAAAATTTTTAATCACCAATGATGCGTCTCTTAATGCAGTCGCTGATTTAGTCTTATCAAAAGAAAACTTCGAAAACCATTACAACAATCTCAATAAAGTTGCCTTAATGCCGGGTTTCATCGGTGTTAACAAACAAGGGCAAGTAACGACGCTTGGCCGCAATGGTTCTGATTACTCTGCCGCTGTTCTCGCGGTTTGTGCTCAAGCTGAGTGTTGTGAAATATGGACGGATGTTGATGGTGTGTTTAACGCAGATCCTCGTCTAATAAAGGAAGCAAAATTACTTGATTATTTGTCGTATCAAGAAGCGATGGAGCTTTCATATTTTGGTGCTAGCGTGCTACACCCAAAAACGATTGGCCCCATCGCTCAATTTCATATTCCTTGTTTGATTAAAAATACCGGTAATCCTGCTGCGCCAGGAACCTTAATATCTAACGAGGATGATCAAACTAAAAAAGTTAAAGCGATATCTAATCTTGATGATTTAACCATGGTCAATGTATCAGGACCGGGCATGAAAGGCATGGTTGGCATGGCCAGTCGTGTATTTGCCACTATGAGTCAAGAAAAAATTTCTTTAGTCTTAATTAGCCAGTCTTCCAGCGAATACTGTATCAGTTTTTGTATTCACACCAGCGATGCTGAATTAGCCGAACTAAGCTTACAACAAGAGTTCGAACTAGAGTTACTCAATGGTTTACTTGAACCGTTGAAGTTACAACATGAATTATCGATTATTTCTTTAGTTGGTGACGGTATGCATCATCAACAAGGAGTTGCTGCTAAGTTTTTCAGTTCATTAGCCCAAGCGCGTGTCAATGTCATCGCTATTGCCCAAGATTCGTCAGAGCGTAGTATTTCTGTTGTGGTAGAAAAACGTAAATGTACTGATGCAATGAAAGTCAGTCATCAAAATTTCTTCACCCACAAACCCACTATTGATGTATTCCTTGTTGGCTGTGGTGTCGTTGGTAGCGAGCTTCTTGCGCAAATTGCTCGTCAACAACCTAAGCTTAAAAAGCAAAATATTTCTTTAAAGGTGTATGGTATTGCTAACAGTAAAGGTATGGTTTTTAATACTGAAGGTATTGATTTAGATAACTGGCAAGCAGAAATGAAAAGTGACGCTGTTCCAGTAAATGTTGAAAACATCAAGGCTTTTGTCCGCGAGAATCATCTGATTAATCCGGTATTAGTCGACTCAACATCTAGTGAGTCTTTAGCGATGAGCTATGTAGAGTACCTTGAAGAGGGTTTTAATATTGTAACGCCAAATAAAAAAGCCAATACTGACTCTTGGCAATACTATCAAGCGTTGCGCAGTGCAGCACAGAAGTCTAACCGTCGCTTCTTATATGAAACAACAGTTGGTGCTGGCTTACCCGTAATTGATACCTTACAAAGCTTGCTAAAAGCGGGTGATGAATTAGTACGTTTTGAAGGGATATTGTCTGGTTCACTTTCCTATATGTTTGGAAAACTAGAAGAAGGTATGACCGTTTCTCAAGCCACCGCTATCGCCAAAGAAAATGGCTTTACCGAGCCTGACCCTCGTGACGATTTAAGCGGTATGGACGTAGCGCGTAAATTGTTAATCATGGCGCGTGAAGCAGGAATACCGCTTGAGTTATCAGATATCTCTATAGAATCAGTGTTACCTGCAAACTTTGATGCGAGTGGTGATGTCAGTGAATTTATGAAGAACTTAGCGAAAATAGATGATGAATTTTCTCAACGAGTAAAAGTCGCAAAAGCTGAAGGTAAAGTTTTACGTTATATCGGCAATATAGTTCATGGAAAATGTAAAGTTGCCATTGAAGCTGTTGCCAATGATCATCCACTTTATAGTGTTAAAGATGGTGAAAATGCGTTGGCAATACATAGCCGTTATTACCAACCACTACCGTTTGTATTACGCGGTTATGGCGCAGGTGCTGCGGTTACCGCCGCCGGTGTGTTTGGTGATCTATTAAGAACATTAGCATGGGAGCAACAGCACTAATGACTATATCTGTTTTTGCTCCCGCATCAATAGGCAACCTAAACGTTGGCTTTGATGTTTTAGGTCTAGCGGTTAAGCCCATTGATGGTACTTTGTTAGGTGATGTAGTTACTATAGAGTTAGCCACAGAGAATAAGCTGATTGTGATTGGTGAATTTGCCAATAAACTACCGGGTAAGGCCACAGACAATATTGTTTGGCATTGTCTAGAGCTATACAACCTAGCACTTGAAAAAGCGCAACAAGCGGTTAAAAAAGTACAACTAACACTAGATAAAAAGATGCCGGTTGGCAGTGGTTTGGGCTCAAGTGCTTGTTCTGTAGTCGCAGCTCTGGTCGCACTCAATGAATTCTATCAGCAATATTTTGATGAAAAAACACTGTTATTTATGATGGGTCAAATGGAGGCAAAAATAAGTGGCAGTTTGCATTACGACAATGTCGCACCATGTTATTTAGGTGGTTTGCAATTAATGGTGCCAGACAAACAGCTTATTAGCCAGAGTTTGCCCCTATTTGATAATTGCTACTACGTAATGGCTTACCCAGGTATTAATGTCTCAACGAAAGCTGCGCGCGATGTTTTACCCAAGCAATACAGTCGTGCTGACGCCATTACTTTCGGACAAAATTTAGCAACTTTTGTTGATGCTTGCCACCGTAATGATAAACAACAAGCATTTTCAGTACTCAAAGATGTACTTGCAGAGCCTTATCGTCAGCACTTGTTACCAAAATTTATCGAAGCTAAAGACTATTTAAGCGCTCAAGGTCATTTAGCTGTAGGCATTTCAGGATCAGGGCCTACCTTATTTTGTGTCTGTGATTCGCTTGAAAAAGCCCAAGATAGCGCGCTTTGGTTACAAAAAAATTATTTACAAACAGACTCAGGTTTTGTTCATGTCTGTCAGGTTGACTTAACGGGTGCTGAGAGATTGCCCGCTTAATCACTTTATTAAAAATACCAAATTTATTAGGAATATGTTGTGAAATTTTATAATTTAAAAGAAAACGATGAACAAGTCAGTTTTGCTGGTGCGGTTAAGCAAGGACTAGGAAAAAATCAGGGACTCTTTTTTCCTGAAACAATCCCAGTGTTAGATAATATCGATGAATTACTCGCTATGCCTTTAGTTGAAAGAAGTGTACATGTCCTCTACCCGTTTGTAGAAGGTGATTTAACTAAAGCGCAATTAACTGAGATTGTGACCAGTGCTTTTAACTTTCCAGCACAAATTCAACCCATCAATAAAGACAGAGCTATATTAGAGCTTTTTCATGGTCCAACACTCGCCTTTAAAGATTTTGGCGCGCGTTTTATGGCTAAATGTTTGCAAGTTTTTAGCAAAGATAAAAAGATCACTATATTAACGGCGACCTCAGGTGACACGGGCGCGGCGGTTGCTCATGCTTTTCATAACATTGAAAATATTCGTGTGGTGATCTTATATCCGAAAGGAAAAATCAGCCTGCTACAAGAAAAAATGTTTACGACCTTAGGCGGCAATATTGAAACACTCGCTATTGACGGGAGTTTTGATGATTGTCAGGCGTTAGTTAAAAAGTCATTCGATGATAGAGAGCTAGCTACTACTATAGGTTTAAATTCAGCTAACTCAATAAATATCAGCCGCTTATTAGCTCAGGTATGTTACTACTTTGAAGGGTTTGCACAGTTATCTCGTCAAAAGTGTAAAAGCGAATTAAACGATGTTGTGGTATCGATTCCCAGTGGTAACTTTGGTAACTTAACCGCTGGTTTATTTGCTAAAGCACTCGGTTTACCGATAAAAAGATTTATTGCGGCAACAAATGCCAACGATACTGTGCCTCGTTACCTAAAAACAGGTGAGTGGACGCCTAATGCTACTGTAGCGACAATTTCAAATGCTATGGATGTTAGCGATCCAAACAACTGGCCTCGCGTTGAACATATGCTAAAGTCTGGCATAGTTCCTAGCGATTGTATTAGTTCAGTTTCAATTGATGAAGAACAAACACAGTCAACTGTTTTACAGTTAGCCAAGCTGGGTTACATCAGTGAACCACATGCAGCCGTTGCCTATAAAGCGTTACAGTACAATGCAGATGAAGGTGAATTTGGTGTATTTTTAGGCACCGCACACCCAGCAAAATTCAAAGAGGTGGTTGAAAGTATTTTAGGACAACCAATCGGTTTACCAAAAGAGCTTGCTGACTGCGCCAGCGAAACCATTTTATCAAAAGATATGGCCGCTAACTTTAGCGACTTACGTGATTATTTATTATTAAACGATCACTAATTTCGTTCAGTTAAAAACACGTTTATAATGGTCGTTAATTTAGATTAACGGCCATTTTTATACCTCATGATAAATCAAAATATTAAGCCGCAATGGCAACAACTTATTAATCAAGAACAAGCCAAGCCATATTTCATTGAACTAAACCAAGTAATTTCTCAACAACGAGCAAAGGGCGAAGTTATATTTCCTGCGCAAAACGATATTTTTAATGCTTTTTGTTATCAAGATATTAAAGACACTAAAGTGGTTATATTAGGGCAAGATCCCTACCACGGTGAAGATCAAGCTCACGGACTCGCTTTTTCTGTGCAACCCGGCATTAAAGTCCCACCTTCATTAGTCAATATTTATAAAGAGCTTGTTAATGAGTTTGCTGACTTTAATAAGCCAAGCCACGGTTGCTTAACGCAGTGGGCAGAGCAAGGGGTGTTATTACTGAATACGGTTTTAACCGTCAAACAAGCACAGGCTCATTCTCATGCTAAGTTAGGTTGGGAAACCTTTACTGATGCAGTAATAAAGCACATTAATCAAGAAAGTAGCGGTTGTGTATTCTTACTTTGGGGAGCTCATGCGCAAAAGAAAGGAAAAAACATTAATACCGAAAAGCATTTTGTATTAAACGGGCCACATCCTTCACCTTTATCGGCATATCGCGGTTTTTATGGCTGTCAGCATTTCTCAAAAACCAACCAATGGTTACAATCAAAAAATATGACTCCGATAAACTGGCAGTTGCCTGAACAAGCATAAGGTTAACTAAAAAAAGATACAGCCCTTAGTAAACATCAGCAAAGGGCTCCTTTTTATTAAAAATAAGATGTTAACTTATAACTTGAATAGTCCTAGATTTTTATCCGTTAACGCATCACGCCAACCCCCTAGCCATTCTGATTTTGCATCTGTATTTTGATAAGGACATTTTTCTTTTGTTTTTCCGGTGAGGCCTGCTTTATAACCATTGGAATGTGCTCTGCCTAGACGATCTCTTTTCTTTGTTTGCATCGATAACTCTCCATCATTGTCTTGGTGATACTTATTAATACTTGTCGAATAAAACAGCAGTCGACAATTCAGTTAAGAATAAGCAAGAGGCTAAATCAAGTAAAATTACGATTAAAAAGTGTTCGACAGTTAATGATTGAGAGCTCAGAAATCCTAATTATAAGATTAAATAAATAAAACAATTTGTTAGCAACAAGCGTTATTACCTATGATTATTAAAAGTTATTTTTATATAAAAAATTATTTTAATGTTGTGGAATACCTAAGCGACTTGAGCGTAACAGTGGTTCTAACATGCCTTCAAGACCATTGAGTTTTATTTCGTAAATTAATTCAAGTTGCTGTCCTAGCTTACCTTCAGGAAAACCTTTTGATTTAAACCACACTAAGTAAGGCTCTGGCAATTTTAGTAAGGGTCTACCTGCATATTTTCCAAAAGGCATTATTTGATTTACAGCATCGAGCAAAGCTTGTTGATCTGAAAACATAGTTTCTCTATTTATTAAATTTTCTTGTCGGGATAATAACTCAAAACCTTTTAACATCATAAAAGTGTCACAAGGTCTATTTATAATCATCCTAAGTTTATCGACTAACTTCAAACAGGGAACGAACATGTCTATAATAAGAAAACGCAGTGCGGCGCACAAAGCTTATATTCCTTCAAATGCGCGAGATAACCAATATATTTTAGCTGAGTTTGCCATTACCGATGAATTAATAGAGTTAATTTCTCCAAATATTTCAACGCATAGCACTCAACCTTACTATGATTTTTATCAAAGTTTATCACAATTATTATTTACGCTAAGTAATGACTATGCGATACAAAGTAGCTTATTTATTGCTAACGATAAATTAGTTCGCGTTCGCTACAGTCAAGAAATGCACCAATGGCAAACCAGCCAGCAAATTTTATTTTATTACGATCCTCAAAATCATCAATTACAAAATTCTTTTTTTGATGCCAGTATTCGCGCAAAAAAGATCACCCTGCTGTTTTTAGCCTCTGGCGACGACATTCGTTTTAATGCGGCGGCATTTCATCAAAAAGTGACTCGGTTACTGCATAGTTTTATCGAGCAAACAAAATTACCTAACCAAGCGATACGTTTACGTGATCATCAACATCTTACGTATGATTTATTTGCTAAAAATAAAGGCTGCTTAGGCACACAAGCACATAAATTACGGCCGATTGATGAACGCTATAAATCACAAAACGTTGTTATAACACCGAACGCATCGGCAATAAGTTATGCGGTAATTAATCTAACGATTGATAATCGTTTATTGGGTTTAGTCGACATTGATGCCAATTCTAAAGATCCATACAATCCGCTTTATACTTATTTAACTGATACTTTTTCACTGGTGGCTAAGCGCTTTAATTTAAATAATGGGGCGTTAATCGCTAATGGTTTAGTCCCCATTGTCCGACATAGTTTGCATGAAATAATTTCTAAGATGGGTGAGTTACAAATGTTAGGTTATAACCCTAAACAGAGTCCCTGTGGCTTGGTGAGTAAATGGAAAGCCGATGAGTTAGTTGATAACGTACAACTTATCTTTGTGGCTACCGCAGAAGATTCCCTGCACAGCGGCTATGGCAAGTTTATTAACCAAATAGAACAGGCAATGCGTTTATTAGCGACCGAACTCGAAATCCCCATTAATAAAGATGAATTAACGTTAAGGTTTCACCAGCATATTGCTTATAATATTGAAAACTAAGGTTAATCAACTTCGCCATTAACCGTTGGTTTTTTCTGTAGCTTGCGTTGTAGGGTTCTGCGGTGCATTGAAAGCTGACGAGCCGTTGCTGAAACATTACCATTATTAAATTTTAAGACTTGTTGAATATACTCCCATTCAACCTGCTCGGTTGACAACGTTGGCTCATTTATAATGTTTGTTGCTGAATTTGCAGCCAATGTTGATTTTTTTAGCGACGAACTGTTAGCGTTTTTAGCTAAGGCCGATAATAAAGTCTGTGTATCGACCGGCTTGGTTAAGTAATCATCTGCGCCAAGCTTTATTGCGTCAACTGCAGTAGCGATACTGGCAAAACCGGTTAACAAAATAATACGACTCTTTGGCAATAGCTTCCTCATCGGATTAATCAAATTTAAGCCACTTTCATGATGGAGTTTCATATCGAGCAATATGAATTCAGGCAATTGACGATGACAGGTTAATAATGCATCGTTAATATTATCGGCCAACCAACAGCTGTAGCCATGTTTTTCCATACGCCTTTTAAGCGTATTAGCAAAGGTACTATCATCTTCAACAATTAATAATTTCATTCACTTTTTTCCTGCATATCATTAACCACTAACGGTAACTTCAACGTTACTAATGCGCCACCCGCAACGTGATTGGTTAAGGTAAGTGTCACACCTAATCGCTCTAAACTTGCATGACTCAAAAATACCGCCATACCTAATCCTTGCTTGCTGTTTACGGGTTTAACGCCTAACTCACTTAGTGTTAATTGGGTAAAACCACAACCAAAATCACGAATACTGAGTTGCCAATTTTTTTCATCAAACAAGCTAGATAACTCAATTTTATCACTACCGCTGGCTTTAGTGGCTCGAATCGCATTATTAACTAAATTTAAAATCGCTGGCAATAATGAAGCATCAGCCAATACTTTAGCGTTTTCACTGAGTATTGATTGGTGCGCCTCAGACAAAAAGTTCACCCTAACATCAGGATAATTTAAGTTAATATGATCACGCATTTCTTGCACAATATCAGCACAAAGTACCTCTTTTGACTTTTGCTCTTTAATCTCAAAAACCATTTTACGAAACTCAGCTAAACTTCTGCTACAACGTAATAACTGTCCTTGTAGGTCAACAATCGCTGGGTGCTCAGGTAGCTCTTCACTGAGTTCATCGACAAGCAGCTGTACAGTTGCTATAGGAGTAGCGAGCTGATGAGTTATTTGCGCAGAAGCGACCCCTAATGACATAATTTTTTCTTGCTTTAATTGCTCTTCCCGAAAAGCAGCTATTGCCTGTTCTTTTTGAGAAATTCTTCGTGCCATTTGGCCAACAACGGTTGCAACAACAATGCTAGAAAAGAGAAAATTGATCCACATACCAATAAAGTGGCTTTGCATATTGCCATGCATTACTGACATGGGTAATAACCACAATAAAACACTGTATGAAGCAATCGCTAATAGTGCGACACTTCCAAGTAATAACGGTGTTAACGTCACAGCAGCAATAGCAATAGGAATAAGTAATAACGAGACAAAAGCATTAGTTGCTCCGCCGCTAAAATACAAAATAAGTGAGAGAAATAAGATATCAGCGCAAATCTGCCCAAGTAAGGCGAGCTTATCGGCTTCTTTCCCAGATTTATAATATAAATAGCTGACTAACGTAAATAAAGCTTCAATTGAAATAACAATAATGAGCGGTAACCAAGGCAGCTGATAGTTTAAAACGCCATTAACAAAAAGTATTAATATCAGCTGAATAATAATTGCCGCACTGCGCAATAAAAGAACGGTGCGAACTTGGTTAAACTTTCTAAAAAATAAAGACATAATATTTTTATATTGGTTAATCGTATTTGTTGATGTTACGCTAATTTTTATAATTTTAACTGATCAAAAACAGTTTATTTTAAATTTCAGATAAAAACATATAGACATCTAAACGTCTATTGTTATACAGTTATTTTAATCAAATTTATTAAGGTTTATTTTAATGTCATCACATGAAGAAAAAATCACCCTGGCAGGCGGTTGCTTTTGGTGTATCGAAGGTGCATACAACCAATTAATCGGCATTAAATCTGCCGTATCAGGTTATATGGGCGGTAGCGCAGCGCTAGCAACTTATGAAGACGTTTGCTCGGGTCAAACCGGCCATGCAGAAGTCGTGCAGTTAACTTTTGATAGCGCAGCGATCACTTCTCGTGAAATATTAGAAGTGTTTTTCACGCTACACGATGCCAGCCAATTAAATCGTCAAGGTAACGATATAGGAACCCAGTATCGCTCAGGGATTTTTTATCACAACAAAGAACAACAACAAATTGCTGAAGATATTATTAAAGAAGTCGACGCCAGCAATATGTATAGCTCAGCGGTTGTGACCGAAGTAACTCAAGCGTCAGAGTTCTTTTCTGGTGAAGATGTTCATCAAGACTATTTCAATAATAATCCTGGTAATCCTTACTGTCAGGCGATTGTTTCGCCTAAGCTCGCAAAGTTTAGAAAAACGTTCGTGGGTAAATTAAAACCATCATAGACTTAAAGCCATATTGTCAGCTTGAGAGTAAAACCTCACCTTTCACAAAGTGCGTAACACTGAAATAATCAGTGTCACGCATCTACTGCCAGTACTGATTTAATACATTAAGGTATACAGTTTTCTGCGAAATTTATTGGCTAATGGATCCCCATCAGGTAAAGCCTTTAACACATCAAGATAAAGATCTTTGCTGGCAGCATCACTACTGTCTTTTTGCATTAAACGAAACAGTAACGTCAACGCTTCTTCATGTCGATTGACTTGGCTGTATTGCGCAACAAGTTGATGTTGTAAAGCAATGTTGTCAACGTCGTCCACTAACTGTGCTTCTAGTGCTTTAATTTCTGGTGAGTCGGCGGCTTGACTGGCAAGCTCAAGTTTAGCGATAAGCGCTTGATAGTGACTGTCTTGGTCAACCATTAAAATAGTGGTTAATAAAGATTCGGCTTCGCTTATTTTACCCGTTTGTAAATAAACATCTGCCATCATTAATTTAATGTCGGCACGTTCACTATTAAGTTGATAAGCACTATTAATGACCGTGAAGGCATCATTAATATTATTATCAGCTAATAACTTTTGCGCCTGAATGAGTAATAAGTCTTCTTCTTTAGGTAAATGATTCGCTAAAAATTCTTTTATATTGTCGTCATCTTGTGGCCCAGTTAAACCATCAAGTGGTTGACCATCTTTCACTAAAATCGCCGTAGGTAAACCTTGAATACCAAATTGTTGGGCAATTTGTTGCTGAGTTTGACAATCAACCGTGGCGTATAATATATACTGCTCAAAACCCTGCAAGCCGATGGCTAGCTTATCTTTTAGCTCCAAACTTTCAGGGACCTGTGCCGCCCAAAAGTCAACTAAGACTAACTTCGATTTTGATTCTTCTAAAATAATTTGTTGAAAATTTTCTAGGGTAATTTCAATGGCATTTGTAGTCACATTCACTTCCATTTAGTTTATTGATGAGCGTCTATAATCTATATTTTGGGGCAATTATAAAAAGCGCAAGTGCCTTAATACAAAAAGCTGAACGCCTATCAATAAAGGGACGTTCAGCTTTCGTATCATATAAGTCTAATAATAATTAGACTTCGTTTAATAACTCACGAGCAATAATGATTTTTTGGATCTCGCTGGTGCCTTCATAAATAGTGGTAATACGTACGTCGCGAGCCATGCGTTCAAGCGGATATTCTTTAATATAGCCGGCACCGCCCATTAGTTGCAAAGCGTCATAACAAGCAGTATTCGCTTTTTCTGCGGCAAATAACTTCGCCATAGAAGCGGCTTTACCAAAGGGTAACCCTTGTTCTTTAGTATAAGCAGCTTGCATTAACAATAAACGGGCTGCCTCTAAATCTGTGTAACGTTCGGCAAGTTTCCATTGTAAACCTTGGAAGTTTGATAATGCTTGGCCAAACTGCTTACGTTCAGTGATAAAAGCACGAGCGTAATCCATGGCGGCTAAACCAATGCCTAGCGCTAATGAACCAATACCAATTCGACCGCCCGCAAGTTCGCCAACCGCAACGCCAAAGCCTTTATTTTCTTTGCCCATCATGGCACTAGCAGGTATCCGGCAATTACTAAAGCTCACTTCATTAGTGGGTGATGCTTTTTGCCCCATTTTTTCTTCTGGCTTACTGACCGTAATACCTGGCGTATTTGCTTCCACTAAGAAACATGAAATACCCTTACCTTTTCGAGCGGTCGCGTCCGTTACCGCCCAAACAACAAAGATGTCAGCAAAGCTGGCACTGGTAATATAGAGTTTGCTGCCATTGAGTACGTAGGCATCACCGTCGAGTACCGCAGAGGTCTTCATGCCAGCAGGATCTGAACCGGCGTCATTCTCTGTTAAACAAAAAGCACCGGCTTTATATTCACCACTACATATTTTAGGTAAATATTTTTGCTTTTGCTCTTCATTACCAACCGCTTGAATAACTTCAGCAACCATATTTGTCACTGATGTTGTTACTGCGGTTGCTGCACATGCGCGTGCTATTTCTGTTATCGCTAAGCTAAAAGCAACCGTGCCTGCTTCAACGCCACCATATTCTGCTTTAATATTTAAGCCCATAAAACCCAGTTCAGTTAACTGCGCAAGGTTGTTGAGGAAAAGTGTTTGATCTTGGGTTTCATCAAGTTCGGCCGCTACAGGAGCTAATTCGCTTTCAGCGAATTTTTTTGCCATATCTTGAATCATCATCTGTTCTTCGGTTAATGATAAATTCATTCGTTACTCACTTTTATATATTAAATTTGTATTAATTTGTATTTAGATGCGTATTTAAAAATTAAATCGCATATTTAAATTTATTATTATTATTATTTTTTTCTAATTAACTAAACGATAGCAGCACAGGTTTAGATCAATCAACCCAGCACAAACCAAAGTAATGCGACACCCAGAACTAAGCGATAGATAACAAATGGCATCATACCGACTTTTTCCAATAGAATAAGAAAGTAGTGAATGCAGGCATAAGCACTAAAAAAAGCTAACACACTGCCAATACCAATAGCATTCCAATCAACAGGACCCGTTTCAGTAATTAATTTTAATGTTAAATAACTCCCCGCCATCGCAATGGCAGGAATTGACAATAAGAAAGAAAATCGAGCCGCATTTTCTCGACTTAAGCCAAGCATCAAACCGATAGTCATTGTTATACCTGAACGCGATGTCCCCGGAATTAATGCTACCGCCTGTGCTAAACCAATCAGCATAGCGCCTTTAAATCCTAGCTTTTCAAAATCAATATGCTCAGTCGCTTTTCTTTTACCCGCTTTAATGTCAGCAAAACCCAGTAAAAATCCAAAAATTAAGGTAGTAGCAGCAATAACCAACGCAGTACGTAAATGTGCTTCGATAAAGTCTTTGCCGAGCAAACCAAATATTCCTAATGGGATAGTCGCAAATAATATCCACCAGGCAAGCTTGCCATCAAAGCTAGTATTATCACCTTTTATACTACCCACCCAAGCAACAGCCATATTCGCGACATCTTTACGAAAATATAAAACAACTGCGAGTAATGTTCCAACATGCAAAGCAACATCGAGTGCTAAACCTTGATCTTTCCAGCCTAAAACAGCTGAGGGTAAGATTAAATGTGCTGAACTTGATACGGGTAAAAACTCCGTTAATCCTTGGAGAATAGCTAAAATAAATATCTCTGTAATGGTCATTGCTTATTATATTCCTTATGTATAATTCAATTTTTTAATGTCTAACTTTTATAATTGGCTTGACCAAGAAAAGTCTACTGTGGTTATTTGTTGTTGTGTTTTATCGTAAGCTTGCCAAAGTTGTTGGTACGATTTTTTTAAAATGGGGTGTTTAAGATCTGGCGCTACTTCAGCCAATGGCCATAAAACAAAGGCATTTTCTGTGATCTCGGCACGTGGAATTTGTGCTGGTGTGTCCAACACTAAATCGTCAAACAGTAATAAATCTAAATCTAAGGTGCGTGGGCTATATTTTTTAGCATCAATTTCTCGACCGTTGTTAAGCTCAATTTCGCGGAGTGCTTTAGCCACTTGTACTATATTAAGTTCGGTCGTCGCACCGATCACCATATTATAAAATTCAGCACCGTCGAATCCTACGGCTTTACTAGCAAATAAAGATGATAGCGTTAACTCACCAAGCAGCGCTTCAAGGGCAGTCAATCCTGTCTGTAAATAGTGCTGACGGTCAACATTACTGCCAAGCGAAATATATAAACGCGCCATTACCCATGATTACTGTTATTTGATTGGCTACCACGTTCAATTTCAACGCCAACTGTGATGGCATTATGCACCGCATTAGGCTTGGCTACTTTTAATTTAAGCCAAGGGATCTGATAAGTTTCGATTAAGAATTTAGCCAAACGCTCTGCTAATGTTTCAATTAAATCTACGGGATTTTTATTAGCAAATTCAGCTATTTTTACTGATATGTCGGCATAATCGAGTGTTTTAGCTAGCTCATCATTTTCGGCCGGTTTGGCGGTATCCCACCCCATAACTAAATCAATCACTAAGGTTTGTTTTATTTCTTTTTCCCAATCGAAAAAACCTATGGTGGTTTGAATACTCAAGCCTTCAATATAAACTTTATCCATTAACGTACACTCATCTTTAATAAAACAACTAAAAATATAGGTCGATTTTACCTGTGCAAAGTTATAAAAACTAGTGGTTGACGGATCAATTCATTTTTTTTATTAATAGACGATAGAAAAACTTATTTCCATTGACATTATGAAAGGCTAGAATATCTAAAATTGTTGAAAACTTGTTATAATTAACCATCATTTTAACAATGAATTGTGAGGTTTTTGTATTAGCGCTCTATTAGTAACACTGATAATAATGCTTGCTGCCTATTTGGTCGGTTCGATTTCTAGTGCTATTTTATTGTGTAAGCTATTAAAACTTCCAGATCCTCGCACTACCGGCTCAAACAATCCTGGCGCAACCAATGTTTTGCGTATCAGTAACAAATTCATCGCTGCACTGGTGCTGCTCTTTGATATCCTCAAAGGCACTATTCCGGTGTGGGGCGCTTATTTCCTTGATTTAGACCCCCTTAATTTAGGGTTAATAGCATTGGCTGCTTGTTTAGGCCATATGTACCCTATATTTTTTAACTTTAGAGGCGGAAAAGGCGTTGCAACCGCACTGGGTGTATTATTACCGATAGGTTTAGATCTTGGGGGTTTATTGATACTGACCTGGGTAAGTGTGATTTATTTTAGCCGATATTCAAGCTTAGCCGCTATTATTACGGTATCGCTTGCGCCTTTTTATATTTGGCTATTAAAACCTCTATATATGTACCCAGTGATGATGCTCTCGGTATTAATTATTTTTCGCCACAAGGACAACATTTGGCGATTGATAAAAGGAGATGAAGGTAAAATATCCTTTACTAAGGCCAAATGAAGTCATTAATGTGCCAACTTTACCGCTAGTTATACCGCTGGTAAAGTATCTAACGGCCAACGTGGTGTCGCTTTAAACGATAAATCTGCATCTGTTCCTGCTTTTAAACGTTGCAAGCCCGCATAAGCTATCATCGCGCCATTATCAGTACAAAACTCAGGACGTGGATAAAAAACTTCTCCACCGAGCTTTTTAGTAATTTCCGCTAATTTCTCTCGAAGCGATGTGTTGGCGCTAACGCCACCAGCAATCACTAAACGTTTTAACTCACACTGCTGCAAAGCACGGCGACATTTTATTGCTAAGGTATCAACAACCGCTTCTTGAAATGCATAAGCGACATCGGCATGAGTTTGTTCATCCATACCTTCATTGCCTTGTGCTTTTTGTAACGCTATTTCTTTGCGAATAACAGTACCTGCAGCGGTTTTTAAACCACTAAAGCTAAAATCTAAACCTGGACGATCTGTCATTGGACGCGGCAATTTATAACGCCCTTTTGTGCCTTTTTCAGCCATCTTCGATAAAGCAGGCCCGCCGGGGTAATCAAGCCCAAGTAACTTAGCTGTTTTATCAAACGCTTCACCCGCAGCATCGTCAACTGATTCACCGAGTAATTCATATCGACCAATGCCGTCAACACGCACTAGCATAGTATGTCCACCCGAAACGAGCAGGGCAACAAAAGGAAACTCTGGCACGTTTTCTTCTAACATAGGCGCGAGTAAATGCCCTTCCATATGATGAACAGGCACTGCCGGAAGTCCCCAGCCATAAGCTAAACTTCTGCCAATTGAACAGCCTACTAATAATGCCCCCACTAAACCAGGCCCTGCAGTATAAGCAACGCCGTCTAGATCAGCAGGGGTTAAGTTAGCTTCTTTTAACACTTCTTTAATTAAAGGTATTGTTTTACGGACATGATCTCGTGACGCTAATTCAGGAACGACTCCGCCGTAGTCAGCATGAACAGCTATTTGACTATATAAACGATGGGCTACAATACCTTTAGGTAAATCACCTTCTCCGTCATCATAAATAGCAATACCCGTTTCATCACAAGATGTTTCTATACCTAAAATTCGCATAATACCCTTAACCTAAAAGCCTAAATAATGTTTATTTCATTTTATTGAGCGATTTTAACGCCAAATACGTTAGCTATTATACCCATTTGATCAAGGTTGTGATCTACTTTTTTATCAGAAAAATAGATAATGGCCAGCGACAACGTTTAATAAATTATTATTCGTTTCCCCCCGTGAACATCAGCGGATATATAATAAAATTAGTATTAAATCAGTTAATTTTAATTTTAGAAAATATTACACTTTACTTTAACTAGTGCTTAGCTTTAGAATACGTCACCCAATTTTGATAGAGTGGGTGTTTGCGAAGCAATAATGCTTAAGCGATACACCAATCATATAGATACATACTAAGGTTATACATGCCAGTAATTAAAGTTAGAGAAAACGAACCATTTGACGTTGCATTACGTCGTTTTAAACGTTCATGTGAAAAAGCAGGGATCCTTTCAGAAGTTCGCCGTCGCGAATCTTACGAAAAGCCTACTTGGGAACGTAAACGTAAGAAAGCTGCCGCTGTTAAGCGTGCTGCTAAAAAAGTTTCTCGTGAAAACGCTCGCCGCGTTCGCATGTACTAAGATACCTTAGTAGTATTTAAGACTATCGAGTAAAATAAATGAGTTTAATAGACCAACTCAGAGATGAAATGAAAGTTGCGATGCGTGCTAAAGACAAATGTCGTCTTGGTGTTATTCGTATGGCCATTTCATCAATTAAGCAAGCCGAAATCGATCATAACCTTGAACCAACTGATGAGAACATCATTGTGATTTTAACCAAAATGGTTAAACAACGCAGAGAGTCGATCAAAATGTTTACTGACGGTGGTCGTGATGAGTTAGCTGCTAAAGAAGCTGAAGAAGTAACCGCCTTAGGATTTTTTCTTCCGCAGCCACTTTCAAGTGAAGAAATTAGTCAGTTAATTACCAAAACTATTGCTGATACCGGTGCTGCTTCAATGGCTGACATGGGTAAAGTAATGGCGGTATTAAAACCATTAATGCAAGGCAAAGCAGACTTAGGTGCAGTAAGTGGCCAAGTTCGTAATACCTTAAATGCATAACGGATTTTACTAAAGCTTACTGTTTTCGTTTTATTAAAATGTACATTTTAAAGCCGTGAAATTTATTTTCACGGCTTTATTGTTTTATATAATACCTATTTATCGTTTCACTTGGGTGAGAAGTTAAAAAACACCTATCCAGTACAGGTCAATTAGGTTTAAAATAACCTTCGCACAAACAACCAAAGAAAATGTAGACATGACTGGTATGATCCCTCGACAATTTATTGATGATTTATTAGCGCGCGCTGATATTGTTGAATTAATTGACTCTCGAGTGCCGCTAAAAAAAGCCGGCAAAAATTATCAAGCTTGTTGCCCATTCCATACCGAAAAGTCTCCCTCGTTCAGTGTTAGCCAAGATAAGCAATTCTATCATTGCTTTGGTTGTGGAGAACACGGCAATGCTATTTCCTTTTTGATGGAATTTGACCGTTTAGAGTTCCCTGATGCGATTGAAGAACTTGCCTCACATTATAATATGGAGGTGCCACGTGAACAGAATAACCAGAGCCCTGCGCAACTAAAGCAGCAACAACAAGTTCATAAACAAAAACAAGATGATTACGAACTGATGGAAAAAATCAGTCGTTTTTATCAACAACAATTAAAAGTTGCTACCGATAAAGATTCCGCCATTGATTATTTAAAAGGTCGCGGCTTAAGCGGTGAAGTGGTGAAGCGCTTTGGTATTGGTTATATCAGTGACGCTTGGGATGGGATGATGAACCATTTTGCCAAAAATCCTGAAACCACTCAGCAACTTGTAGATTTAGGTATGGCAATCCCTGGCGATAAGAATCGTCCTTATGATCGTTTTAGAGGTCGTATTCAATTCCCCATTCGTGACAAGCGAGGTCGCGTTATTGGTTTTGGTGGTCGTGTATTGGGTGATGGTACGCCAAAGTATTTAAACTCTCCAGAAACACGTATTTATCATAAAGGCCATGAACTTTACGGATTATTTGAAGCAAAACAAGCCAATAAACAATTGTCTCGATTGGTCGTGGTTGAAGGCTACATGGATGTTGTGGCATTAGCACAACATGGTGTCGACTATGCTGTAGCGTCGCTCGGTACATCAACCACCCCAGAACAATGCCAAACTTTATTTAGAACCGTTAAAGAAGTTATCTGTTGTTATGACGGTGACCGAGCAGGCCGAGATGCTGCATGGCGAGCCATGGAGAATGCCCTGCCTTTAATCAACGATGGTACGAGTTTAAAATTTGTATTTTTGCCTGACGGTGAAGACCCTGATTCGTTGATCAGAGAAAAAGGTCAACAAGCTTTCGAAGAAATTCTAGATAACGCCACACCCTTGTCAGTTTTTCTTTTTGATCACCTTTCTCTGCAAGTCAATATGAGTACTTTGGAAGGAAAATCAAAAATGATTGAGCTCTTCCAGCCTTACTTAAATAAGCTGCCTGATAGTACCTTGAAAGATTCAATTTTGACTGAATTAGCCAATAAATTCGCCCGTGGCAACGAAAAACGTTTAGACGAATTACGTAAAAAGAACAATCAAAACAACAAGGCGAGTACGGTAAAGAAGCAAAGTAAGATCACACCATTACGCCTTGCTATTGCATTATTACTTGAGCACCCCCATATCATTAGTGCATTACCGGATATTACTATTTTACAACAACTCGATATGCCAGGTATTCCTTTGCTAAATCGACTGTTAGTTTTATGTAAACAAAATTCAAAAATTAACAGTGCTCAGCTTATTGAACATTTTCGAGGGACCACTGAAGGTAGCCAATTAACAAAGTTAATGTGCTTACAACATCATGTTGAACCTGAAAATGCTGAATCGATGTTTATTGATGTAATAGAAAGTTTTTTAAACAAATTTATTGAACAACGTACGGAGCAATTGCTTGCCAAAGAACATGCAACTGGCTTAAGTAAAAGTGAGAAACAAGAATTACATAGTTTGTTAAGTGCGTAGCAAACAAAAATAAGTTGAACAAACTTTAACGCTGGCAATATACTAAGCAATTAGCTATAATTTCCGGCTTACTGTTTTCATTTTGATAGCCATAATTTAGGTGGACACTCGTCAATGAATCAAGCCCCACAATCTAGACTTAAAGAGCTCATTACCAAAGGTAAAGAGCAAGGTTACTTAACTTTTGCTCAAGTTAACGATCACCTGCCACAAGATATAATCGATTCAGACCAAGTTGAAGACATCGTTAGAATGATCAACGACATGGGTATTCAGGTATTCGAAACTGCTCCAGATCAAGATACCTTGATGATGACAGAAGGTAATACTGATGAAGATGCTGCTGAAGCAGCTGCCCAAGCACTTGCTACGGTTGAAAGCGAAATTGGTAGAACAACTGATCCTGTCCGCATGTACATGCGTGAAATGGGTACCGTTGAGCTATTAACGCGTAAAGGCGAAATTGTTATCGCTAAGCGTATTGAAGAAGGCATTAAGGAAGTTCAGCGTAGTGTTGCTGAATATCCGCCGGCAATCAATTTTTTACTCGATATGTGGGACAACTTTGAAGCTGAAGAAGTACGTTTAACCGATATTATCGTTGGCTTTTTAGACCCTGATGCTGAAGAAGAAGAAATTCCAGCAGCAGCGACGCATATTGGTTCAGAGCTTTCAAAAGAAGAGCTCAACGACGAAGATAAGTCTGATGGCGACGAAGAAGATGAGGAAGAAGAAGATACCGGTCCTTGTCCTGAACTTGCTAAAGAAAAGTTCACTCTACTTCGCAATGCCTACGAAAAAGCAAATAAAGTTATTAATGCTAAAGGTCGCGGTCATAAAGACGCACAAGCAGCGATTGATGATTTAGCTGAAGTATTTAAAGAATTCCGTTTAATCCCTAAACTTTTTGATAAGCTTGTTAAAAACATGCGTAGCGTAATGGATAGATTACGTATTCAAGAACGTTTAATCATGAAGCACTGTGTTGTTGGTGCTGGCATGCCTAAAACAACGTTTATCAAAATCTTTCCAGGTAATGAAACCTCTAAAGATTGGTTTAACGAGCAAAAAGCTGCAGGTCATGCTTATTCAGCAAAAATGTCTGATATTGAGTTAGACGTTGAACGTTGTATTTATAAATTAAACCAATTAGAAAAAGAAACGTTCTTAAATGTACACGGTATTAAAGATATTAACCGTCGTATGTCTATCGGTGAAGCTAAGGCTCGTCGTGCGAAAAAAGAAATGGTTGAAGCTAACCTACGTTTAGTTATCTCGATTGCTAAAAAATATACCAACCGTGGTTTACAATTCTTAGATTTAATTCAAGAAGGTAACATTGGTTTGATGAAAGCGGTTGATAAATTTGAATACCGTCGTGGTTACAAATTTTCAACGTATGCAACGTGGTGGATCCGTCAAGCGATCACCCGTTCAATTGCTGACCAAGCCAGAACGATTCGTATCCCAGTACATATGATAGAAACGATTAATAAATTAAATCGTATTTCTCGTCAGATGTTACAAGAAATGGGACGTGAGCCAACACCTGAAGAATTAGCTGAACGCATGATCATGCCGGAAGATAAGATTCGTAAAGTATTGAAAATTGCTAAAGAACCTATTTCAATGGAAACCCCTATCGGTGATGACGAAGATTCACACTTGGGCGATTTTATTGAAGATGGTAATGGCGAACTACCTGTTGACTCGGCTACCGCTGAAAACTTGAAAGATGCGACACACGAAGTATTAGCTGGCTTAACCGCTCGTGAAGCTAAAGTGTTAAGAATGCGTTTTGGTATCGATATGAATACCGATCATACGTTAGAAGAAGTAGGTAAGCAGTTTGATGTTACCCGTGAACGTATTCGTCAAATCGAAGCAAAAGCGTTACGTAAATTACGTCACCCTTCTCGCTCTGAGCAACTTAAAAGTTTCTTAGACGGCGAATAAAGCTTTCATTTTTAAATAGATGACTTAAAATCCAGTAATTAATTACTGGATTTTTTTTGTCTTTAATTAACTCGACTCAATAATCAGCCAATCAAATTTTTCATAAAAGGACTTTCAATGCGCTCTCTCATTCTACTATTTTCTTTATTTTTAACACTACCTACTTTAGCGGCTAAATCTGGACCTATCGAAGTAACTCCCTTTGCAGGTTACCGTTTGGGAGGAGATTTTACTATTGCAGGTGACTTTTATGATATGAGTGAGTCCCAATCGTTAGAAATTGATATAGATGAAGGCTCAAGTTTTGGGGTGATTGTTGCTTGGCCTTATGACAATAAACGCCAAGGTGAATTACTGATAAGTCACTATGAAAGTGAATTAATTCCTGCCAGTTTATTAAGCCCTTATACTAGTGACTTATCGGTAACTTACCTACATATCGGTGGTAATGTGCCACTTTCAAATAGCTTAGTTCCCTTTTGGTTTTCTGGTGGCTTTGGTGTTACGCATTTTTCACCCGAGGCAAAAGAACTTGATGATGAAACTAAACTCTCAGTAAACCTAGGGTTTTACAGTAAATTACAACTCAATGACCGTATAGCGATTCGTTTAGGTGCAAGAGTATATGCGACACTTATTGACTCTCAAGACGCACTTTTCTGTGATAACAATACCTGTAAAATCGCAATATCGAGCGATATGTGGGTGCAAAGTGAATTAACAGCAGGTTTAACCTTCA
Organism: Colwellia sp. BRX10-1; assembly: GCF_014077545.1. Taxonomy (NCBI): domain Bacteria; kingdom Pseudomonadati; phylum Pseudomonadota; class Gammaproteobacteria; order Alteromonadales; family Colwelliaceae; genus Colwellia; species Colwellia sp. BRX10-1. The sequence continues at coordinate 407,123 of NZ_JACGWC010000001.1, forward strand.
CGTTTTAAGACTTACTTATCAACAATAATATGCTTAGGATCAGATAGAAATGTTTGGTCCGTTAAGGTTTTCAAAAAAGCAATTAAGTCTTCTTTTTCTTCTTCTGTTAAGACAAACCCTTTAATGAACTGGCTTTTCAGTGGATTACTTCGACCATCACCTTGATATTCACCCGTAGTAACATTTCGTCCACCCGCGGCATAAAAATCAATAACTTCCGCTAAGCTTCCAATACTGCCGTCATGCATGTAGGGCGCACTAACTTCAATATTACGTAATGTTGGCGCTCTAAATCGGCCATTATCTCTCACTAACGTTGAAATTTCAGACAAACCAGTATCATGTTTAGGGTAACCTGATTTATCACGACCACTTTGATGGCTAACATTATACAAACCCGTATTATGGAAGGGTCTGCGATCAATAAGCTGTTTTTCATGACTGGTAGACTGAGTGAAATTAAATCCGCCGTGACAATGATGGCATTCAAGCTGCTCTGAGAAAAATAAATTCATACCGCGCAAAGCCGAGGCAGAAATAGCATTGTCATCAGCCAAATATGCATAGCTATCAAAAGGCGAATTTAAAGAAACTAAACTGCGAACATAGCTCGCTAATGCTTTCACAATTAAATCGAAACTAACGGTTTGATTTGGAAATGCTTCTGTGAATAACATTTGATAAGTTTCTGAGCTAAAGCGTGCCAAAACTTCTTCTTCATGACCGGTTATGCCTAGCTCAACCGGCGATTCACCAAACATAGGTAATAGTATTTGCTGTTCAATAGAGGTTAAACCGTCGTGTGCCCACGTTAACGTTTTGTTATACGCTATATTAACTAAAGCAGAGGCATTACGTCGATGTGGTTGTGCGGTGCTGCCAAATGAATGGGGAATATTTTCACCAAAAGCAAACTCTTGATGATGACAACTTGCACACGCTTGTTGTTGATTAGCTGACAAATTTTTATCAAAAAAGAGTTGTTTACCTAAATTAACTTTTGCTTGGGTCATTGGGTTATCTTGTGGTACTTGTGGTTTAGGAAAACCTTCGATAATTGGCCACTGATAATCACTTTCTAATTTATTATCATCACTACATGACTGCAAAGCCAAGCAAATGCCAAAAGTGAATAAGCACTGAAGTATTAATTTAAGTCGATGTAGAAGCCAATTACCCATTATTTTTTGTCTTAAATAACAACGATTCATTACTAGTATTCGCTCCCAAACCTAAGTTTTTAAATAACATTTTACAACTCTCTTCATCGATTGCCGATTGACAACTATTTTTGCGTGCTAATCCAACATCTCGTACTAACAACGCTAAATCAAATTCAATGGTAGAATTTTCCAAGGTAAAAGGTAAAGCAACAGACACGCGATTAGGATACAAACATTCATTTTTTGGTGCTCGTACTGGGCTTAATGCTTTACAACCTGTAGAGCCTAGGTGAAATAGCCAGTCATCATTTTGAGAGACTAACTCGGCCCGCATAAATTTATGCCCCCCTTGCCATCCCCAAAACATTGAAGCGTCATTTAATGGGCTAGGCTGGGTTAATGGATTCAGGTGATTAAGTGCAAATGGTACACCTAAAGTAAAACGAATATCAGTAACAACAGCCGCTTCATCTAATGGCATTAATTCGAGTTGCCAATAACCTTTGCCATTTTTTCTATCACATATCTCTCCCAGTAAAGCGACATTGTCTGCTTGATTTGCATTTGTTGTCATCAGCCAAGGCTGCCAACCCTTACTACTGGTATTCACTTCAACGCCATGTATAAAAAACTGTAACTGCTGATATTGCCACTTTTGTGATTCGCTACTTTTTAATTCATGAACATCAGAGAAACTGCTTGCACAGTTAATGTCAGTATTTTTATAAACAGCTTGAAAAGAAATTTTTGTGGGCTGTGACTTTTGAAAACATCCTGAAAGTAAGGTAATACTTAACCCAAAAATAGTTGTGACAGATAAAATCTTTTTTAATATATAACGGTTCATTTGAATAAGGCTTAATCGTTGAATGCAAAGTAATATTTACATGAAGTTAAGGTAATGTTAACGAGTTGGTTTTAAATTGTACGTTAACTTGCTATGGTAAAGCCATCAAATATTGAGCAGCTAAATAAAAAACGAGCACATTATGGCTAAAATATCATTACCTCTTGGCATTGCAATTATTTCAATATCTTATTTTTTACTCTCTTCAAATACATTTGCTCATTCAGAGCATGATAAGTCGAGGTTTGTTGCTGTTAATGGCGTAGATAAAGACCGCTGTGATAATGTTCTTAGACCCTGTAAAACAATTGCCTATGCGGTTAGCCAAGCAAACAAAGGTGATAACGTACTTGTTGCTTCAGGCGACTTTACAATCACTTCAAGCGAAGAATTATTTTATTTAAAAAGCGCTCTTGTCTCAGTCGTCGGAGGCTATAATCAATTTGATCATTACCAATCACAAAGCCCTCAGTCAAATGTTACCACTTTACATAATATTCCAATTGAAATGGTTGATGAGCTTCGCAGCAACGGTTTTAGCGTTATTGCAGATGGTAAAGCCTTTGCTAAAGATAAAGATTTAAAACAAAAACTTGCAAGTTATTATCAACTCAGTGAAAGCCAAGCAAATGAACCTTGTGTTAATGGCAAAGCTGATATTTTTGACTGCAATAACATTGATTTACTCGCTCATTTCCCATTAACTGCAATGTCGAGTGATCCTGTTGAAGGCAACGATATTTGGGGCCATGTAGATTTAAATACGGGTAATGAATTTGCTATTATGGGCGTAAAAAATGGCGTTGTTGTGGTTAATGTTACAAACCCAACCACTCCTGTTGAAGTGGGTACAATAGCTGGAGTAACGTCAACATGGCGAGATGTAAAAGTTTACCAATACTTTGATGAAAATATCAATTTATGGCAAGCCTATGCTTATGTTACAACCGAAGGTGTTCGAAATGGTCCAACAGATTATGTGACTATTATTGACCTTAACAATCTTCCTCATTCAATAACATTAGTTGAAAAGAATAAAGTCGTCAGTAGAGCCCATAATGTTTATATCACTAATGTTGATCATACCCTTAATATAACGCTTCCAGATCAAACAGCTTCACTGCAACTTATTGGCACAAACAGTAGGGGTGGAGCTTTCCAAAGCTATTCATTAGAAAACCCAAAAACATTAGTCAACGTTACTGCTAACAATTTTGGTAATGGCTACACCCATGATGGGGCTTCTCTTGTTATAGATGATCAACGTTCAGTTAATGATTGTGGTTTAACGTCAGGTAGCTGTACTGTTTTCATTGATTTTAATGAAGACGTCATGAAGTTATGGAATATCACCGATCCAAATAACTCAACTCAGTTAGGTGCGGCTGAATATAACGACGTAGCTCCGAACAATAAATATGTACATTCTGGTTGGGGCACTGAAGATAAGCAGTTCATTTTATTACATGATGAATTTGATGAATTTCGTGGTGGATTAAACACCACTGTTAGAATATTTTCAATTGGGGACCTAACGAACCCAACACAGGTTGGCCAATGGACAGGTCCTACACAAGCGATTGATCATAATGGTTTTGTTCGAGGTAATAGATACTATATGTCTAACTACGAACGTGGCTTAACCATTTTAGACATTACTGATCCAACAACGCCTACTGAAGTTGGGTTCTTTGATACTTTCACACCGAGTAACTCAGCAAGCTTTAATGGTGCATGGGGCGTTTATCCATTTTTACCGTCAGGAAATATTCTCGTTAGCGATATTAACAGTGGTCTGTATGTACTAAAAGATAACGCAAAAGCTTCAACGAAAGGAATGTTCAGCTTTACCAGTAAAAGCACAGAAACCGCTCAAGGAACAACTCTCAACCTCATTGTGCAACGTAATGGTTCAGACATTACAGAAAGTACTGCGGTAAGTTACCAAGTAATTCAAGGTAGCGCCAAAAAAGGCACTGACTTTGATGTAGAAAACAACACACTCACTTGGGCTGCAAACGATAATACCAATAAGACAATAAGTATTGATATTGCAGATGACCTAACAAATACCGAATTGTCAGAGTCTTTTTTTATACGTTTATATAATCCAACAAATGGTGCAACACTTGGCTCAAACAGTTACAACACTATCAATATTACTGGGTTAATAGACAAAGGAACGGGAAGCTTTGAATTCGACGAGCAAACAATCGCAGAGAATGTTGATGAATACACCGTAAATGTTAACCGAATGGGAAGCACATCGGGCAGTATCTCATTCCAGTATCAACTGACTTCAGGGCAAGCGATTATTGGTAGCGATATCATTGATGCATCGGGGCAAGTATCTTGGGGCGAAGGTGAAAGTGATACTAAAAAAATTATATTAACTATTATTGATGATATTGAAGAAGAAGAAAATGAAACGTTCACCTTAACGTTATCAAGCATCGATAATAGTCGGTTAGGTAATAATGCAGAGATTATATTCACTATTGCTGATGATGATCAAAATACAGCACCTGTGGTTACCCTAAGAGAAAATTTTGAAGTAAATACTAATCAAGGTGTAACGTTAACGGCTCAAGCCATCGATGCAGAAAGCGACAGTATGACCTACTTATGGGAGCAAACAGCAGGTTCAGCGGTATCAATAACTAACGCTGATATGTTATCAGCTAGCTTTACAGCACCAAATAACGCTACCTCGTTAACATTTAAACTTACCGCTACTGATTTCAGAGGTGCATCAAGTACAGGAAGTGTTATTGTTTCAGTAGTCGCGCCCGTTGTAGTAACACCAACCCCCAAGACAAAAAGTAGCGGCGGTACAATATTATGGTTAACAATCCTTTCATTATCTTTATTAACCAAGAGAAAAGTCATTATCAATAAATAGTATCTAGGCAATAGTGATATAAAATCACCCGTATTGCCTAACAATTAAGCGAACAATGTAAAATTTAGCATTTTTTAAAAATACGCTAGTGACAACAAAATAAAAAATGCTTATACTTCACGCCGCTTTAAGTTGAAGTCTCAATTTAAAGCGGATAAAAAGATGGCCCCTTAGCTCAGTTGGTTAGAGCATTCGACTCATAATCGACAGGTCCCCTGTTCAAGTCAGGGAGGGGCCACCACTTCTACTAGTACACACCAGGTTAATAACAAACAAAATAAATTATCTAAATAAGCTCTAGTTAGCATTTACTTGTTTTTTCTTAGATATATTTCCATAAAGATTATTAATAATCCTTTTTTAAGTAAAACACTCCTAAAAATCTTAACAATTTTTAACACTATAAAATCTTTTAATAAGCCTAATAAGTATTATCAAGGGTTAAGTTAATAAAACACAGTTTCATGGTCCGGTTGGCCACAAGATGCTTTAAGTGATTACTGCGAACAGCAACAGTTAAAGCGAAGAAAAATCTTAAGCCATTACAATAAACTCTTTGCTTGAATTCACTTCACTCATTAAAACAGCCATAAATTTAATTCGTTAATTCTGGAGGATGACGCTTGTTGATAAATAAGTACTTTAGGAATTAATTAGCTGAAAATTTTTTTTATCGCCATCGTATCTTATCAAAAGCCCTCTTTAATGATGACGACTGACGAGATGTTGAAACATCGAGGCTATTTTATTTAGAGCCAGTGTCACTTAAATATTTTTCTGTCTTGTTGATAGCCTGCCTTTCCTAAACGCTATATGGGCATTCACGATAGGCAGTTACATAGATATTGTTAAGGACCTAAGAGTCACTACAGACTCTTATTTTTTACTACGTCTCATTCTTAAAAGAAATGGGAATGCGGCTAGTAGCGCAATCCCCATACCTGTTGGTTCACTCACTGACATCGGGGGTGAAATACCTCTTACTAGTGCAACACCGAACTCTGGTGACATAGAGTCAAACTGTGACGTTCTCAGAGAATAATCCCTGACATATCCCCATGCCGAATTATAAGGAGTGTAATTCTCTACTTGGTATTCACTTCTGACCGTGGCTGCAAACAGCTTAGTACCAGCTGCATTATAAGACCATGCAGCGCTTGTGCTCAAATTATTAACAAAACTATCACTTTGAAATGTCGATCCGAATATTGTAGTAAAAGTAACGGCCAATTCATCAGTAATGGCCAATTTATCCCCCTCACCTGTATCCTCATTAAACTGAGTTGAACCAAAAAAATCATTAAATGCTACAGACAATAAGTCAGATTTTGCTATATACCAACCATCTTTTAATACTAAATCAGAATTAAGTACCTGCTCGATAGACATTTCATCTGTTAAAGACCAGCTTAACCATTCTTTATTCGAAAGGGTTTTATTTGCCCCCGTATAATTGACAATGGTTCCGTCTGTTTTCCAGCTATTATGAGTAATAATACCCGCATTTGAAAATACCGAAAAACCAACTAACATTATTGCCACTAAATATTTCATTTATAAACTCTCTTTTAATTATTATTTTATATATTATTCTAAATTTATCGTAGATATGATCCACTTGAAAAAACTGAAGATTTGAAAATAAGCTCCTAGGTGAAGTTCCCTATACGCTTACAATACAGTTATCTACAACCACTAAACCTTCTTGATATTGGGTTGGTAATAGGACAGAGAATATTAAGTCACTAGGCTGAAATTACATTGATATTTTATTAAAAGACCATCAACATTTTAATTATTGTGAAAAAGTATTCGTTGCCTGAACACCGTAAGAATATCCCGCAACACCATTTAATTGGAAAAATCCTCCCGTCAAACTCCCCCCTAAACTCATGTCGATTTTAAAATACATAAGGGAATTAGGGGCAACAACCTGAGACGTTGGATTAATGTTGTGTGGCTGTATAATACCCCCGTTGGCTAACTCAATACCAACCTGAGTAATTATTATAGATTCGTCGGGATGATTATTAGTTATTTTAACTCCTACAGGGTTACCTGCATTTCCATAAGGGACACAATTACTGAATGTCCAATAATACCCTCCAAAAGTTCCAGAGCCTGATATCCCACACATAGATACAGTTACGCCAGGTGTAACTGGTGCATAGGTAATGGTATAGTCTTCTAATACACTAATAATCATAGTATCTATACTTTCTAAAATACCATCTGAAACCTTTAATTCTATCGTATAAGTGCCCAAAGTATCTGGTGTTAATAAAGATACTAAGTCAGTATCATTATTCAAAGTTGTTACACTTCCATTAGGTTTGTTTAATAAAGTCCATTGATAGCTCAGTTCATCACCATTAATGTCACTACTCAACGCCCCATTTATTGCAATACCATAGTTGAGAACTGTCGTTTTATCTATTCCTGCATTGGCGATTGGCGCTGTATTAGAGTGATCAACCTCATCTTCTAACATTGGATCAAATAAAAATAAATGTGACTTATCTGGGGTATCGTTAGCATCAACAAATACATCATTTAGTTCAGATAACGCTTTTCCTCCCCAATAATTATTACGCAGATCTATATCGGTCTCAGTAAATGAGTCATTGTTGTAAGTGATGGAGTCATTAGCTGCATCAAATATATTGTTATATTCAATAGTTGGTTTGGCATTTAGAAATCCAGATCCAAACATGTAGTTGCTCACGTACATACATGAACTTAACCCTTCACAGTAAATATCATTATGTTTAATTATTGTTCCATCAGGTTTTGTGCTCACCCCCTTATTAAATACATTGTATATTACAGTTCCTTTATCTGATTGCTTAAAATGGCTATCGAAAGTCGAATAGCTGATGTTTGTGATTCCGTCGTCGTTAAGAATTGTTGCTTCATTAAGAAAATCTACATAAGAGGCGTTTACACTGATTGTAGAATTCGTTGTAAAAAAGTCATTTTCGAAAACAACATTACTAACTGATATCCGATTCGTTTCTGATCCTAATATATTGACATCACCCCACATCAATATTCTCTTAGAAGAACCATCAATTGATGACAAACTAGCACCTTCCTCTAACTTCAATGTGGCATCATTCCATATATTTACGTCTTGGCATACAACCTGAGATTCGTCACTCGATATTACATACTCAATCGATTTAATGTCTTTAGGCAGCGCCTTATTAACAACTAACACTTCATTAGTCAAAGCAGTTAGACCATTAGTAAAAATAGTTGTAGCTGAAAGTGAATAGCCACCTGAATCTGGGATAGTTATTGTAATGCTACTTTCAATAGCATCACCTTCCACTATTAATTCACTAGTATCACTTAAAACCTGCCAACTTATAGAATCGATACCTACAGCATATGTATCAATTATTTCTGTATTAAATTCGCAACCATTGCCAATGGCTGCAGGTAAATTAAAAATTACATCGTAGGGTTTAATCGTGATATCAATTGAATCAGTCGTAAATGAATTATCTCCGCCATAGTTGTCATTAACCGTAATTTCAAAAGACATTATTTCTTCTTGATTTATATCAAAACTTTGAAAAGAAGCATTCAATGAATCTGAATTCTCAATGGTGACGCTAATTCCTGACGTTTGTACCCAATTGTAAGTCAAATTACTACTATCTATATCATTCGCCGTTGCGATTAAAGCAACATTATCCCCTTCCATAGCCTCAATATTTTCCCCCGCAAAAACTATTGGTGCTGCATTTAAATGAGTCAAATTAACGGCTATAGAGTCAGTCCCTTTACTCCCATCATCATCTGTAACAGTTAAGCTAAAAATCAAAGTTTCATCATTAACAATATCTGGGGCTGTAAAGCTGACACTTGATGCATTCGGATCTGACAAGATAACAGAAGTTCCCGCGGATTGAGTCCAACTATAGCTAGAAATACTGCCATCTGAATCAGTGCCATTACCTTGTAAAGTTACTACTTCTTGCTCTTCAACTGTTATATCAATCCCTGCGTCAGCAATAGGTAAAATATTTGTTGGGAGCTTGGAGCTGCTACTTTCTCCTCCACCGCCGCCACATGCTGCCAGCGCAAAAATTAATAACGATTGAGTTAAGGTTTTTTTAAATAATGTATGTGAATTATGTTCGGGCAAAATTAGAGTCCTTCTAATAAATTTATGTAACAATACGAAAGCTTATAAAAATGAATGGACTAAGTTATAGGTAAAGTACACTGCAAGCGTCAAAATCAATAAAAAAATAGTAGTGACATATAAAGATATATATCACTGCCTATAAATTAAGCTGCTTGTTTTAGATGTCGACCTCTAAATAAACTAAAGACAAGAAGAACTAGCACCCAGCTCATAGAGCCACCACCTCCACCACTTTCTTTTGGTGGCGTCACTGAAGGAGTAACAGTAGCTACATTCTTAACAGTCACAGTCGTCGTTTTAGATATAGCATCAATACCATCTGACACCGTTACTTTGAACTCAAAGCTCTGATCACTTGAAACTGCTGGTGCAGTGAAAGTCACCGATGCGCTTGAAGCACCAGAAAGCGTTACTGCAGGGCCTACGGTTTGCTCCCATTGATAATTTAGCACGTCATTATCTTCGTCAGCACCTGTTGCCGTTAACAAGATAGTAGTACCTTCATCATAAGATGAAGCATGACTATCAATTGAAACCATTGGTGCAACATTCACTTGAAGTACTAATACGTTAACTTCGGTTGCAGAGGTGTCTTGACCATCATTAACAGTGAGCTCGAAAGTTAAAAACTCATCGTTACCAACCTGTGGTGCTGTGAAGCTTAAGGTTGCCGTATCTTGCCCTGAGAGCTCAACTGTTGGGCCTGTTAACTGTACCCATAAATAGGTTAATGCGTCATTTTCTGCATCGTTAGTCGCTGATGCATCAAAGGTAACAACACTGCCTTCATTTGCTGTTTCATCAGTATTAACAACAATAACTGGTGCTTGGTTGGTGAATTGTGACGTTAGCGCTCCAGGGTCTTTAACCATACCATTAGCAAGACCATCAGCATCATTCTCTCCACCATCTTTGATGAGTAGTTGAATACAGTTGTTGCCAGCAGTTAGACCTTGTTGATACTGGGTTGATAATGGGTAAGGACAGTTACCGTCTTCATCAGTTGAAGCCGAATAAACACCATTGTTACTATCAACCACAAAATCAAACCAACCTTTACTGTTGCTATGCTTTCTATAGATACTACCTTCAAGTATTGTTTTTCCATTTGCTAAAGGAATGACAATAGGCACAGATTGACCAGCCTCAGTCAAGCCTGAAACATTAAAGTTAGTGATAGTCGATAACGTAGTAAAGTGCTCATCGGAAGTAATATCGTTAACATTAACTGTTGCATTAGCTGCTGTTGCGCCACCTGACATTGTAACTATATCGCCAAGGCTTAAACTTAAACCATTCAAGGTTTGCATTGCTGCTGTTGAGTCATCAATCGGTAAACGACTTGGATTATCGTCAGTATCTAAGTAGTCAGATATGCCATCATTATCACTATCACTATAGCCTTCATCGGCATCTGAAATTCCATCATTATCACTATCGGTATTTATATCTAATGGTGGAAGTGAGGCATCAACAACGATATTTTTATCAACAGAAATACTATATAGCTCGCTAGTATTATTTTCACTTACATTCACGGTTAATTCATAAGTGTTTGACGTTAAGCCCTCAGGTGAGAACTCAAAAGTAGACATTAAGCTATCAGTATTTAAATCAACCAGAGTATTGTTCAATGAACTCCAAGTAATATCGTGTATATCATTTACATTAATATCATGAACAAAAGCAGTCACCGTGACAATGCCACCTTGACCATCAACAACACTGATTTTTTCATCATTTTGTTGAGTCACTAATATTAGTGTGGGTGTAAAGTTAGTTTGATCTACCGTTAATTGAATAGACGTTACAAAACCTAATACTGCATTTTTAGCCGATGTTATAGCAACAGAATAAACATCACCATTAAGTGCGTCACTGGGTATTTCAATGGTAATAACACCTGAAATATTTTCGGAAATTGTAAGTTCATTTGTTGCAATGATTGAACCAGACTGCATCAGTGTATAAGTTACTCCAACAGGATAAACCGCAGCATTACCTGAAAGCGTTACAGGTAATACAACCGTAGCGCCTGGCTCAACCTTTCTGCTTTGGCTTAATTCTACAAGCGGATTAATATGTACTTCTACCTCTGTTTCAGCAATATTACCTGAGCTATCAGTTGCCGATACTGGCACAAAATGAGCACCAGAACGATAAAGCGTATCACCAATAACAACTGCATTAATGTTTCCATCAACTAAGTCATAAGCCTGAACATTGTTTATCTCGTCTGAAACATCACTAAGAATACCCATTGCACTCAGCGTTTGTATTTGAAGATCATCAAACATCGCAGCGGTTGTATCAACAATATGTACTAGCTGCACTGCTGCTTTAACATTTCCAGCAAAATCCGTTGCCGTCCATGTTACCTCGTGTGTGCCCAATGGCAGTGCATCGCTATAGTCAGACACAACAGTGGGAGCATTGAGGTTATTATCTGTGACTTCTGGCACAACTAATTCTAAATCAGTAGTAGTCCCTGTTGCTTCAAAGGTAACATCAACAAGTTCAGAGAAAACAGGTGATACATTATCACCAATAGAATCATCTAAAGGAGCACTATCGTCTTCGTCAATAATTCCATCGTTATCATCATCGGTATCTGCATTGTTACCTATGCTATCACCATCTGTATCTAATGATTCCGTAGCGTCTAATGGGAAAGCATCGTCAACATCTAAAACAAGATCATTGTCATCATCAGTATCTAAAATATCCGAAATGAAATCGCCATCATTGTCACTAGGTATAGAATCTCCTGATAAACTATCCGTTTCATTGGCTAATTCATCAATATCAGAATAACCATCGTTATCGTCGTCTAAATCAAGCGTTAATCCAGAACTAACAATACAAGCATCATCACAACTTTCATGAAAGCTATCAGGTAAACCATCTAAATCAGTATCAACACTTGCTGCGGCATTTGTAGAAAACGCATCATTTAAATCTATTACACCATCGTTATCGTCATCGGTATCAAATACATCTAATAGGGTATCTAAATCTGTATCTACAATTGAACGACGAAGCGAGCTAGTATCTGATTCTAATTCACCAATTTGCTGAAATAATATAGTCCCGTTGATGTTAACCATTGAAATGAATTCGCTGGTATGAACTAACTCTTCATCAAATGAAGCTTCTTCCTGCAAACTAATAGCGAAACTATCAACTGCTGACCAATCAGAGCTCACTTCTATATTTGAAGAGACTACGAACGGCTCACTTTGTTCTACAGGCTCTAATTCATTTTTATAGTAAGCCAAGTAACCGACTTTCTCTGCGTATTCACCTACCGTATTGCTCTCTTGTTCAGCTAACTTAGCCGAAAAGCCTGAACTAGTTATATTATCAGCAAGTAAATTAAAGACTTTACTCGTCTCATTACTTTGGCTTGTTAAAATGACGGTTGGTGATGCTGCAAATGAACTTTCAAATGTAGTTTCTTGCCATTGCTGAGTTGAAGACAGTTGAAGTTCACCGACCTCTAACTCGTCACCATTGCTTAATAAGTACCTACCTTTGGTCAATGCAACATAAGGAACTGATTCTGCATCATGATTACCATCAAGGTATTCCCACTCTTTAAATGAAGCGGTGACTTCGGTTGATGTGACACTTGACACTTTTGCAACGCCTGAACCACTATCTTTATAGCTAGGAGCACTTAATAAAATAATTGGCTCAGAAATTTCAGCTAAGAATGATTGACTTGTTTCTTGACCACTAATCAACAATTCACCACTTCGACTAGCATTTTGCGCATCAATATCATCAATATAAAAACGCTTAGTAGTAACAGCTTCTTTATGACCTGCTACATCAATAGAGAAAAATTTAACAACAGCACTTTCATTAAGCGTTATTGCACCTTCATATAACACGGAACCAGTTGTAGGTTCGCTATTATCAATAGTGTAGTAAGTTGCGGTACATCCTGAGCTAACACCACCAATATCATCATTACACGACAAGGTGATTTCAAAAGATAATGAAGAAATTATACTTGTATTAGAAAGGGTCGTTAACGGCGGTGTTTGATCTTGAATTGAGAAGCTCAACCAGCCTGCATAATTAACCTTACCTGCATTACCGTCATTATTGCCATCGTAGATAAAGCTCAGTGCTTGAGGATTAGTGCCTGCATTTATCTCAGCACTGTCATCCACACCCCACCAGTTATTCTTGGCATCAATCGCAAAGCTCGTATGGTTTTCTAATGCATAACCCGTATTACCAACAATATCATTGTTGCTAACCACAGGTTTGGCATAACCATTAACGCTGATGCCATAACCTTGATTATTGGTGATTAAATTATCGGTTAAGGCAAAGTCACCATTACCATTTACATCATCATAATTTACATAAATACCTGAGCCATTATTATTAATAGTATTACCAACAATAGAAGGGACTGCTTTACCTGATACATACAAGCCTATGTTGTCATTTCCGGTTATCTCATTATCATGAATAGAAGGTTGAGTATTGTTTTCAGATGTATTTAAGTAAACTCCATACCCTGAATTGTTACGCACCTTATTCCTATTTATCATTGGGTCGGCACTACTATAGCTATTAATATAAACCCCGTAATAGCCATTGTTATCAATTACGTTATCTTCAATTATAATACTATCCGTATCCCACTCTCCGTGAGTATAAGTAAGATTAAGCTCTAAACCATAACCTGTATTTTCAGTTACTGTATTACCCGTAAAAACAAAGTCATCTTGAATCAAATAAGTTAATACACTTCCTTGGTTATTTCTTATTTCATTATCGGTCAATGAAACACTAATTTCCCAATTAAAACTCATTAACTGCCCGTTACCGCTAATCACATTATTATCAATCGTCCAATTGGCATGGTTGTTATCAGAATGAACTGCATAGCTACTATTATCTCGAATTGTATTGTTGCTAACGTTAAAAACACCATAATATGAATCTGACGATTTAATCCCCGTGCCATTATTAGATAATTCACTATTGTTTAGCGTAAAGGTTTTTCCATTCTGTATATTATATAAATTAATACCATAAGCGCTGTACTCAAGTGTGGTATAGGAAATACTTGCTGTACCTCTTTCTACGCGAATACCACCCCAATCACCCGTTGTAGGCTCTCGGTTACTACTGGTTAGCGTCACACCTTTAGATTCAGTACCAGCAACATTTAAGCTGCCCTTAATAATCAATTCACTGTCATAAGGGGCTTGCCCACCCACAGTATCATCGGTATTAGCGAGGAATAGAACAGTAACACCTGGCATAATCGTTAGTGTGGTATTGGCTGAAACCGTCACATCACCCGTGACCAAGTAAGGACTGTTATCTTCTGTCCAAACGGTATCTGCTAATAAGGTAGAGCCTTTAATCACAGTCGCAGCATAAAGTGCGGTGCTACGTACTTGCTCTGCATCGCCCCAATCACCACTGACATCTTCATAAAATACGGTAATTAAATCGCCCGATTGAACATCTAAAATGCCATCGGCGGCATTCGGTGTTCCTGCTTCATTTAACGCAATACTACTGGTGAAGATTCCGGTATTAACATCCGTTTCAGTCAAGGTAACAGTTTCGCCAACAATGGTGCCCGCGCTGGTTGAAAAGGTAATGGTATCGCCTACAGAAAAAGCAACACTGCCATTTTCTATTTTAAAACTTACTTCATTATTATCACTGGTATAACTAACAGACTCCCCTGTCATCATGTCTGTCATGAAGTAGTTTTGGCTTTGTAGCCCTGAGACACTGCCTGTAACTCTAAAGTATGAGGTGCCCATCGCCATATCTTGGCCCAACGATAAGATTGTCCAATCTTCGGTTTTTGTATCGTAAGAAGTTTTTAAAACAGTCAACGTGCCGTCGCCAACATTACTACTTGGCGCAACAGGTGTCGTCGCGCTAAACGGCGTACCTGTATCTTCGGTTTCTGAAGTGATTTTAACTGTTAACGTTTCTGCTACCGCAGGGTCTGCATTACCGTCACTATCGGCAACTTGAATGAAAGCACTTTCACCGTTTTGGTAAGTGGGTACAACAACACCCGATGAGTCTGTTAACGTCAGTTGCCCTGTTGTACTTGCTGTCACAGCCAGTGATATTAGAGAAAAAGTTAGTGCTAAAGATTTTTTATAGTATGCGTTCTTCATATTGTTATTCCATTTATTGAAGTTTGCTTATTAATTTATTTTTCTGACTTTTTTATCCAATCGACCATCACTGGTGATCTAGGAGGGGTATGCATCTTTGGAGGTTGATTATTTCTATTTGGTGAGATTTTTTCTTGTTGCCACTCGATCTTATTGCCTACAAGTAACTCATCTGAAACTCGCCCACTCTTAACAATAAGTTCGAGAATAGACTGATCTTGCTGAATGCTTAAAAAGGTATTTTCATTAACTGTTTTAATAGCGGTAATCACGCCAGTTTTAATTGAGTCATCTTTAATCGTTACCATGTATAGTCGCTCAAAACTTTTATTGAGCGCATGACTAAAATAGTTTTTGGCTAAACGAGGATTTTCCCAGAGAACAGCATTACCAACCAAAAGCTTGTTCGGTAGATTAGCGGTAGCTAAGGTTAATATTTTTCTTGAAGGTAATTCGACTTCTATAAAAGAATAACCGCCTCCCTTGTGAATAGATAATATCTTTCCTGTATTTTTAACAATACGTTCTGCAGGATGTTGGGTTGGTTGGGCTAATTTTTTACTTGTGGGTAATACAGACTGACTAACTTGAGAGTCTACATTTTTATCTTGTTCACTTGTAATCAAAAAAAAGCTTAAAACAATAATTCCAAGCATAATCAATAATAACAACTTACTATTAAAGTATTTTTTATTCATTCAAATTCCATTTACAACTACAAATCACATAAAATCTTTTATGTTTCTTGAAGCATCCTTATTTCCAATAAAATATAATAACAATAAGCTGAGAGCCTTTGATAGCCAAACGGGTATATTGACCAACTTTCGCATATAATCGACCCGTTTTAGCTAATGATAACGTCCAAGTTATCAGTAGTGTTTAGACTCGAAGTAGATGTTAAATTAGTTTTGGGATTTTATGGAAGTTATTTATTGTTAATACTCATTCATTGAAAGTACCTGAAAAACATTAATTCATTTAATAAATAGATTGTAATTTTAATAAATAACTTCAAACAATTGATTTTGACAAGAGATTTTTCACTGGTTTTTTATCGTAATTTGATACTTTTTGTATAATGTTGAAAAATTTCCTATGTGCTTAAAACCGACAGAATATGCAGTTTCTGTTAGTGTTTTATGAACCTTAGACTGAATTAATTCATGCGCTTTAGACAACCTTTTTTGGCGGATAAATACTGCTGCACTCTCCCCTATTTCGGCTTTTAATTTCCGCTGTAATGTTGAACGACTCATAAATAAATGTTCGGCCAAAGCGTTTACGTCAAAGTTATTGTCATTCATATTAACAAGTACAATATTTTCAACCTTTGCCATAAAGCTTGAATTGATATTTTTATTTGAGTGCTCTATTGTGAAATGCTCCCCTACATTCTCTTGGAGGTTTTTAAGTGTTGATAACTCTATACCCTCCTCATTAGTTACAGGTACTTCAATGGATATTACTAACAGGGTTTGATTTTGGCCACTTTCACTTTCGACAGGAATAATGGTTGAGTGAAAGCGTAATTCATTACCTTTGAGATCAACTATACTAGCTTCTTGTTTAACTATTTTATTAGTTGTTACAGCCCTATTTAAACTCTCAGTCATATCGTCACAGAATAATTGAGGATAAAAATCAAAAGGGTAAGCTTGCCCGTAAAAGTTATTAATATCATTAATACCGAGTGATTTAATTCCCGCAGGACTCATATATTTTAAATTAAAATCAGTGTCTAATATTTTGATGCAAATGGGAGCGTTATCAAGTAGGGCATTTGTTTGTCTTTGAGAAAGGCTTGACTGGAGTCCTGATGTTTTAGACTTTGATGCTGCTTTATCAAATAAATTTATTATCGATTTATGGTTATCGATTTGATCTGGTTTATACATTTTTATATATCCATATATATATTGAAAAATGTTTATAACATTAAATATCTAAATCTGTTAGTAATATTTACCATGTTTATGACTTTTTTTACACATGTTAACAACAGGTTACCTAAAGGTAAGAACTGAAAGACACTTTGACCTACTTGTGAAGCATGCTGCACCATTTGTGCTATTTTCATCAATTAGGCTCTTTAAACTCATCTTTTAGATTTTTATAGACCCATGACCGTTTACAACCTCTAGCTTTAGGTTTCTAATAAATCTATTAACGTTACTCACAAAGTGTTAATGAAGCGAATGACTAAGCGGTTTAGTTGTGTATAAAAATGCGTTTAGCTTTACAAATTTTGTATCTACACAACTAAGTAGATTATTTACTCTTTAACACTCCCTATTTTGTTACTCTAAAAAAGCCTTCTGCTGCTTCAGTTAAGCTAGAGAGGTTTTTATTCTCACGCCGGCTTATTGATTATCATGGTTAATAGTAAATTATTAGCAAAACTTTGTTTTAAGTACGTTCATATCAATAATAACTTGTTATTTTTAATGTAGTATAAGATCGGACTTGCTTACTAGGCTATGATCTTTCAAAGCCCTCTAAGAAATAAAAACAAATAGAATAGGGATAAATAAACAATGGTAAACATGTTAATTGCATATCAACTTGATGGCGGTGATGTTATCGAGATTAATCATCCAGAAGAGTTCGAGTTCAAAGATTTAGATGGAAATAGCTTAGGAAATGCTCAGATTATCAAGCGCCATAATAACGATCTGATATTAGCCGAAGCTGCATTTGTGATCTCAGCCGAACATGCAAAAGTTATGATACCAAGCGATGCGGCATTCATGGAATCCAAAGCAGGCGTAAAGCAACCTTTTGACTTTAACGGGCTCGTAAAAGGCTGTGGATTTGACTCTGTTAAATATAAATTTGATAAACAAGGTAATGAACCAACTGACTGGGTTATCGCCTATCCTCTACAGCACTAAGCCTAAAAAGGTCGCTAGTCATACCAGTGACCTTTGTTATAGCTTTGAATGGACCAGGTAATGAGATTATTTCAACATCAGGCTAAGCGTATATATCTGTTTCAGAACGACTAAATGTTGATTTAACTAGAGGGTTTAGTTATCAGGTTAAGAAACAGTCATATGTTAACTAAACTTAGTCATATTTTATTATATTTTTTTAACAAAACATAATCGATATGATCAAGAGAATAAGCTGTACTATTCGCCAACATATTGCATTTTAATCAATATGATATAAAACAAATTATTAATGGAGCTGTAATATGTATAAAACTATTATTTGCGCAATAGAAGCTAGTGATGAAGGACTGGAAGTACTTTCAAAAGCCCATGAGTTATCTCAACTATACCAAGCTAAATTGTTTGTTACTCATATCATCCCATATACATTGCTTCCTAAAGACTATCAAAAAGAATTAAAAGAAAGTGCATTACCTTCAATTGAATCAAAAGCCGCATCATTAGGTATATTAAAGAAAGATGTCTCGGTCACATTTGGGAAACCCTACGAGCAAATTTGCATACTTGCAGAAAGAAAAAAGGCAGACTTAATTATACTTGGTACCCACTCTAAAAAAGGCATTCATGCTTTGATTGGGTCAACAGCAAATGGTGTTGCCAATTATGCTAAATGTGATGTTTCACTTATTAAAATTTAAAGTGATTTTTTTGTTAAAAAATCTAAATGTGCTCTTTCAAATAAATAACTAATGCCGCCAACGTGGCATTAGTTATTATTAGAGCAATGAAGATTGCATTCTTGGGTTACTTACAATAGTCATATTAAGTGAAATTACTTTAATGACTCACTATCTTCTTCTAATAACAACGCTAATACCCTAGATATTAAAAGCTCATATACATGAGTATATTTTATAGTAAGTTTAGTTCCTTTAAACCAAACATGAATCGTCAATAACTGGCCTTAAAGTGTTATCTACATATTAATTTTTCGACATTTAATGAGATATTTCATCCATTCTAAAAACCGGATAAAAATCATCTTATCGCTTATAACGTTTCAGGATTATTGTCAGTTACGCGTTTTAGTCATAATGTATATTAGGAAGTGATCACCTTCTCATTCAATGTAGCTGTTGGATATTTAAGCTAAGAAAAATGAATAAATTTTATCAAACTAACATGACTAAAGCTCATTCGTAATATATTATTATTTTTAGGGAATCGTATATAAAAACGGCAGTTATAAGAATTATGGATTTAGATAAATTTAAACAAATTAATAAAGCATTCGATTACCTCTTTGATTCATTGGTGATCACTGACCTACAAGGCATTATTACTGACTGGAATAAAGGCTCTGAAAAATTATACGGCTATTCCAAAAAAGAGATCATTGGTCAGCCTGTTGATATTTTACATCTCCCCGAAGACACCGAACATATTACTTCAGAAGTTATCAGCGCTGTAGAGAAGTACGGAAAATGGACTGGTGAAGTTAGAATGCTCCATAAAGATGGTCATATTGGCTGGATTGAATCTATGTGTGTGCCACTTTTTGATGCTAATCATCAGCTCGTCGGCGCATTAGGTGTAAATCGAGATATATCAGACCGGGTAAAAGAGACTAAACGTCTTGAGCACCTAGCTCATTATGATCAACTGACAGAAATTCCAAATCGATACCTAGTGTTTGACCGAATTGATCACCTAATTGATCAGTCTGAACGTGATATGAGAACTTTTGCGTTGCTTTTTATTGATTTAGATAAATTTAAAATAATTAATGATACCAAGGGTCATGCGTTTGGTGATCAAGTGCTAGTAGAAGTATCTTTACGTCTTAAGCAGTCAATTCGTAATTCAGATACCGTTGCAAGAATTGGAGGTGACGAATTTGTTATTTTACTTGAGAATATGATTGATAAGTCTAATGTAGATTCTGTGATTAAGACTATTATGGATACGATTAGCAGACCCTTTAAGATTAACGATGAAAAGTTAACCGTGAGTTGTAGTATTGGTGTTTCAATTTATCCTGATGATGGTATTACCACCGATAGCTTAATCGCAACAGCAGATAAAGCGATGTATAACAACAAACATAAAAAATGACCTCAGCTGATAAATGAGTTTAGATATTTTCGATGCTATCTTTGATTTTTTGATCTTAAATAAGCACGCTATTAGCCATTAATTTGATTGATAAAGGTTATTTTAACGAATACTGCTATTACCTCCCCTCTTATTGACCTACTAGTTAACCTTGATGTTCAGCCTCAGCCTAGTTAACAGCTAGCTTATACTAGAGAATAAATTGACTTTTAACTGATTGAGAATAGACTAAAAACTAGGTTATATTTCAATGAGATAAATTATTATGTCTACTAAAGCTTTCGCTACTTGTTCTTGTCTATTCACATTATTTATAACCTTAGCAACACTTAGCGGTTGTGATAACAAAAAACCAGGTATTGCCTTAGGTACGTTAGAAAGAGAACGCATAGCGCACACAGCAACAGTGAGTGAAGTTATCACGGCATTACCTGTTAGTGCAGGTAGTCAAGTTACTGAAGGTACAATATTGGTTAGGCTAGACGACACCCTTCAAAAAGCGTTCGTTGCTAAAGCTCAAGCTCAGATGCAACAAGCAAAAGCTAACTTAGAAAAAGTACATAATGGTGCGCGTAAAGAAGAAGTTGCCGCGGCATCTGCAGAAGTCGAGGGCGCGAAAGCCGCACTGATCAAAAGTGAGGCAGACTATAAACGCACTCAAATACTGATAAAGCAAGCATTATCTAGTCAGGTAACGCTCGAAAACTCCCTTGCATTACGCGATGAAAATAGAGCTAAATTACACAGCGCTCAAGAAAAACTATTACAACTAATTAATGGTGCTCGTATCGAGGACTTACAAATAGCTGAAGCTATTTTAGCAACCGCGGTTGCGGTACTCGACAGTGAAAATAAAAAACTCAATGATTTAACCATTACCGCAAAACGTGATGGTCTATTAGACAATCTTCCATGGAACCTCGGTGAACGTGTCACACTCGGTAGCCCCGTAGCAATTGTATTAGCGGGACGTGCTCCTTTTGCACGTGTCTATGTGCCAGAGCCCTACCGAGTAAAAATTAAAGTCGCTGATAAATTAACCGTACAAGTTGATGGTTTAACAGATACGATTATTGGTACTGTGCGCTGGATATCTTCTGAACCTGCTTTTACCCCTTACTTTGCATTAAACCAAGAAGAGCGTGCAAACCTTATGTATTTGGCTGAAATACAATTACCTGATAGTGCTGCAGAGCTGCCAATGGGTGTGCCAGCGCAAGTTATAATGCCATGAAGCACTTAAACGATAGCCAAGAAAAAAATCTTAATAGCTCTTTTGCGATAAGCGCACAAAATCTCACTCGAAAATTTGGCGAATTAACGGCAGTATCTGCGCTAGATTTATCTGTAGAGAAGCAAACTATTTACGGATTTTTAGGCCCCAATGGCTCAGGTAAAACCACGGCAATTCGATTGCTGACAGGTTTATTAATTCCAACGAGTGGTCAGGTTAACGTTTTGGGTTGTCATTTACCGCAAGAGGCCAATAAACTGCGAATGAAAATTGGCTATATGACACAAAAGTTCTCTCTCTATGAGGATCTTACCGTTAAAGAGAACTTGCAATTTATCAGTCGAATTTATGGTCTAACGGCTAATCAACAAAAATCACGACTGAGTGAATTATTAAGTACTCATCAATTAACACAGCAAAGTCAGCAACTTGCTGGCAGTATGAGTGGTGGTCAAAAACAAAGGCTAGCGCTTGCCGCCGCAGTGATACATAAACCTAAGTTACTCTTTTTAGATGAGCCCACTTCGGCGGTTGATCCGCAAAACCGACGAGAGTTTTGGGAACAATTATTTGATCTTTGCGATCAAGGCACCACAATATTAGTCTCAACGCATTACATGGATGAAGCGGAGCGTTGTCATAAGCTGGCCATCTTAGAAAATGGTATAAAAAGAGCGGATGATAGCCCACAAAACTTAATGAATAATATGGCTGCCCAAGTGGTTGAGGTAGGCGCAAGCAATATACGTCAAATAAAAGAGCACTTAATCAAATTGCCACAAGTGATTTCTGCCGCCCAGCTCGGTACCCACTTACGTGTATTAGTGAATAAAGAAGAAAGTAACCCTATCGCATTATTACAGCGCCAGCCCTGCTTAAATGATACAGCTAAACTTGTTATTGTTAGACCCAGTCTTGAAGATGTCTTTGTTAGTTGCACCAGCCAAGGGGTGACACAGTCATGAAAATATCACTATTAAGAATTCAAGCCATTGTTATAAAAGAACTACTGCAACTTAGACGCGATAGAATGACCTTTGGCATGGTCATAATGATCCCCCTAGTACAATTACTGCTATTTGCCTTTGCCATCAACACTAATGTGCGAGATATCCCAGTTGGTGTTGTAGATCATAGTCAGACATCTTTGAGTAGAGTATTACAGCAAACCGTTGCAGCAACCGGCATTGTTAAATTTACTCACAGTTATTACTCGGTAAAGGAAGCACAAGCCGCCATCGATAGCAGTGAAGTGCGTGCAGTATTAATTATCCCACAAGACGTTAGCCAGCGTTTAGTTCGACACCCAAGTGTAGGTTTTGGTTTGCCGCCCTCGAGTAAACAAGAAACGAGCAGGCCAATAGCACAGTGGTTAGTTGATGGCTCTGATACTGTTATAGCAGGTAGTATTAAAAGTTTACGTAATATGCCACTTACAGAGTTATTAGATAAGCCCGCCAACCGAAATACCGCAACGTTTGAAGTGACCTTACTTTATAATCCAGAGCAACGAAGTGTGGTTAATATAGTGCCTGGACTTGTTGCCGTGATATTAACAATGACAATGATAATGTTTACCTCGGCCGCCATTGTTCGCGAGCAAGAGCGCGGTAATATGGAAATGTTAATTACGACACCACTTAGCTCACTTGAGCTGATGATTGGTAAAATATTTCCCTATATTTTTATTGGTGCGATTCAAGTCTGTATTATTCTTGGTTTAGGCTATTGGCTATTTGACGTCCCCTTTAATGGCGGTTTTGCCCAACTAGCACTTGCGACTTTACTGTTTATTTGCGCCAGCTTAGTACTGGGTTTAGTTATATCAACAATTGCTAAAAACCAATTACAATCAATGCAAATGACAATATTTATTTTACTGCCATCTATATTATTATCTGGTTTTATGTTCCCTTATGAAGGTATGCCACTGCCCGCACAATATATTGCTGAGGCACTGCCAGCGACACACTTTATTCGCTTAATAAGAGGTGTAGTATTACGTGATGTTGCCGTTATTGAGATGAGTTTTGATATGCTATGGTTAATTGCTTTTACCTGTTTTGGCTTACTTGTTTCAGCACTGCGTTTTAAGAAAACACTCGACTAGCTTACCTGATGGTTTCATTGCACAAGCTGAGATATTTGAGTGAAGAAAATAATATAAAAGTGACGCGAAACTAAGCCACTTTTATATTTTATTATCACATAATATCCTGCATTATTTATAGTGAGTTAATTAGCACTATTATTTTCTGAGGCTTGCTGCAGAATTTGAACTTTCTGGTCTTTAAGGTAGAGCGGATGGTAAGGCCCTACCGGTACTGTACCAACAAACCGGCTATTAGCCTGTCTTGCATAACGGGTGTAATCAGCTGCTGCTGTGTTTACCGCTGTCGCTATTGCGCCAACAATCAACCCAGCTAAACCACCACCATTATTTCCACCACTAAGATCAACAACAACCGTGCCGGTATATTTCCATAACGTCGAAGATGTTTTTGTTGATTTTATTTCTGCTTCAATTGATACGGTTAAGCTTGAAGCAATAACCAAATAGCTAGTGTCCCACTTAAGTATTTTGGTAAATAACACCGCATCCGCACCGAAGTACTCATGAAATTTATTAAGTGGCATGTCGTAAACAAGTTCAGCATCATAAATACCTTCTTGTTTCAATATTTCTGACGTTAGCTCGTATGGAAAAGTATAATATCCCTGAAACGCGATAGGCATTTCTACCGTAGTCGCATAATAATCTTTCGCATCTGCTGCCGTACTTAAATTGATCGGTGGCATTATTAATAATGAACGTGGTTTTTCATTATACATCTCTGGGAATTCGTCTAGTTTAGTGACGAGGTTGTTACTGACACAGCCTGAAACAAAAACAACAACGAGAGTAACCAACAACGTTCTAGTCTTATTAAACATAATCACTATCCCTGTACCTTAACTTTACTGATCAAATTATTCATAAAGATAACTGATTCTGGATAAACACTTTTTTCCAACTCAAAATAGGAAATTGCCTTTGTGGTATCATTTAACTTTAAGTGCAAATAACCTAAATTGGCGTATACGCCAGGCGGAACACGTAAGCCTTGGTTACCAGAACGTTGAATAACATCTTCTAACGCAAACTTCCATTCGCCTTCAGAAATTTCACCCGCATCCCTTTTCATTGCATAAAATGACTCTGAATATTCACCATAGTCATACATAGGCTTAGGGCCACTTGCACAACCAGTTGCTAGCAGTACCGCACAAGCCATCATTAAAATTTTAGTTTTCATTGTGAGTCCTTAGCTGTTATTTAGGTACATTAAATTCTTTTGACTGGCCGTCACCTAACAGTACAATCCTGTTAACTACTATTACACCATTCTTGGTGATGGTTACTTGCTGTTTACCCGAAGCAACCTTATAAATGTTACGTGCACCTAATTTATCAACAACGAAAGCCTCTCCTTTACCTACTGTCACTTCTGCCCCTTCGGCATTTCCAGTGAAGTAAACATATGATACGGGCTCAGCAGTTCGAACTCCCTCGCTATAACCACAAGCACTTAAGTACATGGCAATAAACACACACAATGATATTTTTAATAATTTCATTTTATAATCCTTTATTTACTTTCTTGAATGTATAACGAAGAGAAGTCACCCGATGCAATGTATTGACTAAAATCACCTGTTGAAATTGAAGCAATTGATATCTCACTTTCTGGGGTGTCACCCATAGAAGTCAGCACAACAATGTTACCTATAGGTTTTCCAGGTAAGGTAATAAACATTCCAGTTTGTGGGTTTTTAACTTTGTTACCTGATTTATAAACAGTAAATTTAGAATTTTCAGAAATATTTTGAGATTTACCGCCAGAGATAATTAGGTTACCTTCATCTGAAGAGAGAATGTAAGATTTCCAAGGTTTATCAAGCATGTTTTCAATAACATTTGAGGCTAAGTCGGTAATAGCCGCATTAAGCACTTTATCATTAAGCGAACTGTCATAGCCTGCTTTATCACCAACGCCCATGACACTGCCCGCTTCAGAGAATGCGATCCCTTTACCAGACTCAGAATAGATTATCTGGCCTGTTGATACATCTATTAATCGAATGTTTACCGTTGCATTGGCTTCTTGTTTTTTAACTCTTGAAAAAATTCCTACTTCACTGGTGTTTTTTCGGCCAAACTCTGAAATAGAACCAACAATTAAAAAGTCAGCCGCATTTTTGAGACTCGTCTCACCGCCAATAGAAAGCTCCTTTTCAACTTGCGCTAGATCTGCACGTTCAAGCATTATAAATCGATCGGTTTCAAACAACTTAGCCGATAATATATCCATAGCTTGCTTACCAATACGATCATTATTTTTATCAATAAAGAAGCTTTGTCCGTATTTAGTTTCATTAGTAAAACGTCCTATCGCAACTTTGCGCTTAAGGTATTTTTTACTGACAACATCCGCTTGCAATGTTTGGCTAACAGCCGCCTTTTTTTGTTTCGTCTCCGTGACGGTTGAATCTTTTACCGTTGCACAACCTGATGCAAGTAGCAAAGATGATACAATTAACAATTTTTTCATGGTGGTACGTTCCTTTTTTTATAATATCGATACTTCTATGTATCGTTAAATTCTTGATAAAATTGTATTAACTACAAATAGTTAAAAATTTTAAGAGTAATATTATACAGGTATAAAAAAGGCTAAATGTAGTCTATACACACTTAATTATGTAAGTTATGTCTTACATTTATAAGGTAAGTCAGCTCGGCTAAACTACAATATAAGTAGTAAAAATGAATTATAAGTCATATTTAAAGTGGGAATTTCGATGATAAATTTTCATCTGTAGGCCTATAACTTAAGCTAATGTTAAGTTTATTAGCGTTTTACAGCGTGATTAAATTGTCGAATTATATTTTGATTGGTGAAAGTGGTAGATAAACTGTTAACATAGCGTTATATGCTTTCGTTAGTATTAACGCGATTAGACTATCGTCTTATAAATATTTGGAGTAGAAATGAATAATAAAATTATTGGTATTACCCTTATCATTATTGGTGTTGCTGTCGCGATTTGGGGTTATAACATTTATGACTCAGCTAGCGCTCAACTTACTCGTACGTTAAGCGGTGATACGCCTGTTGAAGCTTGGGCAGGAATGATCGGTGGTGTTATTGCTGTTGTTATCGGTATCACAAGAGTAAAGTAAGCGTTGATTTTTACAAGTAAACACCTATAAGTGTTTACTTGTAAACTAGGCTTAGCGCTATTTATTTCAATAAATAGCCCATTATATTTTCAACTATTATAAGCATCAGTAAAATCAATCACGAAAATATCGACAGTCGCAAGACATTAAGATTAAGCGAACAAGATTAGGCTTTCAATGTTAACCATACTCATATTTTTCACCCTGTTTACTGTGCTAACAACCCTTTTGCCCTTGTCTCGACATCCCCATTGGATTGTTAGAGGTATGGATTTTCCTCGCTTACAGTTCACTATACTTGCAACGATTTTGTTACTCGCCCATTTTATTTTTCTTGATCCGCAAAGAGTAAGTACGCAGGCACTGATTATTAGCACAACGCTATGTTTGATATGGCAGTTATCTTGGATAATACCCTATACTTTTATTTATCCCAAAGAGGTTAAAACCTCTACTGAATGTGATGCTGATAAACAACTTAGCATTATTACTTCAAATGTTCTGACACCCAATCGTAATGCCGATGCACTGATAGCACTGATTAAAAAACATCAGCCCGATGTGCTAGTCACACTAGAATCAGACCTATGGTGGGAAGAACAGCTTAACGTCCTAGAAACTGACATGCCTTATAGCGTTAAATGCCCACTTGATAATCTCTATGGCATGCATGTATTCTCACGATTACCTATCGCCGAACAAGAAATCTGTTATTTGGTTGAAAAAGATGTTCCGTCAATACACACAACAATAGAGTTGCGTAGCGGCGATAAAGTGCGAGTGCATTTTCTTCATCCTGCGCCACCAAGCCCAACAGAGAATGATGAATCTGCAGAGCGTGATGCTGAGCTGATGATTGTTGCTCGAAGTGTTGCTGACAGTGAGCAACCCGTTATTGTGACAGGCGATCTTAATGATGTTGCTTGGTCTGCTACCACACGACTGTTTCGTAAAATTAGTGGTTTACTTGATCCTCGCGTTGGACGAGGAGTATTTAGCACTTTTCATGTCGACTACCCATTGGTTCGATGGCCTTTAGATCATTTGTTTCACAGCAAACATTTTACACTGCAAAAAATTAAGCGTTTACCGTCAATTGGTTCAGACCATTTTCCGCTGTTAACCCAACTATCGTTTACTGCACTGCGTTGTAATAATCAAGCAGGTATAAAAGCAGACACGGCCGAGCATAAGTGGGCACAAGAAATATCTGAACAACAAAATGTTAGTAAAGGTGATGTACCAAAGCCCGGTGAAACAAGTTAAGCCAATAAACGTTCTGCGTTAATGGCTAACGTTTTATAACGGGTTAATTCGTAACTATATTTGCTGATATCTTGCGGATTTGATCAGCGCACTCAGCTAAGACGATAGCACCAGCCGTTGATACATTTAGAGAATTACCCATACCAAACATAGAAATATGTATTTGATGATGGCTTAGTTTTAATGCCGCTTCACTTACACCCTTGCGTTCATTACCTAACACTAATGCACAAGCAGTGGGATATGCCATCTCTTTATAGTCAACCGACTGCTGGCAGAGTTCTACGCCAAAAACAGTATAACCGTCGTCTATTAATGATTGTAAGCTTGCCGTTGTGCTATCACTGTATTCAATATCGACCCATTTCGCTTCATTTCTAGAGGCCTTTTTCAATTTTTTATCTGAAATTGTGAGTTCGCCACAAATAATAATTTTTTGAATAGCAAAAGCATCCGCTAAACGAATAAATGCACCAATGTTGTAGCTATTAGTGACATGATCTAAAACCAATACTAAAGGGATTTTTGCCTGCTTTACATATTCATCGCGGGTCGGTTTATCTTGTCTAAGGTCTTCTTTACTTAATTGTATTTTTGAATGCATAATAACGGCTCTTATTAGATACTAAACGACTGTCATTCTATTAGTATTCTGACTAATCGATGAGGTCGATATTTGATATTTGATATTTTTAGTTCGTCTCGGTTAACCATTTAAACAAACTTTTATTATAAATTTATGGGCGATCAAGGGCTAGATATTCTGAAGTGAGACTATAACCATCTCCGCCCATTTTACCAACAGAATCAATTAACACTTGGTTTATGCCTGCTTCGTTGTATAGGTCATCACGAACATAAATAGACTTTACATCTAAAAGCACAAGCGTTCCTCCAGCAGGTAAATCACCGAGAGTAATAAGTTCTCTTAATGTGCATTCATAACGAATTGGCGACGCTTTAACCGAAAATGGTGCCACGCTACAGCTACCTATTTTATCAACCCCGGCAAAGTCAAACTCACTTTCATCGAGACTAATACTGGCACTTGTTTTGTTCATTTGGGCCAATAATGAGCTATTTACAATATTGATAACACATTCACCCGTTTCTCTTAAGTTTTGTAAGGTGTCTTTATCAAGACCACTGCGTTGCGTTACCTGCGTATAGAGAAGTACCGGAGGATTACAACTGGCCACTGTAAAAAAAGAGTAAGGAGCAAGATTGTCAACACCGTCTTTAGAACGTGTACTGATCCAAGCGATTGGTCTTGGTGTAACACCACCATTGAGTAGGCGATATTTTTCCTGAACGCCAAGTTCTGTAATATCAAAGTTCATTAAATGCCTCCAGCCATTCTGTAAAAGAATTAGCGACCTGATTAACCGTTACCGCCGTGTGATCATAGAACCATACTGCACTGTCTGCTTGTCTGTGTGCACAATCACTAAGTTTGAAGCAAAACATACTGCCCTTACAATCAGATGCAAACAAGATATGGCCTTTTGGCATACCGGTCATTTCATATAACTTTGAGAGCGAAAAAACATCATCAAGGCTTAAAAAATCTTGTACTTCGGTAATATCGACACCTAAATCACAGATTTTAGTTAATACATTTGGCGTGTGTACCAAACCGTAAGTCGAAATCAAATATTTATATGCATCAGGCATGTAAGCAGATAATTTTAATTCTAGCTCGGTTATATCCTCACTGGCTATCGGTACCATGGCGCTTTTACTGCCCCAATTTTTTACAAAAAGATCAATGCTATTCATCTGGATACTCTCATTCTGTTACTGTGTTATTTGTATTGAACACTTTATAACTTGCCAATTTATCGTGCTTTGTTCAAGCTTACCTATAACGTCGCATTCTAGCAGTTTAAGAGAATAGGGTATTGCTAATTAATAGCGTAACGAGTTTACTTATCTGGTTATTTCAGCAAAATAACAACACTGATAATATGCAGCTAAGCCATTCATTATATTGAGCGATAAAAAAAGCACCTAAAAAGGTGCTTTAATCAATCGTATCTTTTATCTTAATTTCAGACTAACTCGCTTTAATGCGTGTAATATTCGCACCAAGTGCTTGTAGTTTATCTTCAATATTTTGGTAACCGCGGTCAATATGATAAATACGGTCAACTTGTGTTTCTGAGGTCGCCACTAAGCCAGCAATCACTAAACTTGCTGATGCACGTAAGTCTGTTGCCATTACTTGCGCACCGTTTAGTGATTCAACACCACAAGAAATAGCGGTATTGCCTTCAAGGCTAATATCAGCGCCCATGCGTTGTAGTTCAGGAACATGCATAAAACGATTTTCAAAAATAGTTTCTGTTGTCGTTGCCATACCTTTTGCAATTACGTTCATTGTCACGAACTGTGCTTGCATATCCGTAGGAAAGGCAGGATGAGGAGCAGTGCGAATATTAACCGCTTTTGGTCGCTGATTCATCGTTAGCTCGATCCAATCATCACCGGAGGTAATTTCTGCGCCAGCTTCTTGTAACTTACTTATAACCGCTTCTAAAGCTTTAGGATCTGTATTTAAACACTTAACCTTGCCTTGAGTAACCGCAGCAGCCACTAAAAAAGTGCCTGTTTCAATACGATCTGGCATAACACGATACTGTGTGCCTGATAACTCGGCAACACCCTCTATGCTCAGTGTATCTGTACCTGCGCCAGAAACTTTAGCGCCCATAGCGTTTAAGCACTTAGCTAAATCAACAATTTCTGGTTCGCGGGCAGCATTTTCGATCGTGGTAATACCGTCAGCTAATGCTGCAGCCATCATCAAGTTTTCAGTGCCGGTAACACTTACCGTGTCCATAAAAATGGTCGCACCTTTTAAACGCCCATTATTGCGAGCGATGATATAACCATTTTCAACGTCTATGTCTGCGCCCATTAACTTTAAACCGTGAATATGTAAATTCACTGGTCTTGCGCCAATAGCACAACCGCCGGGCAAAGAAACTTCAGCATGACCAAAACGCGCCAATAACGGACCTAAAACTAATATAGACGCGCGCATAGTTTTAACTAACTCGTACGATGCACGGCAATGATCTATGGTACTTGCATCAATAACTAATTCATTGTCACCAGACCAATGAGCTTTAGCACCTAATTGACTTAGCAATTTAATCGTCGTTTCAATATCATTTAACTTAGGAACGTTACTAAATGTAATAGGTGTCTTAGAGAGAAGTGCTGACATTAATATCGGTAAAGCGGCGTTTTTTGCGCCCGAGATGGTTACTTCACCCTTTAGGGCCGTACCACCTGTTATTTTAAATGCATCCAATAGAATATTCTTATTTGGTTATGAAAAATTAAAGCGGAAGATTAAACATTTTTTCACGCTGCCAAACTGACGTTGTGAAAGTTTTAATCGATACCGCATGAATTGCACCCGCTTTAATAGTCTCTGCTAAAGGTGCATATATTGCTTGTTGCTTCTTTACACGGCTTAATTCACCAAGAAAGTCTGCAACCGCAATCACTTTGCATTGTGATCCATCAAATGCAACATGTAACTCATCAAGTTCAAGGGCATCATTAAGTAATTTTTCTATATCTGAAACTTCCACATTTATCTCCGGTTACTGATTAAGCGTACTATCAGTTTTTGGTAAGAACATATCAACACAACTTAACTGAGCTAATTTAATTAAATCTTTTGGTAAATTATCAAAAGTTAATTGGCAGTCAGTCTTATTACTTAATTCTAGCATGGCAAGTAGCCAAGCTAAACAAGCCGTATCGACTTTTGAAACATTTGACAAATCAAAGATTAACACCCCTGATTTAATCAAAGCTTTTGATTTTTTTTCAAATGAATTATCAATAGTTAATAAGGTTAATTCACCACTAAAAACAACTCGGGAATCTTTTTCAATAAAACTAATTTTCTTCACTTCAATTCCTAATCTTCACAGAAATAGCCTATTAACGCTACTTAAAAACGATTTTTTGATCGCTTTTTTCTTTTAACATTTCAGTAACGTATGGCAAACCTTTTTGACGTATTAAGCCGCTAAGCTCTGCCTCTTTACTATCAAGCAAACTAACACCTTCGGCGACCATATCGTAAGCTTTCCATTCATTGGTTGTGGTATTTCTTCTAACACGAAATGAAATATCAATAGGTGGTCTACCTGGGTCTAAAACCGAGGTTCTAACAGCAACAACCTTAGCGTCATCAAAGTCTCTTTCTGGTTCAAATTCAACTTCTTGTTGCTTATACAAGGTAAAGACTTGTGCATATGAGGTAACTAAATACTCTCTAAAAACATCAACGAAATCAGCTCTGCTTTGCGAAGTTGTTTGTTCAAAGTTTTTAAAACCGATAACTTTCAATGCTGCATATCGGTAATTAATGTAAGGCATCAACTCTTCACGAACGATATCTTTCAATATTTCAGGGTTCTTACGAATCTCTGGTTGTTCGTCAGAAAAACGTTTAAACGTTACTTTCGCTACCGTTTCGATCATCGCGTACGGGTTTTTACTGTCAACCGCTTTTGCTGTTGCACTAATACTCACCATTAATGCTAAAGCGATTATTACTGTAAATAATTTTTTCATTATATTACTACTCTCCATTGGTAAACCTGCTAGTCACTTCCTTGACTAAATAAAAATTGTCCTATTAATTCTTCTAATACTAATGCTGGTTTAGTATCTTCAATAAAGTCACCTGGAACTAGCGTGCCTACCGATTCATCAACAAAGCCAGGTCGTAAGCCAACATATTGCTCACCCAACAAACCTGCGGTTAAAATAGAGACCGACGTTGCTTCTGAAAAATTAATATACTGTGTATAAATATCTAAAGTGACTACCGGCGTATAATCTTTTGCATCGATGGTAATATGACTAACACGACCGACAACAACACCACCCACTTTTATCGCTGAACGAACTTTTAGACCGCCAATGTTATCAAACTTAGCATAAAGTTGATATGTCTCACTATTACCGGAAATACCGCTATCAGCAACTTTCAGCGCAAGCATAAGCAACGCAGCAATACCTATTGCTGCAAATAAACCTACCATTAACTCAATTTTTTTCGACACCATGTCTTCCACCAAACCTAAAATAAAAATTATTATAAAAATTAACTAACAGCAAACATTAACTCGCAAACATTAATGCTGTTAATACAAAATCTAACCCTAAAACCAATAATGATGATTGTACAACTGTTGAAGTTGTCGCTCGACTAATACCTTCTGATGTTGGTACACAATCGTAACCTTTATAAACAGCTATCCAAGTGACAACAAAAGCAAAAACAACCGATTTTATCACCCCATTAAGAATATCTTTTTGAAAATCAACTTGAGCCTGCATCACTGACCAGAATGTACCACTGTCTACGCCCAACCATTCAACACCGACGAGATGACCACCTAATATCCCTACGGCAGAAAAAATAGCGGCTAGCAAAGGTAAACTAATAAACCCTGCCCAGAATCTTGGTGCAATCACACGACGTAACGGATCAATTGCCATCATTTCTAAACTTGATAATTGTTCTGTTGCTTTCATTAAACCAATTTCGGCGGTTAATGCCGAGCCTGCACGTCCTGCAAATAATAATGCCGCAACCACAGGGCCTAATTCACGGAGTAAAGATAGTGCGACCATAGGTCCTAAACTGCCTTCAGCACCATAACCCACTAAAATAGTATAGCCTTGTAAAGAGATAACCATGCCAATAAATAAACCGGATACCACCACTATCATCAGTGAAAGTACGCCAACAGAATATAACTGCTGCACCAATAGAGGAAAGCCTTTACGTACATTCGGCACATGAAGCAATGCAGAAAGTAATAAAACTATTGCTCGCCCTAATCCCGTAATCGTGGCAATAATGTTATGACCTAAACTTTGTAAACTATTCATTATTTAGGCTCCTTACCCATTAATTCATCTTGATAAGGGGCGCTAGGAAAATGAAATGGTACGGGACCATCAGCTTCACCTTGAATAAATTGTTGCACCAGTGGTGATGTTTGCTTACTTATCTCTGACGGTGTGCCATGACCAATAATTTTCTTTTCAGCAATAATATAAATGTAATCAGCAATACTCATTACTTCTGTAACGTCATGTGAGACCACAACTGAGGTTAAACCTAATGCTTCATTTAAATCTTTTATTAAGCGAACAATAACACCCATTGAAATAGGGTCTTGTCCCGCAAAAGGCTCATCATACAAAATAAGTTCAGGGTCTAAGGCGATAGCGCGGGCAAGGGCAACTCTTCGTGCCATGCCACCAGAAAGTTCGCCAGGTGCTAAATTTCGTGCACCGCGTAAACCAACGACCTCAAGTTTCATTAATACCATTTTTTCAATTAACGATTCTGACAGGGTACTGTGTTCGCGCATCGGAAAAGCAATATTGTCGTAAACACTCATATCGGTAAATAACGCGCCACTTTGAAACAACATGCTCATACGTTTACGCGCTTCATAAAGTGCACTGCGTGATAATGTTGGAATATTTTGTCCGTCAAAAAGTATTTTACCTGAATTGGGTCTGAGTTGACCGCCAATTAAACGTAATAAGGTGGTTTTACCAATACCACTTGGCCCCATTATCGCGGTAACTTTTCCTTTAGGGATCGACAAACTAATATCATCATAGATCACTCGTTCATCACGTTTAAACGTAAGGTTCTGGATATCGACCAAGTTTTCAGGCATAAGATTTATATAACGTCACTGGTTGTTATTATTAAAGTCAGGTGAATTTTACCTGAGCAATCAAAAAACGTCATTAAAATTGCGTTAAAAATGTAAATAAAAATCGTAAGAAAGCGTGTAAAAACGTAATAAAGTGTAAGATTTTACTCTCAGAAGATATATTTTTGCTTTAATGAAATTTTTACTTTGGCTATTTTTTAACAATGGCATGTAAAAAAACCGCCTTTTGGGCACTTTTTTACCAAGATCTGATTATTTCTCTTTGTTTTTGCTTCGCAACCAGCGACAATTTACGCTCTTAATATAGGAGCCCTTAATGTTATTACAGATTCTAATTTTACTTGTTTCACTTGTTACTCTGGTATGGAGTGCTGATAAATTTGTTTTTGGTGCCTCATCATTAGCAAGAAATTTTGGTATCTCACCGATGATTATTGGTTTAACTATTGTTGCCATGGGTTCATCTGCTCCAGAAATGATGATTGCAGCGACAGCATCTTTAGACGGTAACAATAATACAGCTATCGGTAACGCAATCGGTTCAAACATTACTAACATTGCTTTGGTACTCGGTATAACAGCATTATTTCAACCTTTAAACGTATCCTCATCAACGGTAAGACGAGAAATTCCATTAATTTTAATTGTTACCGCCCTAGCCTATTGGATGCTTTCTGACGATTACTTTGGCTTTAACGAAGGCTTATCACTGATGATCGGCTTTTTTGTTTATATATTTGCGTTACTTTTTATCACCATAAGAGCCTCTAAAACTCGGCCAATTGATGATCCATTGATCATTGAAGCTGAACAAGAAGTGCCAGACGCGGTTAGCAAACCTAAATCTTTACTTTGGCTAGTCGTTGGTATTATTTTCTTACCTATGAGTGCTAGCTACCTGGTCGATTCATCCGTTTTTATTGCTAAAGCATTTGGCATCAGTGACTTAGTGATTGGTTTGACCGTTATTGCCGTTGGCACAAGCTTGCCAGAACTTGCTGCAAGTATTATGAGTATTATCAAGAAAGAAGATGATTTAGCGCTAGGGAGTATTATTGGCTCTAATATCTTTAATATTTTGGCCGTACTCTCGCTCGCTGGCTTAATTGCACCGGGCGAAGTAGATTCAGATGCCGCAGCACGTGACGCTCCTTACATGCTTGGAGTTACCGTATTATTATTTATACTGTGTTTTACTCGTCGTGCCGGAAAGTTTTGCATTGGCCGCTTAAAAGGTTTGTTATTAATAGGCGCTTTTATCGCTTATCAAGCGCTACTTTTTAGTCAAATAAAGCAATAACAAACACTATAATAGCAATTTACAAAATAAAAACGGGCTAATAATGAACGATTTCAAACAACTAGCGTTAGACGTTATTCACATAGAACAACAGGCTATTGCAGAGTTAGCCCAGTACATTGATGAGAACTTTGAATATGCCTGTCAGTTAATGTTTAACTGTAAAGGTAGGGTTATTATTGCTGGCATGGGCAAGTCAGGCCATATCGGTGGCAAGATTGCTGCAACGCTGGCGAGCACCGGCACACCTTCTTTTTTTGTTCACCCTGGTGAAGCAAGTCACGGTGATTTAGGTATGATAACCGGTGATGACGTCGTGTTAACTATTTCGCACTCGGGCGAAACCAGTGAAGTGTTAGCAATAGTGCCAGTCATAAAACGTATTGGCGCTAAACTTATTGCGATGACGGGGAATCCAGCCTCAACCTTAGCAAAACTAGGCGATACCCATGTCTGTGTTGCTGTTTCACAAGAGGCTTGTCCACTAGGATTAGCGCCAACATCAAGTACCACAGCAACCCTAGTAATGGGTGATGCACTCGCTGTTGCCTTATTAAATGCTCGCGGCTTTACCGCTGACGACTTCGCACTCTCTCATCCCGGTGGTAGTTTAGGAAAACGCCTATTACTGCGTCTTAGTGATATAATGCATAGTGGTGAGCGCTTACCAACTGTAAATGCTAATGCTAAAATTAAGGATGCGTTGGTTGAAGTATCATTAAAAGGTTTGGGGATGACGGCGGTAGTCGACGAGAGTGGTCAATTACAAGGCTTATTCACTGACGGAGATTTACGTCGTATTCTTGATGAACGTATTGATATACATCTCGATACTATTGCATCTGTGATGACAAAAAATCCCACTGTGGCTCATCAAGATATGCTAGCCGCCGAAGGCTTAAAAATCATGGAAGACAAAAAAATTAATGGTTTAATTATTGTTAATGACAATAATATACCTATTGGCGCAATGAATATGCACGACTTACTAAAATCAGGTCTTATCTAATATGCAAACACTCTATGGCGAAATTACTGACACAGCATTCAATACCATGAAAACAATAAAGCTGCTGATATGTGATATTGATGGCGTTTTTTCTGATGGCCGTATTTATTTGGGTAACGATGGTGAAGAATTAAAAGCTTTTCACACTAAAGATGGCTACGGCATAAAAGCATTAGGCGCCAGCGGTGTCGATGTAGCGGTGATCACCGGGAGAACATCAAATATTGTCGCAACACGTATGTCAGCCTTAAATGTTAAATATATAGTGCAAGGTGAAGAAAATAAATTACCCGCCTTGAAAACGATGGCTAAGCAATTAAAGTTATCCCTCGAGGAAATTGCTTATATTGGTGATGATATGCCTGATTATGAGTGTATCAAAGCCGTAGGCTTGGGTATTGCTGTTCAAGATGCCCACCCAAGTATTTTATCTATCGCAAATTACACCACTTTTAACCATGGCGGTTTTGGTGCTGTTCGAGAAATATGCGATTTAATCATGCTTAGCCAAAACACCTTAGCAAATGCTTCGGGTGCGAGTATATGAATCGACTTTATAGTTTAACCTTGTTGTTTTTTCTAATTGCGGGAGGCGTTTACGGTATAATTGAATGGAGAAATTCCTCAGCACCACAATTACAAGCGATTGATAAGACGCTGACCCCTGATTTTATTGCCGAAAATTTACACAGTAATGTTTATAAACATCAAGGAAGTTTAGCTTATGTTGTTGATGCCCATCGTATGGAACATTACCCTGAGTTAAGTATTACCAACTTTGAGTTTCCTCAATACACACTTCATCCCAAAAATGATGCGCCCGCATGGAAAATATCTGCCAATGAAGGCATATTATACAATAACAACCGGGTAAAATTAGCAAAGCATGTCCGCCTGTTAGCAACAGATCCCGATAGCTTATTACAAGAAGTTCAAGGAAAATACTTTGAACTTGATCTAAAAACTAACATCATAAGTTCAGAACAAGAAATTAAAATTATCGGTAAAGGATTTACCATCGATGGTAAAGGTTTAATTGTCGACTTAAACACCAACCAAATGACACTAACTAAACATGTGAAATCAATTTATGAAATTGTTAAAAAATAGCCTACTGTGCTTATTGTTATCAACTCCGCTATTTTCGTCAGCTTTCGCTGAAAAATTTGATATAAAACAAAAGATTGAAATTAACGCTTCAAGACAAGCCGTTGATCTTAAAAATAAAATATTCAGCTATATTGATAACGTGGTGATCACTCAAGGTTCATTAGTTATACGTGCTGATTTAGTACAAGTGCTGACTCAATCTGGCAGTGAAGAAAAAACCTATATCGCTAAAGGGAAGCCAGCAACCTTTAAACAAACCTTAGCCGATGGTACTCCTCTTAGCTTACAAGCAGACGAAATAAGATATGAGCCCGCAAATAATTTAGTGATAATTTCAGGAAATGCGTTATTACAGCAAGAAGGTAGTGAGGTTAGTGGCAGTAGAATTACTTACAATATTGCCACTCAGTATGTTAATGCTGAAAGTAAATCTAACGAACGCACTAAAACGATTTTTCAGCCGAAAGAAAAAATTAAAGCGACAACCACAGACGCGAAAACTCAGGAAAAAATTAATTTATGAGCACTAGCACCCTAATGGCAAAAGGCCTTGCCAAAGCCTATAAAGGCAGAAAAGTGGTTAAAAATGTCAGTATGCAAGTTTCAGCAGGACAAATAGTCGGTTTACTGGGCCCAAATGGTGCCGGAAAAACAACTTCTTTTTATATGATTGTGGGTTTAGTTGAAAGTGATAGTGGCGATATTATCTTAAATGACGAAAACCTGACGTTAGCGCCTATGCATGAGCGTGCGAGAAAAGGCATCGGATATTTACCACAAGAAGCCTCTATTTTTCGAAAACTCAGTGTTTACGACAATATTATGGCTATTTTACAAACACGAAAAGAATTATCAGATGCTGAACGCGAAGAGAAATTAGAACATCTTGTTGAAGAATTCAACATAGGTCATATCAAAGATAATTTAGGCATGAGCTTATCTGGTGGTGAACGCCGCCGAGTAGAAATTGCTCGCGCATTAGCTGCTGAACCAAAATTTATTTTATTAGATGAACCTTTTGCTGGTGTTGACCCAATTTCAGTAGGTGATATTAAAAAAATTATTCTACACTTAAAAGAACGTGGCATTGGTGTGTTGATCACTGATCACAATGTACGTGAAACTCTCGATGTATGTGAACATGCGTATATTGTTAGTCATGGTGAACTTATTGCAGAAGGTACTGCAGATCAAATTCTTGCAAATCAACACGTAAGAGATGTATACCTTGGTGAACAATTCACGCTATAGTAGTCAGTAAATGAATAGTATCTTCGTATGAAAAAAACGAAAATATCCCATTAAAAATAATAGGAAGTTAATGACCTAAATGCGCCCTACTCTACAACTCCGCATAGGACAACAATTAACCATGACGCCACAGTTGCAGCAAGCAATCAAATTGCTGCAACTGTCTACGTTAGAGCTTCAACAAGAAATTCAGGAAGCCTTAGAAAGTAATCCATTATTAGAAATGGATGAGTCTTCAAATAATCCCGAAGATAAAAGTACTGACAACCTTGAAGAAGCTCACACTGCCGGTACTGGTGACGTTAAAGAAGCCCCTGCTTCTGATGGTAGCGAAGACGCTACGCCTACCATTGATGAAATCACCACCACTGAAGCCATGGACAAGAACGATATCCCTGAAGAATTAAACATGGATACCACTTGGGATGATAACTACACGGCTGGTGCAGCAAGTTCAAGCTCAGGCCCAGCTTCAGAAGATTATACTTACCAAGGCGAGACTCAAGACTCCATTCAAGATCATTTGCGCTGGCAAATGGAATTAAGCCCTTTTACCGAAACAGACCGCGCTATAGCGACAGCAATTATTGATGCTGTTGATGACGCCGGTTACTTAACGGTATCTAGTGAAGACATTTTAGAAAGTGTTGCCATTGAAGGAGTAGAGCTTGATGAAATTGAGGTGGTACTAAAACGTATTAACCTCTTTGATCCTGTCGGTGTCGCTGCTCGTTCTATTTCAGAATGTTTAATCATTCAACTTAATCAATTTGACCCCGCTACACCTTGGTTAGCAGAAAGTAAGTTAGTTTTGCGTGACCATATTAATCTACTGGGTAGCCGAGACTATCGTACATTAATGCGTAAAACTCGACTGAAAGAAGAGCAACTGCGCGAAGTGGTGCGCCTTATTCAATCACTTGATCCTAGACCAGGCGATAGTGTGATGAAGAGTGACGATCAGTATGTTATTCCTGATGTTTCTGTTGAAAAGAAAAATGGCCGTTGGGTGGTCGAATTAAATCCTGATACTGCGCCAAAACTTTCGGTGAATCAGCAATATGCTTCGATGTCACGTTCGATGAAGTCGACAGCTGACACACAATTTATTCGCTCAAATTTACAAGAAGCTAAATGGTTTATTAAAAGCTTAGAAAGCCGTAATGATACCTTATTAAAAGTGTCAAACTGTATTGTGCAACGTCAAATTGGCTTTTTTGAACATGGTAATGAAGCCATGCGTCCAATGGTTTTAAATGATATTGCCGAAGCTGTCGATATGCATGAATCAACCATTTCACGAGTGACGACACAAAAGTATATGCATACGCCACGTGGAATTTTCGAACTGAAGTTTTTCTTCTCAAGCCATGTTGGCACCGAAAGCGGTGGCGAATGTTCATCAACAGCTATTCGTGCATTAATCAAAAAATTTGTTGCTGCCGAAATCCCAGCAAAACCACTTAGTGATAGTAAAATGGCTGATTTATTAGCCGATCAAGGGATAAATGTAGCTCGACGTACCATAGCAAAATATCGAGAGTCACTTTCTATTCCACCTTCTAACCAACGAAAAAGTTTACTTTAACGAAAAGATGAGGAATTAAGCTTATGCAAATTAATCTTTCTGGCCACCATGTTGACATTACCGAAGCTTTACGAGAAAACGTCACGACTAAGATGGCAAAATTAAGCCGACATTTTGATCATATCAATAATGTTCATGTTGTTCTCACCGTTGAAAAATCAAATCAAATTGCTGAAGCGACTGTTCACGTTAGTGGCTCTGATTTACATGCAAAAGCT
Source organism: Colwellia sp. BRX10-1 (assembly GCF_014077545.1). Taxonomy (NCBI): domain Bacteria; kingdom Pseudomonadati; phylum Pseudomonadota; class Gammaproteobacteria; order Alteromonadales; family Colwelliaceae; genus Colwellia; species Colwellia sp. BRX10-1. The sequence continues at coordinate 448,319 of NZ_JACGWC010000001.1, forward strand.
GAAAATGCTGACATGTATGCCTCTATTGATAGTCTTGTTGTTAAGCTTGACCGGCAAATATTGAAGTACAAAGGTAAAACGAATCAGCATTAATGCTGTTTATCGCCTGTTCACTCACCAAAGAATCTAAGTAGTATAATGAAGTTGCAAGATATCCTTACCCTTGATTGCACCCTGTGTGCGATTAAGGGTACAAGCAAAAAAAAACTCCTTGAAATAATTAGCACAACTGCGGCAAAAAAATTCGACAATATTGATACTCATCAATTATTCGAAAGCTTAATGGCGCGTGAAAAGGTTGGCTCTACCGGCATAGGAAATGGCATTGCGATTCCTCATGGTCGATTAACTAACACGTCACAAGTTATTGCTGTATTGCTGACCAGTGAACAAGCCGTTGAATTTGATGCGATAGACAACCGTGCTGTCGATATTATTATTGCGTTATTTGTCCCCGAAGAAAACTGCCAACAACATTTAGATACCTTACAAAGTATTGCGCAAATATTTAGTACTAAACAGTTCGCAAAGCAAGTAAGAAAATGCCAAAATTCGCAAGAGCTTTTTACTTTAATAAAGCATGCTAAACGTTAATAAAATCTAATAATAATCCAGGAAAACTCAAATGAAACTCTTGATAGTCAGTGGTCGCTCAGGGTCAGGTAAAAGTGTCGCCTTACGTGTACTCGAAGATTTAGGCTACTACTGTGTCGATAATATTCCGGTGAATTTATTGCCTGCATTAGCACATACCGTTATTAATGATTACGACAAGGTAGCGGTTAGTTTAGATGTACGTAACTTACCCAATGATCCTAATGACGTTTCAGAAATATTAGATTATCTACCAAAAACAGTAAAACTCGATATTCTGTATTTAGATGCTGATGACTCTGATCTTATTCGACGTTTTAGTGAAACGCGTCGTTTACATCCTTTGATTAAACAAAATATCCCACTCGACCAAGCCATCTCTTTAGAGAAAAAGCTGCTTGAGCCTATTTCCACGCGTGCGGGTTTGTATATTAATACCAGTCAGTTATCACCTCATCAATTATCTGATTTAGTGCGTGAGCGAATTTTGGGCAAAACCTCGGCATCTATGGTGGTGGTGTTTGAATCTTTTGGCTTTAAACACGGTGTACCACAAGACGCAGATTATGTTTTTGATGCACGTTTTCTGCCTAACCCTTTTTGGGAAACAGACTTAAAAGGTTTTACCGGTTTAGATCAACCCGTGCGAGACTTTCTTGCTAGCCAACCGATTGTCACTAAATTTATCTGGCAAATTAACAGTTTTATGATGACATGGTTACCCCACTTAGAAAGAAACAATCGCAGCTATATTACTATCGCCATTGGTTGTACGGGTGGAAAACACCGATCGGTTTATATTGCAGAAATATTAGCAAACAATCTTAGAAAAGAACGCGAAGATGTCCAGTCTCATCATCGCGACATTAAAATACAAAGCACTTAATAACGGTCACTGTATGCCAAAATATAATAAATCATTAACCATTAGCAATAAACTGGGATTACATGCACGTGCTGCCACTAAACTTGCCCAGTTAAGCCAAAAGCTTAATGCTAACGTTACTATTTGCTTAGAGGGCAAAGAAGCTGATGCCAGTAGTATTATGGGGTTAATGTTACTGGCCGGTGGCTTTGGAAAAACCGTAGAGGTTATTACCCAAGGAGAAGATGCTCAACAAGCACTTGACGATGTATGCCAGTTATTTTCTGATAAATTTGATGAAGACGAATGATAAAAAGACTGAATAAAAAATAAAGTTACGTTATCATTCATTACAACACCTTAGCCAGCGCATCTTGACTAAGATATAAACAATATAATTTTCGTATTACTGCGGCACAGGAAAACTTTATGCCGGAAATATCAGAGCAACAACAAAATCATCAACGCCTGCAACAAGTCAATAAAGCACTTGGTAGCGGTATGTTTGTGCACGTTCGAAAATTACTACAGAACATGCCAGCTTATGATATTGCTTTAATATTAGAGTCATCTCACCCGAAAAGTCGTGCCGTTTTATGGCAACTTATCGATGCTGATAATCACGGTGAAGTACTTGAAGAACTCAATGAGGAAGTTCGAAAAGGTATTTTAAAAACTATCCGCCCTGAAAAATTAGCCGCCGTTGCTGAAGGCATGGATGTTGATGATTTAGCTGAAGTTTTACGTACTCTACCCGATAGTGTTTATCAAGAAGTATTAAGTGCTATGGACTCGCAAGACCGAGGTCGAGTCGAAGCCGCGTTATCATTTGAAGAAGATACCGCTGGCGGTATCATGAATACCGATACCATAACAATTCGTCCCGATGTAACGGTTGATGTGGTATTGCGCTATTTGCGCTTACGGGGTGATTTACCTGAAGCGACCGATTCTTTTTATGTTGTTGATGGTAAGAATCACTTTATTGGCGCCGTTTCTCTAGCGGCGATCATTACCGCTAAACCTGAAATTATCGTCTCAACACTCATTGATAAAGATATTGAAGCAATTCAAGTGCATTTGTCTGATAGTGACGTAGCGCAACTCTTTGAAAAATTTGATTGGTTCTCTGCACCAGTTATTGATGATGAAGGCCGTTTGCTTGGTCGTATCACGATAGACGATGTTATTGATATTATTCGTGAGGATGCCGAACATTCAATGATGAGTATGGCGGGCTTAGATGGAGAGGCAGATACCTTTGCTCCGGTTTTAAAAAGCACGCAACAACGCTCTATTTGGCTTGGCGTTAATCTCATTACCGCACTACTTGCTGTTGCTGTATCGAGTATGTTCGAAGGTGTTTTAAGCCAACTGGCTATTTTAGCTATTTTAAATTCTTTAGTGCCTAGTATGGGGGGTGTTGCCGGTAACCAAACCTTAACACTGGTTGTTCGCGCCATTGCGCTAGGCCATGTTGGCGACTCAAATGCGAGAATACTTATTCAGAAAGAACTTGCTGTTGGTTTTCTTAATGGCGTTATCTGGGCGGTATTAATTGCTGGTGTTGTGGCTATTTGGCAACAAAATTTAATGCTTGGTGGCGTTATAGCCTTTGCAATGTTAATGAATTTAACCGCTGCTGGTATCGCTGGTGTCGCTATCCCGCTGTTTTTGAAAAGGATGAATATTGACCCTGCTCTCGCTGGTAGTGTGATATTAACAACGATTACCGATGTGGTCGGAATATTCGCTTTCTTAGGTACTGCAACTTTATTCCTAACCTAAACTAGATATTGGCTTATTGAGATCTTGATACCTTTTCAAGATCTCAATACTAGTCTGTTGGTTTTAATAATCAAATGTACCTTATTAAAATAACACGATTTGATTAATTGCCGCCAACCTGCATCTCTTCAATTAACAATGAACCCGTTAAAATACTGCCTCGTAAGTCAACATCACTACCGACAGCAACTAAGCCTTTAAAGATATCAGATAAATTACCCGCAATGGTAACTTCTGATACTGGGTAAGCAATTTCACCGTTTTCAACCCAGAAACCGGCAGCGCCACGTGAATAATCACCATTGACTACATTAACGCCTTGTCCCATTAATTCAGTGACAAGAAAGCCAGTACCGAGTTTTTTCAACATGGCATTAAAGTCACCGCCATTGGCAGAACCTTTGGCATTAATTTGCCAATTATGAATACCACCGGCATGGCCAGTAGATTTAAGTCCTAGCTTACGTGCTGAGTAACTGGTTAATAGATAGGTCTCTAAACAACCATCGACAATAATTTCACGGTCAACCGTTTTTATGCCTTCACTGTCGAAAGCACTACTCGCTAACCCTTTTAAAATATGAGGGCGTTCACTGATATTTAAAAAGTCAGGAAAAACTTGTTTGCCAATAGCGTCCATTAAAAAAGATGATTTACGGTATAAATTACCACCGCTGATCGCCGCTATAAAATGTCCAAAAATGGAATTAGCAATGTCGGCACGAAACATCACCGGCACTTTTCCTGTCGGTAATTTTTGAGCATTTAATCTCGAAAGCGCTTCTTTTGATGCTTGCAGACCAATAGCGATGCCATTATCCATTAAATCAAAATCACGATTAACGGTGTAAGCATAATCTCTTTGCATATCATCACCTTCAGAGGCGATCATTACGCAGCTTAAACTATGGCGAGAGCTTGGATAGCCAACAATCTGCCCATTGCTATTGCCATACACTTTATAGCCTTCAAAGCTATCAAGTGATGCACCATCTGAGTTAGTAATACGAGGATCATACGCTAGCGCACTATCTTCACATTCTTTGGCGAGTTGAATAGCTTGGTCTGTTGTTAAAACTTTTGGGTGATATAAGTCTAAATCAGCAGGCGACATTTCAAGCATGTCCTTGTCTGCTAATCCTGAACAGTCGTCAACAGAGGTATACTTTGCAATATTAACCGCCGCTTGTACTGTTTGTTTTAACGCCGCTTCTGATAAATCTGCGGTTGAAGCACTCCCTTTACGACCTTGCTGGTAAACAGTAATACCCAATGCACCGTCATTAGTAAACTCAACCGTTTCAACTTCACCAAACCGCGTACCAACACTTAACCCTTGTTGGCGGCTTATAGAAGCTTCAGCTGCATCTGCTCCTAGCGATTTTGCTAAGTCGAGTACTTGTGCTACACGTTGCTCAACGTCTCTTAATTGTTCGTTCATCGATTGTTTAGCGTTCATCGTTTCAGTCATAATTTATTGTTTTCTTCTATAAATGCAGGAAATTGGAGAATATGCGCTGTATACCATAAGCACTTACGAGTATAATAGCGATAATTATCACTTTAATAACGAATATTATGCCCGACTCTGCTAACGATATCGATGAATTAGATGAAGAATTAAAAAGTAAATCAGAAGTAAAGCGCGAAATGATCCAGTTACAAATCTTTGGACAGTCGCTTATTGATTTATCTAAGCATCAGCGCAGTAAAATTCCTTTTACTGAGGAGATTAAGGACGCCTTAATTTTAGCTGATAAAATTAAAAACAAACATGAAGCATTACGTCGCCATGTTCGCCACTTGGCAAGAATATTATCAGAATCTGATTTAGAGCCAATTAAACATGCTCTTGATGTTATGGCAAATAAGCATCAACAAGAAACAGCTAAGTTTGTTAAGCTTGAAAAGATGCGTGATGACGCTATTGATGAGGGTAATGACTTTGTTGAAGCTTTACTGAACGAGCATGAGTCGATGGAAAGACAAAAGCTACGTCAATTAGTACGACAAGCGGCAAAAGAGAAAAAATCAGAAAAGCTTGGCAAGTATTACAAAGAGCTATTTGATTATCTAAAACTTCATACTAGACAGATAAACTAGTCGTTTATCTATAAAAAAAACCTGCATCAGCAGGTTTTTTTAATACTAAATTTTATTCATTGCTAAGTGACAATAAAGCTAAGTAGCCCAAATGCACTGGCTACTTATTAAGACGCTTATTGAAAATAGCACAGTAGATAATCGTTAAAAGTGCTTATTTACTTGCACGCGATACGTATTCACCCGTACGCGTATCCACTTTAACTGTCTCACCAATTTGAATAAATAGCGGTACACGAATAACCGCACCGGTATGTAAAGTTGCTGGTTTTCCACCCGTACCGGCAGTATCACCTTTTAATCCTGGATCTGTTTCTGTAACATCTAGATCAACAAAATTAGGGGTTGTTACTGTGATAGGTGAACCATTCCATAAAGTAATGGTACAAAGATCGCCTTCTTTTAACCATTTAATACAATCTACAACTGCTTTTTCATCAGCGGCAATTTGCTCAAAGGTATCATTATTCATAAAATGCCAGAATTCACCGTCAGCATACAAGTAAGCTAGCTCGGTTTCCATTACATCAGCGCCTTCGCAAGACTCGCCTGATTTAAAGGTTTTTTCTAAGACTTTATTAGAAATAAGTTTACGAATTTTTACGCGGCTAAAGGCTTGGCCTTTACCTGGTTTTACTAATTCGTTTTCTAAAATGTTACATGGTTCGCCGTCAATCATTAATTTAAGGCCAGCCTTAAATTGGTTTGTACTAAAATTAGCCATATGAATGTTCTCTTATACTCAAACAAATAACGCAGAGATTTAAATTGAAATTACAAATGCCGCAGATAATACCCCAAATAAGCGAACAATTGCACATTTCTTGGCAAAAAGAGTTAAGTAATGTCGTTACAGATCCGAAAAAGCTTTTAGATATGCTAGAAATTGACAGCCAAGATTATCTGCAACACTTTTCAGCACGTAAGTTATTTCCGGTCCGTGTACCCCGACCTTTTATTACAAGAATGAAAAAAGGCGACTTTAACGATCCGCTGCTTAAACAGGTTATGCCACTCTCTGATGAGTTTGTTGTCTCTGATGGCTATTCAATGGATCCACTAGAAGAGCACGACACTGTTGCCGAAGGCTTATTGCATAAATATAAGCACAGAGTCTTGATGATTATAAAGTCAGGTTGTGCAGTTAATTGCCGTTATTGTTTTCGTCGCCACTTTCCTTATGATGAAAACAGTCCCAATAAAGTTCGCTGGCAGCCGGCGCTAAAATATATTGCCGATCATCCTGAAATTAATGAAGTGATTTTCAGTGGTGGCGATCCTTTAATGGCAAGTGATGATCACCTACAGTGGCTTATTGAACAACTTGAGCCGATTAAACATTTGACACGCTTGCGTATTCATACGCGTTTACCCATTGTTATCCCGCAGCGCATAACAACATCATTAGTGAACATTTTGTCTGAAACTCGATTAAAGGCAACCATGGTTTTACATATTAATCACCCTAATGAAATCGATGATGAAGTAAAGCAAGCACTCGAAAAACTTCGTTTGGCAAGAATTCCTTTGTTCAATCAAAGTGTATTATTAAAAGGAGTGAACGATGACGCCAAACTCTTATGTCAACTCAGCGAAACTTTATTTGATAGTGGTATTCAACCTTATTACTTACATATGTTTGATCCCGTACAAGGGGTTGCTCACTTTGATATTTGTGAAGAAGAGGCAAAAATAATCGTCCAAAAAATGATGGCGATATTACCTGGCTTTTTAATGCCAAAATTAGTACGAGAAATTGCGGGAGAAGCTAACAAAACGCCCATCAATTTGGCATAATAGCGGTATATCAAAACAATCGTCAATATAGAGACACTATGAGCGCAACTGTTAGTAAGCAACTCGTTGATAATATTTCAATTATTTTAAAAAAATCGCTAGCCGCTGATGCGACTTTAGCCGATTTAAGAAAAAACAAGCAAGCAAGCTTTGAGGCAATATTTAAAGCAGACGCTGGTTTCAAATGTTCGGCAAATACTTTTCAGCCTTATGTTGAAGAAGTCGCGAACGATTTAATTTTTTGGCAAAAAACATCAGATCAACAAACGCTAATAGATACGGTAAAGAAAATAGAAAAGCTTTTTACCGTTTTAGCGAACTTTGAAAACAGTGCAACGGTTACCCATTAACGGTACCGCTTAAAAGTAAAAATAAAAATAAAAAGGCCATCTTTATTGCACTATAAAGATGGCCTTTTGCTTTATATAACGTTAAAAATGTGACGCTTATTTATCAACATAGTCTGCGAAAGCATCTTTAAACCAATCATCAAGCAATTTTTTTTCATAGCCTAACGCATTATTTCTATATTTTAAGCGTCCACCCATCATAAAACTCATATCTTTTAAATTAACATTGTCGCTAAGTATTATGACTTTCTCAGCATTTATTAATGTAAATGATAGTTTTATTCTTGGAAAATAAAGGTCTTTAATCACTCTAATTTGATGTAGACCGCTGGCGAGAACGTCACCCGCTAAATCAATGTCTGTTACGTCTATATTAAGTATTTGAGATGCGGGTAATGCTTTAGCAAGTTTGGATAAATGTTTTTCAAATTCGTTAAACATATTTTCTCGAAAGCGTTTTCGACCTTCCGTTCCTGAATCAATATCTCGGTATTTATCAGGCTCCGTCCAAGTGATGTTCACCTCAGCAGCTTGTGCTGTAGGAATCGTTAAGATCAGACTGCCTAGTATTAAAGCAGTCAATAAAGTGAATAGTGGTTTAATCATCATATATCCTTAACCATAAAGTTTATTAATGCCGAGTGATTTTTTTATATTTACCCTGAATAAAAACGGCCCTAAAATTATCTTATCCATAGTTACACAGGTTACCAAACTTTACTGCTTTAATCGCTGTTGTAAAAAATCTACAACCCTTTTATGACGCATTTTTACCGCTGAAATATTGAGGTGACAAATATCGGCTATTTCTTGAAATTCCAAACCTGTGCGGTAACGTAGTAGCATAATATTACGATCAGCAAAGGACAGGTTAACCATTAATAATGAAAGTGCTGTCCCAAAATCTTCGTGGCTATTATCATCATTGGTTATACTTTCAAGATATTCATCATTGTGTTCGATAGTATCCCAACGGCGATCTCTTATTTTATTGATACATTCGTTATGGGCAATTTTAAATAGCCATGCTTTAAAAGATACCGCCCACTTAAAGTTTTTTAAGTGGGCGAGTACCTTTATAATTATTTCTTGTACGACGTCTTCGGCATCAGGCTGATGCTTAAGTAACTTTACACAGTATCCTTTTAAAACAGGTAAATAAGGTGTAATTAGTTGCTGAAAAAGACGCGTATCATAAGGTAGGCTTGCTTGCACTAAGGTAACAAGCTCGCGTTCATTAAGCGTAGTCAAACCGTAAAATAAGCCTCAACTATTGCTTAATAACTTTATTAGCTAATAAGAAAGTATTCGGTATCGTCGTTAGCGACTCATCGGCTGCCATCACTTTACTCGCAACACTGCCAATAACAGCTAAGGTGCCCTTAATGTCTGTTACTTCAATAACGTCACCTATTTGGTACATCTCTCGAAGATAAACGCCAGCAACAATTTCTTGGGCCATGGCTTTAGTGCCGATACCTAAAGAAATAGCCGCCGCTAAACCGACACTGCCAATAAGTACTGTCATGATGTTATTTAGCAGAGAAACATCTATGTCTAATTGCGTAATAGATAAAGAAACAGTAATAACGATAATAATACCGCGGCATACTTCGGCAACGGAACGGCCATAGTCAACACCAGTATTCTTAGCGGCTATTTTTACGCCATTAAAAACAATTTGCGCAACAAAGAAGCCACAAATTAAAACAGCGAGTGAAGCAAGTAATTTAGGTAAAAACAACACCAAAGTGTCGATTAAGCCGGAAAGTACGGTTAAGCCTAAAATATCTAGAGCCGCTAATAAAAAGATAAGTAAGAAGAATGTCGAAATAAGACTAGCAACAACTTGGCTACCCGTTAAAGTAACATCCATTTTTTTCAGCAGTGAATCTAGACCCAGTTTATTTAAAAACGTATCAAAACCAATTTTAATTAATGATTTATTAAGAAAGTTTTTAATGAGTGTTGAAATAATCCAACCGACAAGTAGAAATAAAATAGCGACAATTAAATCAGGTAAAAAAGTAACCACTTTATGCCAAACAGTTATTAAGCCAGAGTAAGCTTTGTCGGTGATGTTTTCAGTATCCATTATCTATTCTCATTATTAGTTATGCTATTGCTTGTTATCTTTGGGCAAGGTGCCATCTGTTTAAATATCGGTTTTAAAACTTTCATAAATAGGCTAATAAAAACAACCCAAAGTGAAGCTAAGCCCAATGCAACAAGATCTTTTGTACCTTGCTGATTATTTGCTGTTAAGGTTGCGCGCTTAAAAAGCTGATCATCTGATGTACTAAAAGCAACATCTGCATCACAGCTTAATTCTTTCGCTAAACTCTTTTCTATGTCTTTCATCTCATCCTCGAGCAATAGTTTTATCGCTTTATTCTTTAACGACTGAGCCGTTAAAAAGTCACATTAAATCTGTATGTTTTTTATTCTTATTTTTATCTATACACATTAACTTTTTTAAATCGGGTGCATTCTACGCTAAACAATTTTGAGTATTAGCGTTAATTTAGTAAAATTAAGAAAAATTTGTGACTTTTGAGTTTCTTATCCGTTATAGAGCCAGAAATTACATCACATTACCCGAAACTTAATAAGGATTTATCCATGAAAACTTTTAACATGACTCTGATAGCTGCATTAATAAGCTCTCCACTAGCTGCAGAAACTATTGATAAAACATGGGAGCTTGGTGTGTTTAGCGACTACATCAAGTCAGATACAAACAAAGAAAACAATATTGACTGGCAAAAAATTGAAGCGGGCAAAAGCCTTGGTATTGATTTACAAAAAATCATTAATGAGCGTTGGGACATTCGTTTAGAATTAGCTAAAACACGTTACGACATTGAAAATGGCAATGATAAAGATTACGGAACACGTGCCGGTATCGATGCGATTTATAAAGTTGAAGATAGCAGTTTTTACCTTTTCACTGGTGTAAAACGCTTTAACAATGTTAGAAGTTATAACGCGGCTAATGTAGGTGCGGGTTATAACCTTCAAATTAATGATCGTTTCTCTCTATACAGCGAAGCCGCTGTTTATCGCGATCTTGATTACGGTCAAACAGATCAAGGTATTAAACTAGGTGTAAAATATACTTTTGGCGATGTTAAAAAATCACCTGTTGTTAACAAAGCTGTTGTTAACAAAGCTGTTGTTAACAAAGCTGTTGTTAACAAACCTGTTATGGAAACGATGAAGTCAACGCCAGTCGTTAAAAAAGTGATGATGGTTGATACTGACAACGATGGTGTTAGTGATAACAACGACCGTTGTGCTAATACACCGGCAAATGTAAAGGTTGATTCTCAAGGCTGTACGTTATATTCAGAAAAATCAGTCGAAATTAAGTTAAATGTTATCTTTGAAAATAACAGTTCATTGGTTAAGCCAGCAATGGTTGATGATGTTCAGCGTTTAGCTGATTTCATGAAAGAATACCAAAACACAAGTGTTGTTATTGAAGGACACAGTTCGGCTTCTGGTAGTGAAGAATATAACCTAATGCTTTCGCAAAAACGTGCTGATACCATTAAAGGCTTATTAATTAATAAGTTTTCTATCGATGCTAGCCGTTTATCTGCAAAAGGCTTTGGTGAAACACAGTTGATTGCTAAAGGAACTTCGCCTGCAGACAATAGTGTAAACCGCAGAGTTGTAGCGAAAATAGAAACTGTCGTTAAAAAAGTGATTACAAAATAAGGCTAAATTGCCTAATTAAAAGGGAAGCCATTTGGGCTTCCCTTTTTTATTACTTTCAATGAAAGTCTCTTGATAAATCATTTTACTCGATTTGTATAGAGCGCAGTATTAAAAGCCTATATAACTTTCGGCTAATTAATGACAATCACTCAGATAAAGTGATTATCTGAAGGACATAAGACCTCGTCAATATTATGCATTCGCATTATTGGCCGTAAAATTTACAGACCTTAATAAACAAATAAAGCCCAAATATTCCAACTCCCCATCAAAGTAACTTTTAGGCTATCTTTGCTAGCGGTTGCCACAAAGATCACTAAGTTGAAGTCTTAATTTATTTCGACTCTGCCCCGCTTAGCTATCAAATCGGTCATTCTCGCGATTTATCGGCACGGCTTAAAAGTGCTATTTTAAGTGGTCTAAATTTATCTACCAACTCAACTTATATCGCAAAAGATAGCTGCTCATTAATACTCACATTTTAATCTCTCCAGATGAGCGTGATTCTTCTAAAGCGGTGTTTGAACAATAATCAGTTTAAAACAAAATGTGTTCTCGTATAACCTCGAAATTACGAGTAGGAATGATCCAAAGCTTATCAATAAATAAACACATGAACACAGCTCATAAATTAATGAAATAAAATCAATTTTATTCATGTAACGAACCAAGTATAAAACACACTCTGCTTTTAACTTTAAACCACATTACAGTTGGTTCTCAATTAAGCCTTTAGGTATATACCCAAAAGACGATGAAGACAATTGACTAGGAAAACCAAAAAATAAAATTAAAAGCCTCAAAGATCACGAAATAAATTTAGGTTTTATCTCAGGAAATAGGATTACGTTCACAATGAATAAAGACTTTACATTTACTATTAAGAGCACTTGTCTTGATGAAAATTATCAGCCCTCAGACAATACGCGTATCACGACCAACTTTGCTAATTTAGCGAGAGGAAACAGCCGTCAAGCGAACTTACGCAACGCTTTAAATATGATTGACAATAGTTTCAATGCGTTGGCACATTGGGATAATCACCAAGCAGCACGTTATTCTGTCGAACTTGAAATCATTTCCGTTGATATAGATATTGAAGGCAGTGGCCAAACCTTCCCATCAATTGAAATATTGAAAACGAATATTGTTGATCATAAAAATAACAAACGCATTGAAGGCATTGTAGGAAATAATTTTTCCTCTTATGTGCGAGATTATGATTTCAGCGTATTGTTGTTAGATCATAATAAGGGTCAATCAAAATTTAGCATTCCAGATAATTTTGGCGACCTGCATGGGAAGCTCTTTAAATACTTTGTAAATTCGAGTGCTTACCAGCAACACTTTAAGAAGCCACCGGTAATATGTCTCAGTGTTTCTAATAACAAGACCTATCATCAGACTGAAAACCACCATCCCGTATTAGGTGTTGAATACCAGCCAAATGAATCTTCTTTGACTGAGCAGTATTTCAAAAAAATGGGCTTACAGGTTCGCTATTTTATGCCACCAAATAGTGTTGCGCCTTTGGCTTTTCACTTCTTTGGTGATTTGCTTAATGATTATACTAATCTTGAGCTTTTAAGCACTATCAGTACGATGGAAACTTTTCAAAAAATCTACCGACCTGAGATTTATAATGCGAATGCTGTTGCAGGTAAATGCTATCAACCAAATTTAATGAATTTAGATCATTCATTAACTCACATTGTTTATGATCGAGAAGAACGTAGCAAGATGGCTAATCACCAGGGAAAATTTGCTGAAGAGCATTTCATCAAACCCTACCAAACGGTTCTTGAGCAATGGTCTGCTAGTTACGCTCAATAGCTATATTTAATACTTATCTTTTATAAATATCCTAAAATTATGGCATCAACTATCATGAAAAAATTATTACCTACTTCAACGGCAGGCAGTTTACCTAAACCCTCTTGGCTTGCACAACCTGAGACTCTTTGGTCTCCTTGGAAATTACAAGGTGACGAATTAATTGAGGGAAAACAAGATGCTCTACGTTTATCATTACAAGATCAACAACAAGCAGGCATTGATATTGTCAGTGATGGCGAACAAACACGCCAACATTTTGTTACTACATTTCTTGAGCACCTCAACGGAGTTGACTTTCAAAAACGCAAGACCATAAAAATTCGTAATCGCTATGATGCGAGTGTACCTACGGTTGTTGGTGCTGTTTCACGCCAAAAATCAGTTTTTGTTGAAGATGCCAAGTTTTTACGTCAACAAACAAAACACCCGATTAAATGGGCGCTGCCAGGCCCTATGACGATGATAGATACACTTTATGATGACCATTATAAAAGTCGAGAAAAGCTAGCTTGGGAATTTGCCAAAATCCTTAATCAAGAAGCCAAAGAGTTAGAAGCAGCGGGTGTTGATATTATTCAATTCGATGAGCCTGCATTTAATGTGTTTTTTGATGAGGTTAATGATTGGGGTGTGGCTTGTTTAGAGAGAGCAATTGAAGGACTTAAGTGTGAAACAGCTGTACATATTTGCTATGGCTATGGCATTAAAGCCAATACAGATTGGAAAAAAACTTTGGGGTCTCAGTGGCGACAATATGAAGAAGCCTTTCCCAAACTACAAAAATCTACTATCGATATTATTTCGTTAGAATGTCATAACTCTCATGTACCAATCGAGCTACTTGAACTTATTCGAGGTAAAAAAGTGATGGTAGGAGCCATTGATGTCGCAACCGATATCATTGAAACACCAGAGGAAGTCGCCAAGACCCTACGAGAAGCCCTCAAGTATGTCGATGCCGACAAGCTCTACCCATGTACAAACTGTGGCATGGCCCCTTTATCTCGTAAGGTAGCAAAAGGGAAATTAAATGCGTTAAGTGCAGGTGCAGAAATAGTTAGAAGAGAACTTTCTAATAGTAACTAACTGATATAATAGTGTTTAGTAAAGTAGGCTATGGCTTTCTCACAATCGAGCAAAATTGGCTATGCTTGAGCTATTATTTACTTAAAGACCTAACAACGTATGCTGCAGTTGCCCGTTTAATTGATAGTAGGGTCTTTAGCGTTATTAAAAATAAAAGTAGTCGTTAATGAATATCATTGAATTTATAACAAATAATATCTCACCGTTTTTTGCATTGGTTGCCACAGGTGTATTCGCAGGTATTTTAGCGGGCTTGTTAGGTGTAGGTGGTGGTATCGTAATCGTACCTGTATTATTTTTCTTGTTTCAGAGCTTTGGCGTATCACCAGAGTCTGCGATGCTGGTTGCGACAGCAACCTCACTAGCCACCATAGTACCCACATCTGTTAGTTCTATTCGTTCTCACAATAAAAAAGGTAATGTCGATTTTGACCTGCTCAAACGCTGGGCTGTCTTTATTCTTATCGGGGTATTGGTTGGTAGCTGGTTAGTGACTCTTGTTGAAGGTACTATGCTTACTATGTTGTTTGGGGTGATAGCGGTTTTATCGGCACTAAATATGTTGTTCCGCACGGGGAAATCAGCTCTGTACCAGAAACTACCTAATAAAACAGGACAAACGGTTATGGGGGCATCCATTGGCTTTTTCAGTTCTATGGTCGGGATTGGCGGCGGTACTATTTCGGTGCCACTGCTCACTCTATATAACTATCCCGCCCACAAAGCCATTGGCACAGCAGCGGCAATAGGGTTAATAATTTCATTGCCTGGAGCGCTAACAATGCTGACCTTCGGCAGTACGCCAACCGATGCTCCAGCGGGTACATTTGGTTTGGTCAATCTATTTGCCTTCACTTGTATTGTGCCGCTAACCGTATTATTCGCACCGTTAGGGGCATCATTAGCAGCGAAATTAGATGCGGAAAAACTGAAAAAAATCTTTGCCTTCGTATTACTATTTACGGGCTTACGTATGTTGGCGCAACTTTTCTTATAGATTTTATTGCTGTTCATTGTTGTTGAACAGTAAATGATAATTGTAAATCAACTTATTTGATTGATAAAATGAACAGCATTCATCAATCAATGGAGCTCATCATCAAAGCTAAAAACAGGAGTTAACAGGTGTTAGAAAGGATCCATTTAGAAATACTAACCGCAATAAAAGAGCATGGAACCCTAACTAAAGCTGCTGATTCGTTGCACTTATCTCAATCTGCGTTAAGTCACAGCATTAAAAAATTAGAAGGCCAAATTGCTACTCCAATATGGAAAAAAGAGGGTCGAAACCTACGTCTTACAGCTGCTGGAGAGCGTATTCAAACGCTTTCAAATAGAGTATTACCTCAGTTTTTACATACAGAATTATTACTGAGTCAGATTGCAAAAGGTGAAATGGGGGCTCTACGAATTGGCATGGAATGTCATCCTTGCTATCAATGGTTACTTAGAGTCATTCAGCCTTATCTAGAGCAGTGGCCGGACATTGATATGGACGTGAAGCAGGAGTTCCAATTTGGTGCTTTAGGTGCATTGCTTAGCTACGAAATAGATGTACTTATTACACCAGATCCACTCTTTAAACCTAAAATAGTCTACATACCCGTTTTTGACTATGAACATAGGCTGGTCGTTTCAGCGTCTCACAAACTTGCAAAGCAAGCTTTTGTTTTACCCGAGCAATTAAGCGAAGAGGTACTGTTTAGTTACCCTGTTGAGCCGCAAAGGCTCGATATCTTTAGTCAATTTCTTAATCCAGCAAAGTGTTCAGTAAAAAAACACAAAAACATTGAAACAACTGAGATCATGTTACAAATGGTCGCTGCTGGTCGAGGTATTTGTGCCTTGCCGGGCTGGCTAGTAGATGAGTACTCAAAATCAATGCCTATTAAGAGTCTTCGTTTTGGAGAAAAAGGTATTAGTAAGCAAATCTTTGTAGGTATTCGCAAGACCGACCAAAATATTGACTACTTAAATGATTTCATTGCTCAAGCTAAAAAAACAAAATAATTAGTTAATCCGGTTTTAGAGGGGCTGCATAAAATTAAACACCTGCAATAGAAAAGACGGCGAGCTTGTCGCTAATCTATGAGACTGCCTCTTGCTCACCCAGATGGTATTTTGCTCACGACAACAATGAGCTTAAATCCGATTTAACACAAATCAATAAGCTAAGGCTGGCAATTCGTATAATTAAGAGCATAAACATGTTCTTGCATAGTAAATAAAAAAAGCCCGAATATCGCTATTCAGGCTTTTAAATTTTGAGCTATAAATGGTTTTGACTATTTATGCGCAGGATAAACGGTTTACTTCAAGGCGCTTTATTGTGACGTTTAGTGTTTCTTAAACGAAGGATAACGCAACGAAGAAATTAACAGTTTAGACAAGCATAATTACATCATGCCGCCCATTCCACCCATACCGCCCATATCAGGCATGCCACCAGCGCCAGCATCTTTTACCGGTGCATCAGTGATCATAGCTTCGGTTGTTAACATTAAGCCAGCGACAGAAGCAGCAAACTGTAATGCACTACGCGTTACTTTAGTTGGGTCAAGAATACCCATTTCTAACATATCACCGTAAGTAGAGTTACCAGCATTGTAACCAAAGTTACCTTTACCGTTACGCACTTCGTTTAATACGACTGAAGCTTCATCACCACAGTTAGCAACGATTTGACGTAGAGGTGCTTCCATTGCGCGAATTGCAACGTTAATACCATGTGTTTGATCTTCGTTGGCACCTTCAAGGTCTTTGATAAGGTCAGCAGCGCGAACTAATGCAACACCACCACCAGCAACAACACCTTCTTCTACCGCGGCACGAGTTGCATGCAATGCATCTTCAACACGGGCTTTTTTCTCTTTCATTTCGATTTCTGTTGCTGCGCCAATTTTAATAACCGCAACACCGCCAGCTAATTTAGCTAAACGTTCTTGTAACTTTTCTTTATCGTAATCAGAAGATGAGTCTTCGATTTGACCACGAATTTGCATTACGCGACCTTGTATATCAGCTTCGTTACCAATACCATCAATAATCGTTGTATTGTCTTTAGTGATAACAACACGTTTAGCTTGACCTAAATCTTCTAATGTTGCTTTTTCAAGCTCCATACCGATTTCTTCAGATATTACCGTACCACCCGTTAATGTCGCGATATCTTGTAACATTGCTTTACGACGGTCACCAAAACCAGGTGCTTTAACCGCTGCAACTTTAACGATGCCGCGCATGTTGTTTACCACTAATGTTGCTAAAGCTTCACCTTCAACATCTTCAGCAATAATTAATAATGGCTTACCTGATTTTGCAACACCCTCTAAAGTAGAAAGTAATTCGCGAATGCTGCCTACTTTTTTGTCTACTAAGAGAATGAATGGGCTTTCTAATTCAACAGTGCCACTTTCTTGGTTGTTGATAAAGTAAGGAGATAAATAGCCACGGTCGAATTGCATACCTTCAACAACGTCTAATTCGTCAGTTAACGCTTGACCTTCTTCAACAGTAATTACGCCTTCAGTGCCCACTTTTTCCATCGCTGTTGCGATGATTTTACCGACAGTTTCGTCAGAGTTAGCAGAGATAGTGCCTACCTGCTCAATCGCTTTGTTATCGCTACATTCTTGCGATAAACCTTTTAACGCTTCAACGGCGGCAATAACTGCTTGGTCGATACCACGTTTTAAGTCCATTGGGTTCATGCCGGCAGCAATTGATTTCAAACCTTCATTTACAATAGCTTGCGCTAAAACAGTTGCAGTAGTTGTTCCGTCACCGGCTTCATCATTGGCTTTAGAAGCAACTTCTTTAACCATCTGTGCGCCCATGTTTTCAAATTTGTCTTCTAATTCAATTTCTTTTGCAACAGTAACACCATCTTTGGTGATGATTGGACCACCAAAAGATTTGTCTAATACAACATTACGACCTTTAGGGCCTAATGTTACTTTTACCGCGTCAGCTAAAACATTTACACCACGTAGCATTTTTGCTCGTGCGTCATTTCCAAATAATACGTCTTTTGCAGCCATGTTGTTTCTTCCTATATTTTGTTAGTTTGTCGAACATCGTTCGACTACAATAATTAATACACTGTAAGTTGAGGCTTAGCCTAACGAATTCCTACAGTTTATATAAAGTCAGTAGCGTTACTATGACTCAACAATCGCTAAAATGTCTGATTCAGAAAGGATCAAAACTTCTTCGCCATCAATTTTTTCAGTTTTAACGCCGTAACCTTCACTAAAAATAACTTGGTCACCTACTTTTACGTCTAAAGCACGTACTTCGCCATTTTCTAAAATGCGACCGTTACCGACAGCGATAACTTCACCGCGCGTTGATTTTTCTGCAGCACTTCCTGTTAAAACAATACCACCAGCTGATTTTGATTCTACTTCTTTACGTTTAATTATTACGCGGTCATGTAATGGACGAATGCTCATTAATTTTCTCCTGAGAGTTTATTCACTCTCAATAAATTTAAATAAAAGGTTATAAAACTTTGTTGCAATTAAAGATGGGGCTAATTTAAAACTTCACAAGCCCCGTTAAAAAATTTTTTATTCTTTGCGCTCATACTCACCTTCAAGCGTTTCACCTTGGTGGTGTTCAATCGGCTTCTTAGTGCCTAAACCCTGCTCAAATGGATCAGACGTAACTGGCTGTTCTTGCTGAGTATGCACCGAACTTTGATAAGTAAAACCAGCCGCACTTTGATTCATGACTAAATGTGACTGCACTGACTTTATCAACAGACTTCTCACACTAGGGATCAGGAGAGATAGCCCAAAAATGTCAGTAACAAAGCCAGGCGTTACTAAAAGTATGCCCGCAACCAGTAAAAGTAGTCCTGCAACTATTTCATCTGAAGGCATTTCTCCTTGCGCCATTTTAGTTTGTACCGAGTTTAAGGTGGCAATCCCCTGCTGTTTAACATTTCTGGCACCCAGCCATGCGGTAATAATAACAATAGCAATTGTTGGCCATGCGCCAAGCCAAGTACCAACATTGATCAGTACCATAATTTCGATAATAGGAACGACAATAAAAAGGATAAATAGAAAACGAAACATTTAAAGTCTCTTCATTAAAAAATTTTATATAAGATGAAACATATATGGGGTTGTGCAGGTCTTTTTCAAGCATCAGGTAAATACAAGCTAGTTCATATGGTAATAAGCTATTAATTGTCATTTAAATAGCTTAAGTTTTTGTTAAGGAAAATACGTTAATGTTTCAATTAATAATGTGCACTTGTCCTGATATTAGCAATGCGAAATTGATTGCAAAACACTTAATACAAGAGAAACTGGCCGCTTGTGTCAATATTATTCCTAACGTTATCTCTGTTTATCGCTGGCAAGATAATATTGAATGTGATGAAGAAATACAGTTAATGATAAAAACACAAACCAATAAGTTTAACGATGTAGCTAGTGAAATTAAACGCTTACATCGTTATGATACCCCTGAAATTATCGCCATGAACATCCAGCAAGGCGACGATAGTTATTTAAACTGGATCACTGAGTCTTTAAAATAGTTGTTATGAAAAAAATTGTCTTACTTTTTTGGTTAGTTTTAACCAGTATTTTTTTACAAGTACCCAATGCTCAAGCTCAAGATTCAATTTTTGATACTTCGTCCGCTTCGTTATTCAGTAACGATGATGAGTTTCTTAGTGTCGAAGAAGCCTTTGAATTTAATTTTCACCAGAAGGATGATCAATTATCTGTTTCCTTTACCATAGCTGAGGGCTATTACTTATATCGTCACCAGTTTAAGTTCAGTGTTGAAAACGCAGAAATAATCCCTGTCGAACTGCCTAAAGGTGAAGACCATGAAGATGAATTTTTTGGTGTTCAGCAAATATTTACCGAACAGCTTAACTTCACTATTAAGCTTGTTAACGCTGATAGTAATGCCAGCATTAAAATACGCTATCAAGGGTGCGCAGCAAAAGGCTTATGCTACCCTCCTAAAAGTAAAGTTGTAGCACTATCAAAAGTGAATAATGAAGAAGCCATTAACACCAACAATGTTTTGGCGGCGATATCACCTGATAATGAAACGGGCAATACATCTATTGCCGCTGAAAATGCCAGCGAACAACATCAATTAGCCGATATGCTCAAAGGTGATAATATTTGGCTAACTCTACTCGCTTTTTTTGTTGGAGGCTTACTGCTTTCATTTACGCCTTGTGTATTTCCTATGTACCCTATTTTGACCGGTATTATCGTTGGGCAAGGCGATAAATTATCAACGTCAAAAGCCTTTCGTTTATCGTTTGCTTATGTACAAGGCATGGCAATAACTTATACCTTACTGGGCATTGTTGTTGCACTCGCCGGCGCTCAGTTCCAAGCAATGTTTCAACATCCTGCCGTTTTAATTGTGTTAAGTGTTTTATTCATCTTTTTAGCGCTTTCTATGTTTGGAGTTTTTAATCTTGCCTTGCCAAGTAGCTGGCAAAATAAATTGAATAACATCAGTAATAGCCAAAAAGGAGGCTCATACTTCGGTGTTGTTGTTATGGGTGCTATTTCTGGTTTAGTGGCGTCTCCATGTACTACCGCTCCTTTAACAGGTGCTCTGCTATACATTTCACAATCGGGTGATATTTGGTTAGGCGCATCAGCGCTCTACGCATTAAGTTTAGGTATGGGTGTGCCATTACTTGTTTTGGGTAGTTCTGGTGGTAAATTATTACCAAAAGCAGGTACATGGATGACGGTAATTAAAAATGTATTTGGCTTATTACTACTCGCTGTTCCGATATTTTTAATGGAAAGGTTTTTACCTTCAGTGGTAACACAAGCCATGTGGGCAATATTGGTCTTATCAAGCGCAGGTTATTTTTATACCGTCAATCAACAGACCCAGAATAACTTTTGGTTTGGTGTTAGAAGTGTGGTGATATTTGTAATGATATTTTTTGGCGCCAACCAAGCTTTTCAACTGATAAGTCCTAGCCAAAGTGTTGCTACAAGTAATCAAGAAGCTCCACAACAACACTTTACTAAAGTAGCAACATTACCAGAGTTGTTAGCAGCAGTGGATAACGCTAATGCACAAGGGAAGACTGTAATGGTCGATTTGTATGCAGACTGGTGTATCGCCTGTAAAGAGTTTGAAGAATACACCTTTAATGCCCCGCAAGTACAAAAAGTGCTGAGTAACACGGTATGGTTACAAATTGATATGACTGACTTCGATTCGACTGACAATGCTGAGTTTGCGGAAAAGTATCAAGTACTTGGCTTACCGAGTATTCTCTTCTTTGACCAACAAGGTAAAGAATTAACTCAGCAGCGCGTAACGGGGTTTATGGGCGCAGAAGAATTTACTGAACATCTACAAAAAATCCTTTAACCTTTAACAAACAAGCACACTTTAACTCGCAGAACTCGCGGGTTAAAGTGCTGATACTTTCCAATAACCATTAACAATTTTTGTATCAAGAAATTCCATTAGTTTGGTTTCAGGAATAGGTTTAGAAAAGTAATATCCTTGAATAATATCACAATCGTTTTCTGTTAAACTGCGTAACTGCGCACTCGTTTCAACACCTTCTGCGATAACCTGCAAACCTAAGTTCTTCACCATAGCAATGGTTGACATAATAATTTGATAATCAGCTCGATTTTCTAACATGCCAAATACAAAGCTTTTATCTATTTTAATAACGTCGACTGGCATTTTTTTCAAATAAGCTAATGACGAATAACCGGTACCAAAATCATCAATGGCAAAACTAAACCCTACATCTCTCAAGCCATTCATCATTTCAATTGCACTATCAATATTTTTTACTAAGGTTTGCTCAGTCAGCTCTAGTTCGAAGTGACTTGCCTCAAGTGAGAACTCAGTAAGTAAATCGGTTAAATAAGGGGTTAGATGAGGATCGGCAAATTGACCTGCTGACAGATTTATCGCAATACGGACATCAGTTAAGCCCTTATCAATAAAAGTTTGGCAAAGTTCAAAACAGCGTCTGATCACCCAATAACCCAGTTCAACCATGTGCTGAGAATTTTCAAGGAGAGGAATAAAATCTTCCGGCGAAACCATGCCTCGTTCAGGATGCTGCCATCGAAGTAACGCTTCAAAGCCGTATAGTTTTTTTGTTTTTGCATCTAACTGAGGTTGTAAACTTAAGCTAAATTGATTTTTAGCTAAAGCCTGTCTAACTTCACTTTCCATCATCACCCGAAGGGCAACTTTTTTATACATCTCTTCATGGTAAATATGATATTTGGCGCCACCATCATCTTTAGCTTCATACATAGCGATATCGGCATAACTGATCAGATCTTCTGACTTAGTCATTTCTTCAGGAGCAAAGGCTATTCCAATACTGGTACTTACATAAAAAAGGCTATTTTGTATTTTAATTGGTTCTTTAAATGCTTCTAAAATTTCTTGTGCGACAAGCACTGCATCATTTTCATTATCGATATGACCAAGTACCACAACAAATTCATCACCACCAAATCGACAAGCCATATCAACTCTCCGAATACTGGAGCGCAAACGATTAGCCGCTTGAATTAACAACTTGTCGCCATCAGTATGACCATGACTATCATTTACTTTCTTAAAATCATCGAGATCTAAAAATAAAACGGCAATTTGTCCGTCACTGCGTGACACATTGAGAAACGCTTTACGCAGTTGATAGTTAAGCATATTGCGGTTAGGCAATCCCGTTAACAAATCATACATGGCAATATTTTCGAGCTCTTTCGTTTTTTGTTCAATTTCAATATTTAACTGTTCAAGTTCAAAACTTAACTCGGTGGCTGCATTGGCTAAAATATCTAGTTCATCAATATATTTACCATTTCTTTGTAGGTCTGTTTGACGAAACCGATCAAATTCTTTTTTCGCCAATAGAGGTAAAACATCTGACAAGACTAGTAAGCGACGAGTAAAGGGGCTAGCAACAAAATGAACAACAATCACTAAAGCAATAAGCACAACTAAGGTAAAAATTAAAAATTGCCAACGATTTTGCTGATACTTATCTGTAAAAATAGTGGCGTCATCAATCAGTGCCAGGTAATAAAAATCATCACGGGTATTTGCGATGGGAATTAAGTTAATCAGATAACTGCTATCGTTGGCTGTAGCTTTTATACCTTGAAAATTAATCATCTCGCTGTTGACAATTTCTTGGTTCGACATAAATAATTCACTGACTAGTTGAGTATTTGTTGAAGAGATAAATTTAGCGTCAGCAAGTATAATAGCCTCTTCGTTACCTGTTATTGATACAAGCTTGTCTACACGAGAAAAACTTACAACAGCCAACTCATTATCAAGCGCTTGATTTATGTAATAAATCATATCAACAAGTGAAACTGTCATCGCAACAATCGCCATATCACCCTTACCGTTTAACACCGGTATGGTGATCAACTGAACACATTGACCCTCACAGTACAAAGTGTGTTCTGGTTGCTGATGTTTTAGTACATTTTCAATACTCAGCTGAACAAATTTAGGAATAGCATTAGAAAGGTATAACTCTTCATTATTTGCTGAAACTAACCATACATTTTCAACATTTTGATTCATTTGCAGGGTATCAAACTGCGCGGCAAACTCTTGTGCTAAAACGTCAAAATCAGCCTGTTCTTTTAACCGCACAATATCTGAAAACGACTCTAGCCACGTTAGTATCTTTTGACGTAATACGTTATTTTGCACAGAAAATTGTGCCTGGCCTTTACGTAAAGTATCACTTTGATATTGGGTGAATTCTTGATTTAACCTTGATAAAGACAAGTAAGAAAAAATAGACGTTAGGAGCAGTAACGCCCCAATAACTAGCACTAATAATTTAACAGGAACGCTAACAAATCTTTTTCTCATCAAGTTAGCCCCACTAGAACCAGTACATTAGTTGTAAGGCCCACATTTTCCAATGCTCACTGTTCGCCTCTGGGTTGGGTAACACAATAGGATTAACGCGCGCAGCGCCTTTTACCCAATGGTACTCTGCATTGATTCGTAAATTATCAGAAAAATCGTATGAAAACCCTAGCATTTTATCGTGCTGATAAGCAAAATAATAAGGTATGGTGCCAAAACTTTGTTGTTGTAATTGACGGCCTTTTTTATCATCCTTATTTGCATAGAAATTTTCAAAACGACTAATAAATTTCAATCGTTGATTTACCTTGTAAACCGCTTGAACATAACCACCTTGACCAATATTGACTTGGTTAAACTGAGCAGCATAAAAACCTTCCGTTAAAAACCTTGTTTGTAAAATTTCACTGGTAAACTCCCAGTGTTCACCTTCATATATAGCATTCACCGTATAAAACTGAAAAACAAATCGTCCATCAACAAAAAAATCAGGACTCTCATTTTTATAGTTAAATTCTGAATCCAATAAGGTTAGACCAAAGCGCCATTGTGAAAATACTGGCCGCCAATAAACACTCGCCTGCGTATCAAGCTCATGCTCGATATCTCCCTGTGCTAACTTACTGAGAATGACTTCTGAATCATCACTATCAATCGGACTTTTACCACGACTAAAATTGAAATCAAATTCGCCATATTTATCATTATTGTACGTCAATTTTAATGCAGCACCATCGCCACCAACAGCGATGTCACGAAAGCCATCAAAATAAGTCCCTTGCGGTAACAAAATTGAGGGCCGTGCAAAAGGAATATCACGGGTACTTGAATGTAACCAATGGGCATTTTTAAAACGACCAACAAATAAATTGGCTTGCCACTGCTCTGAACTATAAGCGCTCCAATCCATTAAGAAGTAATCAACACGCAAACCTTCTTTGTAGCGATTGCCCCCGTTTAAATAAACAGCTTGTGCCGCAAAGCGATAATCGTCAGATAATTGATACGAGGTATTAAGTCCTATTTCTGTTAACTTTAACGATATTTCGCCGTTATCATTAACGAAGTTGCTATTGTCGACGTCAATAACGCCTTGCGCAACAAAGCCATGTATTTTTAACGGATCTGCCGAATGCCCTTCCTGTGCGTGCGCATTAAGCGCAAGTAATGCTGATAAGCACATTACTTTATAATTCATTTTATTGATCGATTTTAAGCAGATTGACATCACTTACCTCATTAATATTTTCAATGTAACCAATGGCACCTGTGGTTGATTTAACGGCTTCAATTAGCTCCTCTTCACTTAACACCACAGTTGGTGCAATACCCATACCTGAGAAAGTCAACTTGTCCCATATGCGGTCAAGTTGATATGGAAATAAGCGTAAGGTGTCTTTACAAAATTTTTGATGGGTGGGATTAGTACTTGATAAAACAAAAATAGTTATTGGTAGGCCATTGGCCCATTTAGTTTGACGCATTGAATATATACGACGCAACTGAGTGGTTGTTATTGACACAGTATCAGCAGTGATATTGGTAATAACTTCGACCGCATGAGTTGCCGGACTGCCAATTAATATGACAAGAACCATTAATCTGATTAGAATTTGGCTGATAACTAAATCCTTGTTAATGAGAAATAAAGAGCTCTTTGTGTATCTAACAAAGTGCTCCGTAGCCACTAGTAGTAACCGAGTAAAGGAGACCACGCAACCCACTGCTATATGTTAACCTGTATATAAAAACCGCTAAACCAATGAATTGATTACTAAATATAGATAATAATATTGTAGTAAATTTTTCCTAAAATACAAAACTTTATTGTCAACTTATTGATAAAAAGTTAACAACAACAGATCAGACCAGTATTTTGCTGCTATATTCTGCGAAAACACTATAATAATCGCTTAACAGCAGAAATGCTCGATTTTGTTATTAGCTGTTCCATCACTCTAGCTTTTATGTGATGATATTTGTAATATTTGCTATTTAATAGGTTTTTCTCAGAAAATGACTACAAAGTTTAAAGTTTTAGTGATAAATGGCCCTAACTTAAATATGTTAGGGAAACGCGAGCCTGAAATTTATGGCGCGCAATCATTAACCGATATTATTGACGATTTAACATTGCAAGCTATACCACTGAGAATTGAATTAAGTCATTTGCAATCAAATGCTGAACACCTACTAATAGAAAAAATACATCAAGCTCATAATGAAATAGACTTTATTGTCATTAATCCTGCCGCATTTACCCATACTAGTATAGCGATACGTGACGCACTCCTTTCTGTGGACATTCCATATATTGAAGTTCATCTTTCAAATGTCCATGCTAGAGAGTCGTTTAGACATCATTCGTATCTATCAGACAAAGCTATTGGTGTTATTTGCGGCTTAGGTGCCGATGGTTATAAATATGCGTTAGCGTCGGCTTATACTTGGTTGACTGACCATAAAAGTTAATGAAAAAACAACAGAGAGTGGCTTAACTTTAGCGGCTCTATTTACAACATAAATTACACATTGATAAAAAGGTATTCAAATGGATATTCGTAAAATAAAAAAATTAATTGAATTAGTACAAGAATCAGGGATTAACGAATTAGAAATTTCTGAAGGTGAAGAATCAGTACGTATTTGTCGTGGCGGTACTATGGTACAAGCTGCTCCAATGATGCACTCTGCTCCTGCTGCTGCACCTATTGCCGCACCTGTAGTCACTGAAACGGCACCTGCTGTTATTTCAGGTCACGTTGTTCGTTCGCCAATGGTTGGTACTTTCTACGCTTCTGCATCACCTGATTCACCTGCATTTGTCGAAGTAGGTAAACATGTCAATGCTGGTGATACTTTATGTATTCTTGAGGCAATGAAAATGATGAACCAAATTGAAGCTGATAAGTCTGGTGTTATAAAAGAAATTCTAGCGGGCAATGAAGACGCGATAGAATTTGACCAGCCGCTATTCATCATTGAATAATCCTATAGATATCAAACAAAAGGATCATTCCATGTTAGATAAAGTTGTTATCGCCAATCGAGGCGAAATTGCACTAAGAATATTACGTGCATGTAAAGAACTCGGTATAAAAACTGTTGCAGTACACTCTACGGCTGACAGAAACTTAAAACATGTTTTATTAGCCGATGAAACTATCTGTATTGGCAAAGCGCCAGCGCCTGACAGCTACCTTAATATTCCTGCCATAATAACGGCAGCTGAAGTCACTAACGCAGTAGCAATACATCCTGGCTATGGTTTTCTAGCTGAGAATGCTGATTTTGCAGAACAGGTTGAAAAGTCAGGCTTTGCCTTTATCGGTCCAAAAGCTGAAAGCATCCGTATTATGGGTGATAAAGTTGCGGCAATTAAAGCAATGAAAATAGCGGGTGTTCCTTGTGTTCCAGGGTCAGATGGCCCGCTTAATGATGATGAAGCGGCCAATAAAGCTCATGCTAAACGTATTGGCTACCCAATTATCGTCAAAGCGGCTGGCGGCGGCGGTGGTCGTGGTATGCGTGTTGTGCGCAGCGAAGAAGATTTAGTCGACGCGATTGCATTAACCAAAAGAGAAGCCGGTACTATTTTCAAAAATGATATGGTTTACATGGAAAAATTCCTTGAAAATCCTCGTCATGTTGAAATTCAAATAATGGCTGATGGTCAAGGTGCTGCAATTCACTTAGGTGAGCGTGATTGTTCTATGCAGCGTCGTCATCAAAAAGTGGTAGAAGAAGCTCCCGCACCAGGTATTACTCCAGAAATGCGCGCCAAAATTGGTGAGCGTTGTTGTAAAGCTTGTATTGATATTAATTATCGTGGCGCCGGCACTTTTGAATTTTTATACGAAAACGGTGAATTCTACTTTATTGAAATGAATACCCGTATTCAAGTTGAGCATCCAGTTACTGAAATGATCACCGGTGTTGATTTGATCAAAGAGCAATTACGTGTTGCTGCTGGTCAACCATTATCTTATACCCAAGATGATATTAAAATCGCTGGCCATTCAATTGAATGTCGTATCAATGCTGAAGACCCTCGTACTTTTGTTCCTTCACCGGGCAAAATCACTCGTTTCCATCCTCCAGGAGGATTGGGTGTTCGTTGGGATTCTCATATCTACGCTGAGTATACGGTACCGCCAAATTATGACTCTATGATCGGCAAACTGATCACTTGGGGTGATAACAGAGATGTTGCAATCGCACGTATGCGCAATGCCTTAGCCGAATTAGTGATTGATGGTATTAAAACCAACATTGCCTTACATCAAAATATTTTAAATGATAAAGGTTTTGTTAATGGCGGTGCCAACATCCATTATCTAGAAAAGAAATTAGCTGAAGCTGAATAAGTTTCTACAAATTTAACAATCAAGCCCTGCATCGCAGGGCTTTTTTATATCAGGGATAACAGTATTAAACGTTTACATAAAAATGAAATTCCTACCCCCAAATAGCAATGATGTCGTGTTACCATAGATAACAATATATGGCTTATACTTTACTCATTGAATTTAAAAATATGACTGAATTACTTGAAAAACCTTTACCACCTGCCGATGGTGAATGTTGTGACAGCGCATGTACACCATGTGTTTGGGACAATTTCTATGCAAAGCGTAAAGAATGGCGCCTGCAACAAGTCGCACTAAAAGAAAAACAAGCCCAAGACAACGAGTCAAATTAAGACTAAGCGACTTTCTAAGCGATACTGTGTATGACTGAATTACTTAAAGAACCTTCCCTTCCCGCCGACGATGACTGTTGCGGCGGCGGCGCTTGTTGTCCTTGTGTATGGGACCACTACTATAGCGAATACGAAAAGTGGCGTTTACAACAAGTCGAATTACAAACTGATGCCAAAGCTGAGTAATATTAGCTGAGTAAAATCACTTTTTTCACTAATTTGTTAATACCACTGGCTGCCTCAACAAGTGATGTCGCTAACATGTAGGCCGGTGTTGAAACAAGTTTTCGTTTTCCGTCAACAACAATATCGCCCACTTCACAATCAACGTGTGCTAAACCACGCTTTATTAACGACTCTGCGATATCACGGTCTTTACCAATCGTTGCTTGAACATCCTCACCGTAAATAAGGGGGATCATTGACGGAGCAATACACATAAAGCCAAGCGGTTTGTCCGCTTTAATAAAGCGTTGAGCAGCAACAAGTACTTCAGCATTTATTTGATAGTTTTCTGCATCAAGCGCGAAGCCACAGAGATTCTTTGCCGCGCCAAAGCCACCAGGGAAAATTAGCGCATCAAATTCTTCATGATAGAGCTCAGTAATGTCTTCAATGTCACCACGGGCAATGCGCGCAGATTCAACCAAAACATTACGTGTTTCATCTTCACTAACCGCGCCAGTTAAATGGTTAATCACATGATGTTGATTAATGTTTGGTGCAAAACAACGATAGCTTGCTCCTTGCTGTTCAATCGCTAATAACGTTAAAACACTTTCATGTATTTCACTGCCGTCATAAACGCCACAGCCAGATAAAATAATCGCTATTTTTTTCATGTTAATCCTTTATTCCTATATTCTTTGTCATATTAGGTAACTGACATAATAAAACAACTATTATCGAGCACCACATCAATAATGCAAACGGTAAAGCACTACCATCATAAAAATACGCTAATATTGGTCCTGCTAATGCGCCAATGCCAAAGCGAAGAGTACCTATTACCGCACTAGCCGTACCTGATTCCCGGGTAAATTCTTGCATAATAAGTGCATCAGCATTGACCGCTATCATCGATAAACTGCCCATCAACGGCAATACCGCAACTGCCGTGTACATTAATGGTAGCTGCAAAAAGTTTACCACCACCAACAATGAAGAAAAACATAACGCAACGATTAAACCGTAGGTCAACATTTTAAATGACCCTTTACGACTAACTAAGCGGGTATTAATAAAATGGGCGGTCATTAACGCCAAAACATTAACGGCAAATAGTAGGCTAAATTCAAATTCCGAGACCTTAAAAACCGTTAGATAGACAAAAGGGATCGCGGTAATGTAAGCAAAAAAAGCTAATGAAATAACCATAGACGTAAAAATATTTAGTTGTGACTTTTTATTAGATAAGACAATTTTATAGCGTTGCAAAAAACTAACCGGTGCTAAATTTTTCTCACGCTTTACTTCAGGTAAAAATCGATATACTAAGAGTAAAATAATAAAGCTGTAGGCCGCTAAACTTAAAAATATAAGCTGCCAACTATGCAGCAGTAACACTGAGCCAATAGCGGGCGCTATCATAGGCGCTATCATCATAATCATAGATACATAAGAAAACCCTTTGGCGGTATCTTTGCCATATCGCTCTTTTATTGTTCCCGGGACAACAACCGTTGCCGCACTACTAATAAATGCCTGAAAAAATCGTAAGGATAAAAACTGTTCAATACTCGTGACAAACGTTATCGCTATACTCATCACGATAAAACCTGAGATACCGAGCATCACTAATTTTCTTCTGCTGTGTTTATCCGCTTGTGGGCCAAAAAATAACAGACCTAAAGCATAGCCTAGTAAATATATACTCAGGCTATTTTGTACCATTGGCATATCAGTTGACAAATGCTCCGCCAGTATTGGCATTGCCGGCAAATACATGTCGATTGCCAATGGTGAGATAGCAATAATGGCTGCTAATAAGGGTAATAATAATTTTAGTGAAAGCTCTGTTTGTTCACTAACTTTTAGGTTTCTCATGATTTTTCCGGATAGTCGTAAACAAGTTTGCCAAGGTCAGCAATCGCTTTGTCTATTTTTTCACACCATTTCACCCCATAGCTAATGCGCATAAAATTTTTATATTGCCCGGTTGGGGAAAAAATTTCACCGGGAGCAAAACTCACCCCCTTAGCAATAGCCTGAGTAAAAAATTGGCTAGTATCAACATGAGAACGGCAACGTATCCATAAGACACTGCCACCTTGTGGCTGTGAAATGCAGACTTCTTTTGGAAAATGACTAGCGATTAAGGCGCGCATCCGCTCGCAGTTATAACGTAAGGTTTTTCTTAACACTTGTAAGTGACGATCATATTCACCACTCATCAAATAATCAGTTAATGTCCATTGCTGTAACATTGGTGTTGAGCAAGACTGGGCGCGTTTAATACGTTTTGCTGCTTCTTCATATCTGCCTGGTAATAGCCAACCGACCCGATAACCTGGTGCAGCGGTCTTTGAAAAAGATGAGCACGTTAGCACTAGGCCTTTTTTGGAGTAAAGCTGCGCGGGTACTGGTCTATCTTTGCTGAAATATAAGTCACTGTAAACTTCATCTTCGATAAGTGGAATATCATGTTTTTCTAATAAACTGACCATATTCTGGCGCTGTTGATTAGTCATCATAGAGCCAAGTGGGTTAGAGATAGCGGTAGAAAACAAACACGCTTTTACCGGATGTTGCTCAATAACTTTAGCCAGTTCTTCAACACAAATCCCCTCTTCAGTGCAGGTATAAACTTCCAGAGCTTTCATACCCAAACTTTCAATTAATTCAATCAAACCAAAGAAACACGGTGATTCTACAGCGATAATATCACCACGTTCTGCGACACACTGTAAGGCAATTGATAGTGCTTCTTGGGCACCACTAGTGATAATTATATCGTCATGATTAATGGCTACGCCTTGCTCATGATAACGAAAAGCAAGGTTTAAACGCAGTTTTGGATCACCATTTACCGGTCCGTAACTAACCGCTTTTTCAGCATTCTTACTCAATACCGAACGCATTAATCGTGCTAAGGCTTTATCTGGTGGGTGTGCATTGACCGGGTTAGAAATACCCAATGCGACAGTATCGGGTAAATGAACAGCTTCATAAACTTGTTCTATTATGCTTCGACATGAGATTTCAACGGGCTGACAACTTGCCCATAATGACCGCATAGGTTTTAAGGTTCGTGCTTGCTTAGCTTTTAAATAATAGCCTGATTGTGGCCTTGCAGAAATACTACCCTGACGCTCTAGTTCAATATACGCTTGTTTTACTGTCGGTATACTTATTTCAAATTGTCTACTGAGTTTACGTAGGCTAGGTAGCTTGTCTCCCGCTCTTATTGCACCACTTTTTTCTTGGTCTTCAACAAAGTCAATGACTTGCTGATATAAAAATTCTGAAGAAGATTTATCTAAAAGTCGCATTTTATTTCACCTCAACAAAAACTGTATAGGTTACATTTTATATTTTTTGTATCTGTTACACAACAGAACTATCTATAAACTAGTGTTTTAGAAATAAGTCGACCTTAAGAAATAGTACTTCATATAAGAAATGCTGTTACAGTGATTTAGTCAAAATTAATTGAGAAGATTGCGCTTAAATTTTTCAGGAAAGAATAATGAACAACACACTATTATATGTGATCACCGTACTTATCTGGGGAACAACTTGGATCGCCATTAATTATCAATTAGGTGATGTTCCCGCCGAAGCATCTATTGTTTATCGTTTTGGCTTAGCAGCACTTCTGCTATTTGCTTATTGTCGTTTTAAAAAGCTCTCACTTGCCTTTAACAAAAAACAGCACCTACAATTTTTGTTCTTTGGTTTGATGTTATTTGGCTGTAATTACTATTTTTTATATTCAGCTCAACAGCATATAAATTCTGCGCTTGCCTCAATCGCTTTTTCAATGATTATGTTTTTCAATGTGGTCAATGCCCGCATTTGGTTTAACACTAAAATTACTCAACAAACTTATCTAGGCGCTTTTCTAGGTTTAACCGGCATTGTGGTTTTATTCTGGCCACAAATTAACGATACCGAGTTAGGCGCAGAAACATTACTAGGTTTATCACTTTGCTTCGTTGGAACATTGTTCGCATCAACGGGCAATATGGTCTCAATGAAAAATAAACTTATGAATTTACCTATGATGCAAGCCAATGCTTGGGGCATGTTTTATGGCTCAATATTTATGACTATATTGCTATTAATACAAGGAAAATCATTTAGTTTTTCATATACCTTACCCTATATTAGTTCGCTAATTTACCTATCGGTTTTCGGCTCTATTATTGCATTTGCCAGTTACTTAACACTTTTAAATAACATCGGAGCCCATAAGGCCTCATATGCAAGCGTGATGTTCCCTGCTGTTGCCGTCGTTATCTCAACGATATTTGAAGGTTTTAGCTGGAATATTTATACTGTCATTGGCTTATTAATTATTGTCGCCGGGAATATTGTTGTGTTAACTAAACCAAAAAAGAAAAATATAATAATAACACCATAAAAGCATCCTACTTTTAAATATATTTATGCTAAATCAGCTTGTTAATCCAAAATGACTTTACCAAGTAATTTATAGGTAATAACATAAGCAGCGCATAAAACGCTAAGTGACGCTGTTATTTTCAATAAAAATCGAGTTGAAATAAAGGCATAATTTTATTGAGATGCTACTCTTTTTAGAGTGATTAATTTTTATAAAATCATTAATTAGGGGCAAGATGTTAAATAACTCATGGGGTCAATTGTTAATACTAGCGCTATCGTTACTTATGACGACGAGTGCCGCTTGCCAAAAAATAAATAATAATCATTATTTACCCATAGTAACGTTAAAGTTTGACCCTTCTGGCTCAAATGCTTGGTATCCCTATTATATTAATACCGGTGAAAAACGTGGCATTGTCGTTGACGCCGTAGCCATAATACTCGCCACTGCCAATATAAGTGGTAAGGAAATAATTTTACCGCCAAAACGCACCAATTTATCATTGAAAAATGGTCTCGTTGATTTTGATTTAATTAATCCTGATTGGTTATCTAAAGAGCAACAGTCTGACGACTATGTCTTTAGCGATAGCGTGATCCCAATTAAAGAGCATATTATCTATTTGGCCGGTACCGTTATTCCTGAAAACTTAGGGGAAGATCAACAATTAACCGACCAAGATATAGGTACCGTTCGAGGTTACTATTATCACAATGATAATTTATTTAATCGCCTAGATTACCCTTCAGAAAAAGAGTTAATAAAAGCACTTTTTAGAAAAAGGATCACCTTTGCTATTAGTGGTGATAAACCAGCACAATATTGGGCAAAAATATTATCAGTACCCATTATTTTAGGCCCCGTCCATTCTGATGGTTACTTAAAAATTAGACTAAGAAAAGAGCTAAAATATCTTTTACCCCAAATCAATGATGCCATTCAACGATTAAAAATAGATGGTAGTCTCGAAAGTATTATAAAAGCTTATATATAATGCTCATCGACTTAATTTATAACTAAGTACTTTATAAGGTTAGTTGTTGCGCATTTATTATCGCGCGTAGTTGTTAATAACAAGTGACTCCATTATCCTATTACCTTAAAATAATCCGCTTTATCTCGTCTTAAAATTTAAGGGTAATATGAAATATTTCCATCGCTCAGTGCTACCTTGTTTGCTTTCTAGCTCTTTATTGCTCGTAACATCTTGCTCGTTATCAAGCGAACAAGCCAAAACAGATAACAATGAAACTGCTGCTTATACCTATCTTAAAGAACTTGTTTCACCCACCGAAGGTATAGGTGCTCGCGAAGCTGGAACGATAAAAGAACAGCAAACAGCCCGCTATATTAAAACTAAATTTGAAAAGTTTGGTTATCGAGTTACCGAGCAAAATTTTTCCTATAACAGTAGAAAAATGGTCGGTGAATCAAAGAACATTATTGCTGAATTTGGTGACGTAACAAAGCCAACCATCATACTTGGCGCACATTATGATTCTACGGCAATGAAAACGGGATCAATGGGCGCCACAGATAACGGCGCAGGTGTTGCGGCAATGTTAGCGATAGCCCAAGCATTGACCACAAAAATGCCAAATAATTATAGTATTCGCTTTATTGCCTTTGGCGCAGAAGAAATTGGTTTGCAAGGTTCAAACTATTACGTCAACGACTTATTAACCCATAACAAATTAGATAATATCGCAGCGATGATTAATTTTGACACCATAGCAGGTGGCGATAAGGTTTATGTACATAGTGCGCATACACAAGCTTATGATAATTGTAAAAATGAAACTTATAACAGCGACACTTTTATGCGAAATGCCTTACTCAAGGCATCAATTAAGGTGTTAGGCGAACAAAACAAGTATGTTATTCATCCTGACTATGAAGGCTATCCTGAAGGTGTAACTGGCTCTTGGTCTGATCATGCTAGTTTTGCCTGTGCTGGTATTCCTATTGCGTATGTAGAATCAACCAACTTTTCAATTAATGGCCAGAATGGCTTTGATGGTTACTCTCAATCAACCGCAAAAAAATTGTGGACTTGTTATGATAAAAAGAATTCAACAGCTTGTGATAATAAAGCCGAGAAAAACTGGGGAAATATTTGGCATACTCAATTTGACCGTTTAGATAAACTTGATGAAATATTTCCGGGACGTGTTAAGCAGCAGCTTAATAATAATGTTGAGGTGCTAATTGAATTATTAGCTGATCCTGATAAATATTTACCGTCAAAGTAAAAGATAAAAATAATATTTTAAAGGTGTGGGTGGTTTTATTAAGACTCAAGCCACCCACACTTCAATAATTAACTACCAATAGGTGAACCCGGCGGCATAGTGATACTAGCAGCAGGATGAACAAGTTTTCCTTGCTCAAGACTATGGGTAATCTGCACTGCTAACAACATAAACTGAGCAGCTAAGCGCTTGTACTTTTTAGAGTCATAATTATCATTTAACCATTCATTTATATTAAGTAAAGCCATATAAACTTCTGCACGCACCTCTGTTACTAAATTTTTGTTATGCCAAAGTGCTAATAAATGCTCAATAACTTGTTGATTAACCCGCTGTTGAACCAACAAAGCCAAGCCCTTTTCAGCCGGTACTTTAATTGACTGCTCTATTAAAGCGTTAATCAATTCTTGCACACTCAAAATACGCTTATCCATTACTGACTGTTGCTGTAAACGTGCTAAACGTTGTTCATTTAAAAGCAAAGACACCGTGTGTTTAGCACTAGCCTGCGCAGCAGAAACCGGATCAAAAGTAAGCCCCGTATTACCAGCAAAACTTTCGCGATTACGATAATAACCATAAGCTTTTGGTGGAATAAGTTTCACTATGTGTTCTGGCAAGGTTAATATTTTTGTATCTAGAGTGGCTAATAAAACCTGCAGCGCTTTTCGCTGCTGTTTACCTGAGACTACCTCCAATGGCTTTAGAACATTTTCTTCTCGCAGTTGATAGCGATAGTCTATACCTGAAATTAATTTTGCTGCGGCGGTAACTTGAAAACGATGAAAATTATAGATGGGCACCAAAACCTCTTCAATTTCTGACAAAGGTCGCCCTAGAGGAATACTATTTAAACCAAAGTCTGTTAGCGCTTTTTCACGTATTTTTAAGACTCTATTAAGCTCATCGGCGGCATCTACTCCGTTGTCCCACAAATGTGCGCGACTATGTGCACTCGAAGAAGAACGAGCATCTGAGTCTGACATATACAGCAAATCTGCTTGTTGCGCGCTTGCTATAACTTTCGCTAAGTACTCGGCTTCTTTATCAGCCGTTATATCAGCATAACCATAAGCAATAACTGATTTGTCCCAGCGACCAATATCTGTAGCGTAGGCATTTGATAAATCAATTTCACCATTTTTCAAGGTAATTAACGGGTGAGGATAATCCATTACTGAAGCGCGATTATTAGCACTTGCGGCAAAATTATGCGCGATACCTAAAGTGTGCCCAACTTCATGAGCCGACAATTGACGAATGCGTGCTAAAGCCATTTCTTTCATTGGTGAAGTGTCTGTTATAGATGACTTAAAAGGAGATGTTAAGCCCAAAGCAATGAGATAATCTTGACGAACACGTAGAGAGCCCAATGTTACATGCCCCTTTAATATTTCTCCTGTTCTTGGGTCTATCACTGATGAACCATAAGACCAACCTCTTGTCGCTCGATGTACCCATTGAATAACGTTATAACGAACATCCATAGGGTCTGCATCGGCTGGTAACATTTTTACCTGAAAAGCATTTTTATAACCGATGGCTGAAAATGCTTGGTCCCACCAACGAGCGCCATCAAGTAAAGCACTTTTTATAGGTTCAGGTACGCCGGCATCTAAATAATAGATAATAGGTTCAATTGCTTCGCTGACCTCAAGATTTCTATCTTTTTTGTTTAAGCGATGACGTGGAATATTACGCTGAATTAACGGTTGGTCGATAGCACTGGCGTAATCGGCATAACTATTTGACCAAAAGCCACTGTAAGGATGAAAAGTACGTGCTTGGTATTTGTCGTCAGGTAATTTAATCAGCGAATGATGTAAGTTCACTGTAACAGCTGTTGAGTCTGGCGTTACTGAGCGTAAGTATTTACCTGCATCGGTTCCTTGGTAAGTCACTGTTGCTTCAAGCTCAGTATTATTAGGAAAGGCCTTGCTGCGTTTTATATAGATACCACTTCGGCTTTCATCAATTTTGAAGTTACCTTGTTGACGTTGTTTAAGTTTACTTGATAATTGATGAATATCAGATAAAAGAAAGGGTGTATAATCAATTAATACTTTTTTACCGTCCTTACTTTCTTTGGCAACTTTAAACCCCCAAATAATAGAGCTGGCAAATGCCTCGCTAACGGCTTTTTTTTCTAAGTTGTTTTCAGTATCCGCTCGATAATAAGTATTAAGTTGGCGGAGAAAGACCTTCTCTCCTACTTTTTCAAAGCGTACTAGACGAGTATCACCTAACTGGCCTCTATCAAGTCCAATATCATTAGAACCGACTCCTTGAGGTAAACCGCTTTGAAATAAAAAGTCTTGTTCAAATTGCTGGATCTCTAAATAAACATTGCCCTTTTTTTTATCATGAAAAAAAGAAAAATAGCCTTGCTGGTGATCTTTATCTTTAACAAAGTCATTATAACTAAGAATTTCTTCGCTGAGCGCGGCTATTGAAAAGGTACTACAAATAAATATTAAAAAGACACCTAGCGTCAGTTTCATCGTTTTTCCCTATTTGATTTTTGGTTCTATAAATATATATTCAAGTCATTCCATTATTTTTGTTATCATTAGCCTTACAGGTGAGGTGATAGCTTTCATCGTCACCTCTAATCGTAAAATAATGTAATATGTAGCTGCTATTATTATTTTACGACATTAAATAACCAACAATTTTATGACTCAATTTTTAAGAGTCTTACTCTAAATCAATTAGGTAACCCGATGCAACGACTAGCACCAGCTTTACGTCAAGATAATGTTCCACTCGATTTAATTTCGCTGATCAAAACGATTTTAGCGGCAACTAAAGAAATTTCATTTCGTGTTAGCCAAGGTCACTTAAGTGATTTGATGGGTTCAACTTTGGATGAAAATATTCAAGGTGAAGTTCAGAAAGAATTAGATGTCGTTGCAAATGAATTACTTAAAGATATTTTATTAGAGTCTGGCTTTGTTAAAGCGATTTCTTCTGAAGAAGAAGATAGCTCTGTTGCAGGTGAAAAAAATGGCAAGTATCTGGTTTCTTTCGATCCACTTGATGGCAGCTCTAATATCGAAATCAACTCATTAATTGGCACAATTTTCTCTATTCATGAAGCACCAAGTGATATGGATGCTAGTGATCCAGACATGTTTAAGCAAGCGGGTAACAAACAACTTTGTGCGGGTTATGTCTTATATGGTCCGTCAACTATGTTGGTAATGACTACGGGTAGCGGTACCCATTTTTATGTACTTGACCGTACTCATGGTGGTTTTTTATTAGTTGAACGTAATGTTCAAGTGCCTGTGGACACACAAGAATTTGCTGTTAACATGTCAAATCAACGTTTTTGGCAAGCGCCTATGCAGAATTACATCAGTGATTTACTTGCAGGTGATACCGGCCCTCGTGGCAAAAATTTCAACATGCGTTGGATTGCCGCTATGGTTGGTGACATTCATCGTGTATTAACACGTGGTGGTATTTTTACTTATCCACAAGATAGTAAAAACCCGCAACAACCACACAAGCTACGCTTAATGTATGAAGCGAATCCAATGAGTTTTCTCATTGAACAAGCGGGTGGACTGGCAATGACCAGTGAAGGACGCATTATGGATATGGAGCCGAACAGCATTCATCAGCGTGTCGAAGTGATTATGGGCTCGAAAAATGAAGTAGAGGCCTGTTTAGCTTATTACAAATAATCGAAAATTAGCATGCATCAACATGTCGAAGTCCAATTAACAGGTTTCTAAAAACAAAGATGAAGCCTGTTTAGCTTATTACAAATAATCGAAAATTAGCATGCATCAACATGTCGAAGTCCAATTAACAGGTTTCTAAAAACAAAGATGAAGCCTGTTTAGCTTATTACAAATAATCAGAAATTAGCATGCATCAACATGTCGAAGTCCAATTAACAGGGCTCGAAAAATGAACTAGAAGCCTGTTTAGCTTATTACAAACAATCGAAAATTAGCATGCATCAACATGTCGAAGTCCAATTAACAGGGCTCCAAAAATGAAGATGAAGCCTGTTTAGCTTATTACAAATAATCGAAAATTAGCATGTATCAACGTGTATAAGTCCAATTAACAGGTTTCTAAAAACAAAGATGAAGCCTGTTTAGCTTATTACATGTCACTAACACTTTTCTTATGTCGGTAAAAAAGCTCCATTCATTGAGCTTTTTTACCGTTAAATTTAATATTCCCTTCATAGTTTTACGATATAATAGTTAATATAATTGACTGGCTTTTAACGACATTTTTATGAAAAAACTATTTGAAGTATTTTGGCGTTTTCTTTTTTTAGGTTGTATCAGTTTTGGTGGACCTGCCGCACATATTGGCTATTTCCAAAAAACATTTGTCGATAAACTAAAGTGGTTAGATCAAACAAGTTATGCAAATTTAATCTCATTAAGCCAATTTTTACCGGGTCCTGGCTCTAGTCAATTAGGTTTTGCTATTGGATTGAGACAAGCTGGACTGCCTGGCGGCATTGCTGCATTTATCGGTTTTACCTTACCGTCATTTATTCTTATCTATTTACTCGCCACTAATATTAGCGGTGCTGAACAACCTTGGGTTTTTCATGTTATAAGTGGTTTGAAATTACTGGCTGTGGTGGTAGTGGCTGACGCTTGTTTAACTATGTTTAAAAGTTTCTGTAATAATTACACCCACAGACTTATTGCGGTTATAACAGCGATTGCTTTAATCACTTTACCGAGTTTAATGATGCAAATTTTCATACTGACTATCGCAGCAAGCTTTGGTTTTTTTGTTAATCCATCGTTAAAATCAGTTACCACTGAAGTCACCCAACCTTCAGCTCTAACCTCAAGACAGTTTAAAATACTGCCATTGATGTTGTTCTTAATCATCCTCTTTGCTTTACCACTAGCAACCGTAGTTGGAGCACCGATTAACACAGCCGATATCATGGTCTTATTCAATCAGTTTTTTCAAGCGGGCAGTATGGTCTTTGGTGGCGGACACGTTGTCTTGCCA
Source organism: Colwellia sp. BRX10-1 (assembly GCF_014077545.1). Lineage (NCBI taxonomy): Bacteria > Pseudomonadati > Pseudomonadota > Gammaproteobacteria > Alteromonadales > Colwelliaceae > Colwellia > Colwellia sp. BRX10-1. The sequence goes on from NZ_JACGWC010000001.1 coordinate 488,880, forward strand.
CTATTACAACAAACAATTGGTGAAGCGTTATCGAACGATGTTTTTCTTACCGGTTATGCCGCAGCGCAAGCAGTTCCTGGCCCAATGTTTACCCTAGCGACTTTTCTGGGTGCAGAGCTATTTCCACAAGCCCCTTTAATAGGAGCGACAGTCGCAACCTTAGCAATATTTTTACCTGGATTTTTATTGGTACTGACCTTTGAAAGTACTTGGCAATCATTAGCAACAAAGCCCAAAGTCGCCGGTGCGATTATGGCGGTAAATGCCGCTGTGGTTGGTCTATTATTTTCTGCGCTTTATCACCCTATTTTTACTAGTGCTGTTAGTTCACTATTTGACTTATTTTCTGTGCTTATTGGTTTTTATTTATTACGGATAGTCAAACTGCCTATTATTGTTTTAGTGGTGACATTTGTTGGCGTTGGTTTATTAACGCAATTCTACTAAGTCGGTTATCGCAGAGTAATAAGCGCCTTAGTGCTATTGATATGATTTAGTGCCGATAATGTCAGCTTTAACTTTTCACCGCCATGGTTTGTTTGCTAAAATATCGCCAATTTAAAATATAGCCTCAATATAAACGCTAATACGAGAAACTTATGCCTAATTACGCTGTTGGACACAAAACACCTGATTCAGATTCAATCTGTTCAGCTATCGCCCTTTCCTATTTAAAAACCACGCTAGGTGAAGAAACCGTCCCAGCTCGTTTAGGAGAGCTTTCACCAGAAACTTTATTTATTTTAGACAAGTTTGGTTTTGAGCAACCTGAATTAAAAACAAGTTTTGCTGGCGAAGGTATCTATATTGTTGACCATTCCGACCGTATTCAAGGACCCGATGATATCGATGAAGCAACAATATTAGGTATTATTGATCATCATAAATTAGGCGATATTACTACCTCTACCCCATTAGAAATTTGGGTTCGTCCTGTTGGCTGTACCAATACCATCATTAAAATGATGTACGATTTCTATGATGTAGAAATTCCAAAAAATATTGCTGGTGCAATGATGTGCGCTATTTTGTCTGATACGGTTATTTTTAAATCACCCACCTGTACCACTGCTGATATAAAATGTGTTGAAGCATTAGCTGAAATTGCAGGCATTAGCGACGCAAAAGCCTTGGGTATGGAGATGTTTGAAGTAAAATCTGCCGTATTAGGTACACCTATACGTGACCTAGTCTTACGTGATTTTAAAGACTTTAACATGCATGGCAACTTAGTAGGTATCGGTCAGTTGGAAGTACTTGACCTCGCCATCTTTGATGATATGAAGCTTGAATTATTTGCTGACATTGCAAAATTAAAAGCCGAAGGTAGCCGACACACGGTTTTATTATTACTGACAGACATTATGAAAGAAGGCTCTGAAATGTTAGTTATTAGCGACAATGCTGATTTAACAGAAAAAGCTTATGGCAAACCACTTGTTGACGGTAAAGTATGGTTAGACGGCGTATTGAGTCGTAAAAAACAAGTTGTTCCACCTCTCCAAGATTCATTAGCTTAAAAATGAAAATCAATAACTCTGCACGACTAAGCTACAAATTAATGTCTGCTGACGATGCAGAGTTATTGTATCAACTTGACCAAGACCCAGAAGTGATGCGTTTTATCAGTGATGGTAATCCGTCGTCTCGCGAGACCATTACAAATGTGTTATTGCCTCGTATGCAAAAATACCTAAGTCCAACTAAAGGTTGGGGATTGTGGCAAGTTAATATCACTGAAACTGATCAATATATTGGCTGGGTGCTTGTGCGGCCGATGAATTTTTTCTCTGCCTTACCTGAGTTTAATAACCTAGAGCTCGGTTGGCGATTTTTTCAAACATCATGGGGCAAAGGTTTTGCCAGTGAAGCGGCTCAACATATTAAAAATGCTTTAGCCGTGAACCCTGAATACGATAAATTTAGCGCTATTGCCGACGAAAATAATCTAGCTTCAATAGGTGTAATGAAAAAAATAGGTATGTCATATCTTAAAACATATCTTCATGTTGACCCATTATTTGAATGTACCGTCGCTTACTATCAGCTTCAAAATACCTAACGGTTAATGTTCTACATTAGCAGTCACCGAGCTTATGTCTTTTCCTGAAAGGGTATTTTTAAATAGCCTATTCTTGCTCGAATAAACCTGAGTATATTCTGTTGATTTATCTGATAATTTTTATATGCTAATACCTTAGCTAAAGGCATAATTTTAATGGGTTGATCATCATAAAACCGATAACAACGACTATACGTTGAGATATCTAACTCAACTTTAATCGTTTCTGACCAAGTATGGTCCCGTTAATTCGTTAATATTGTAAGCAATCGTCCCCCATCATTTTCTGTATATTACCTTTATAATCAATTAATTTATGCACTGAGTAACCAGCACAGATAAAGTACGATTTTGTCGAGATCCTCTTCAAAACAGCGATAAAAAAACTCACCGAAGTGAGTTTTTTTTATCTTGATAATATGCCGTTAAATTTTACAATTAAACGCGTTCAATTACCGTTGCAATACCTTGTCCTAAACCGATACACATAGTCGCTAAACCTATGCTGACATCTTGACCTTCCATTAGGTTCAATAAAGTACCCGTGATACGCGAGCCAGAACACCCTAATGGATGACCTAAGGCGATAGCGCCACCGTTTAAGTTAATCATATCTTCAGCACGGTCTTCTAAGCCTAGAGATTTAACACACGATAAGGCTTGCGCCGCAAAGGCTTCGTTAAATTCAGCTAGTTCGATATCAGCTAAAGATAAACCTGCACGTTTCAATGCTTTTTTCGTTGCTGGAACAGGACCAAAGCCCATAGTAGACGGATCACAACCTGCAACTGCCATACCACGAATACGCGCACGAGGGGTTAAACCAAGCTCTTTTGCACGATCAGCTGACATCACTAACATTGCTGATGCACCATCAGACAAAGCTGAAGAAGTACCGGCTGTTACTGTACCGTTAACTGGATCAAACACTGGGCGTAAACCGGCAAGCGTTTCAATCGTTGTTTCAGGACGAATAACTTCATCATGTTCAACTAAGGTTAACGCGCCCATTGCATCATGTCCTTGAGTGGCAACAATTTCATTGTCCCAACGACCAGCAAGTTGTGCTTCATAAGCTTTTCTGTGTGAACGTGCCGCAAAAGCGTCTTGTTGTTCACGGGTAATACCGAACTGCTTACCGAGTAACTCAGCGGTTAAACCCATATTGCCAGCCGCACGAGAAATGTACTTACTCAAGGCCGGATCAAAGTCTACATCATACATCATAGGAACATGTCCCATGTGCTCAACACCACCAACGATGAATACATCACCTTGGCCACACATGATGTTAGTTGTTGCATCATGCAAAGCTTGCATTGATGAACCACATAAACGGTTAACTGTTACCGCGCCAACTGTTTTTGGAATGTCAGTTAACAACTGTGCATTACGCGCAATGTTAAAACCTTGCTCTTTAGTTTGCTTAACGTTGCCCCAGATAATGTCTTCAATTAATGAAGGATCTAAATTAGGGTTACGCACTAATAGTTGCTGCATTAAATGCGCTGATAAACCTTCAGCACGAACGTTACGAAAAACGCCAGCTCTAGAGCGTCCCATTGGTGTACGAATACAATCTACAATGACTACTTCTTTCATGTTCTTCTCCTTAGCTTATGCTGTTTTTACGTCGGTGTTGAAATAAGATTTACCTGATTTAGCCATTTCGCGTAATCCATCAGTTACCTGATAAATTTCACCTAAATGCGCATACTTATCAGCCATGGCAATAAAGTTAGTTAAACCTAACGTTTCTAAATAACGAATTGCACCACCTCTAAACGGTGGAAAACCAATACCGTAAATTAAGCCCATATCAGCTTCAGCGGCAGTATCAACAACACCTTCTTCTAAACAACGCACCACTTCATTGACCATAGGGATCATTAAGCGAGCAATAATGTCTTCACTACTAAATTCTTTTTTGTCTGCACAGGTACTTTCAAACAATGCGTAAGCATCAGCTGAAGCTACTTTTGTTGGACGACCACGCTTGTCTTGACCGTAATCATAAAAGCCTTTGCCATTTTTCTGACCAAGACGTTTATTACTGTATAGAGTGCTTACTGGGTCATTATCAATTTTTGCCATACGCGTTGGGAAGCCAGATGACATAACACCCGTACAATGATCAGCGGTATCAACACCCACCACATCAAGTAAGTATGCTGGGCCCATTGGCCAACCAAATTGTTTTTCCATGATTTTATCAACAGCAGCAAAATCAACACCTTCAAGCATTAATTGGCTAAAGCCAGCAAAGTATGGGAATAAAACACGGTTAATATAAAAGCCAGGACAATCGTTAACAACAATCGGTGATTTACCCATTTTAGCCGCGTAAGCAACAACAGCCGCAACGGTTTCTTCAGACGTTGCTTTACCACGAATAACTTCAACCAATGGCATTTTGTTTACCGGGTTAAAGAAATGCATACCACAGAAGTTTTCTGGACGTTTTACACTTTGCGCTAACAAATCGATAGAAATCGTTGAGGTGTTAGAGGTTAAAATGGCATCTTCAGAAAGAAAGCTTTCTACTTCAGCAAGGACCATACCTTTTACTTTAGGGTTTTCGACTACCGCTTCAACCACGATATCAACATCTTTAACACTATCGTAGCTAAGGGTTGGTGTGATGTTATTTAACACGCCAGCCATAGTCTTAATATTCATACGACCGCGTTCAACTTGCTTGGTTAAAATGCCAGCAGCAGTATTTAAGCCTAAATCAAGTGCTGCATCATTAATGTCTTTCATAATGATTGGCGTGCCTTTATAAGCAGACTGATAAGCAATACCACCGCCCATAATACCCGCGCCTAACACAGCGGCTTTATTCACTTGTTTAGTCGCCATTTTAGCGGCTTTTTTTGCTTTGCCTTTAACGACTTGATCTGCCATAAACAAACCAATTTGCGCCGTAGCCGCATCAGTTTTAGCAAGCTTAGCAAAGTTTGTATTCTCAATAAGCATGGCTTCTGTTCTACCGAGTAAAGCAGCAGCTTCGATAGTTTTTACCATCATCATAGGTGCAGGGTAATGTTTACCGGCTTTAGCGGCAATCATACCTTTACAGGTATTAAAGGTCATAATTGATTCAACAGGGCTAAGCTTTAACGCTTCAAGTTTCTGTTGACGTTTAGCTTGCCAATTTAACTTACCAGACATTGCTTGTTTAAGCATGTTAATAGCGGCTTCGCGTAAATGCTCTGGCGCAACGACCGCGTCAAGTAAACCAACAGCCATTGCTTGTTCAGGCTTAAACGCTTTACCCGTAGACATCCACTCAACAGCATTATCAGCGCCAATAATTCTTGGTAAGCGCACTGTGCCACCGAAACCAGGAATCAGGCCTAATTTAACTTCAGGTAAACCTATCGAACATGTTGTATCAGCAATACGGTAGTCACAAGCTAAGCTCATTTCACAACCGCCACCTAAAGCAAAACCATTAAGTGCAACAATTGTTGGTAGCTTAATGTCTTCAAATGAATCAAAAACGTCTGAGCCGCCTTTGATCCAAGGGATAAGTTCCGCTTCAGGAAGTTTGAACATTGTTAAAAATTCAGTGATGTCTGCACCAACAATAAAGTTAGATTTTCCAGACGTTACAAGTACGCCTTTAGCATCTGCACAATTGTTAATAGCAGCAACCACTTCGATATATTCTTTAAAAGTTTGCTGATCAAACTTATTCACTGAGCCTTGTGCATCGAATTTAAATTCAACAATGCCGTCATTCAGTAATTCGGCAGAAAGGTTTTGACCTTGAAATAACATGCCTAGTTTCCTCGTTTAGTGGGATAAAAATAGGGTCTGAACTCAATTAAATGATAATTTAACTGATCAGTTTTTATAATAATAGACGATTGAGTGTGCCTTGAAAGAAAAATAAATGCAAATTTTTTAAACAGGCGTTTTAATTAGGTGTATTAATCTATGGTTTTTTAACTAAGACAGAAAGAATGGCTCGCGGTATAAGCCGATTAATAGGGCCTAAAAGACGATAGACACAAGAGACTAAACTTAATCCTAAAAGCCCGTGCTAGATAAATAAATCGATAAAATAAATTTAACATTCGCCGCTTAGCACTCTCGACTAAAAAGCGGCGATAATCTTCAGATAAAAATAAAGAGCAAAGCGTCATCAAATACTAATGACGCTTTAAGCTATAATAGCGGGGGAATAGGTTATCTTAACTAGTCACTTTGTAAGGCATCAATAGGGTCAAGTTTGGACGCTTTAATGGCTGGATAAACACCAAAGGTTAAACCGACTAAAGCACAAATACTAAAAGACAAAATAATGGCACTTGTTGACCATGACACCGCCCATTCAGAATAAAGTGCGATAAGCTCTGAGAGCATAATCCCAAAAAACACCCCCAAGATGCCACCCATAATTGAAATAGTAAAACTCTCAGCAATAAACTGTAAGCGAATATCTTTTTGTGTTGCACCAACCGCACGCAACAAGCCAATTTCTTTGGTGCGCTCTAATACAGTAGCAAGCATTATATTCATAATACCAATTCCGCCCACTAATAAAGAAATACCGGCAACACATGACATGACAATATTAAATATTTGCTGTGTTTGTTTTTGCTGGGCCAATAATGCGGCAGGAATAACTAAGTTATAATCATCGACTTCATTATGACGACGATTAAGCAAATGACTCACGGCTTGCGCTGCACTAATAGGATCAACACTCTCATCAAGCTTAAGTTTAATACTGGTGACTTCACTCGCTAGCTTTTTACTAGCAAATTTATGTATTGCGGTTTTTAATGGAATAAACACCTGACGTTGGTCACCACCGAGCTTTATGCCTTGAAACTCTTGTTTCTTTAAAAATGGCGCTTGTAATACGCCAACCACCTTAAACCAGAGGTGATTAATTTTAATATTTTGACCGATGGCATTGCCTTTTGGAAAAAGCTGTTTTGCGGTTGATGAACCCAGCAGTGCCACCTGAGAAAAGTTTTTATCGTCACTGTCGTTGAGTAAACGCCCTTGTGCTACATGGAATTTAGACAATGCAAAAAAGCTAGCACTCACCCCTGTTGCTTCACCATCACTTTTCCCTTCACCACTGAAAATACTGTAAGTATCGATAAGTTTTTGCGCGCTAAAGGCAGTAACAAAAGGTAATGAACGCGCACTAATCTCACCGTCTCTGATACTTAAACCCGGAGAGTGTTTACGTTGTTCTTGTAGTTCTTTTTCTTCAAAAACTTTCCCTTCGATGATTAAATTATGTAAGCCCATCGAGTCGATCATTTTCATCGCTTCAGCTTCCGCACCTTCACCAATATTAAGCATCGCGATAACCGCACCAACGCCAAAAATCATGCCGAGTAAAGTTAACAACGTGCGTAACTTATGTTGAGCAAGCTCGGAAAAAGTATCCAAAAAAATCGCTAAATATTTCATTAACTATGCTCCTTGTCGGTTAATGCTATTTTCTGACCTACTTTAAGCCCTGATAAAACTTCAACATGGCTTAAACTCGCCTGCCCTAAGGTAACGGGTAATGAAGTGTAGTCGCCATTTTTATACAAGTAGACAAACGTCTGCTTTGCTTCGACAAAAACACTTTGCAACGGAATAATAATTTTTTGGCGGGTGGCGATAATTTCAATATTAGCTTCTAACTTTCTTCCGGGTACAAATAGCTCACTATTTTGCTCGGCTAAAATAACAATAACTTCAAAATATTTTTGTGGATCACCACGCTTTATCGAGGTAGGAAACGGGGCAACTGTCTCAACTTTTCCTTTAAACGGTTTATCCGCATAAGCATTTAAAAAGAAGATTACCGATTTATCTACGGCTAAATTTACCGCCTCACTTTCTAAAACGAATAACTTAACTTTCATGTTACTGATATCAGGTAACTCGGCAATTTTTTGCCCCGGCCATAATGACTGGCCTTCACGTGGTTTTTCTCCACGCCAATTAGCTTTATAAGCAAGTAAGCCATCGTGCGGTGCTTTAACTTCAAGTTTTGCTAGGCCTTCACTTAACTGTTTTAATTTACTTTTGCTTTGCGCTTGCTTCATTTCCAGCAAGCCCATATCTCCCGCTGAACTGCTACTAAAACTATCATTTTTCCAATAAAGATATTCTTCTTTAGACCCTAAGTACTGGGTGTTTTGTAATGAATCAAGGATGTCTAATTTCGAACGTATTTGATCATCATTGATTGAAAAATTTTCTGCAAAATTTTTCTCTTGACCTACCACGCCAATATCTTTGTTAATTGAGTTAAGTGCTTGAGTAAGCATGCCAGTTTTTTCAATAATTTCTTGTTCGGTGATCGACAATTCACTTTGTCTATCTTTACTTTGAATTTCCATCGCTTCACCGTCAAAGCGGGCAATAACATCACCTTTTTTAACGTGTGAAAATTCTGGTGCTAACCATGAAATGTTTTGTGGTCCTTGTCGACTCATTGGCGCATTTATTACCGTGGCTTTTGCTGCAAACAGTTCGCCTTTTGCCGGGACATTAACGATAAAGTCTTGTTTGGTCACCTCATATAACAAGGGAGCGTTTTCTTGCCCAGAACAAGCGGTTATTGCAATAGATAATAAACTAACGATAAAAGATTTTTTCATTATTGATTGTTGTGAATATTTCATAAAGCCACTATATCTCCTTGTGATAGGCCACTTTTAATGACCACTTTATCTCCGACTATATGAGCAACCTCAATGGTTTCTTCATGATCCGAAAAAAGACCGGTGATTCGAACACTCCCTTGGCCATTTTCTAACTTAACCGCCTGCGATGGCAAAGTTAACGCGTTATCAATCATGGCGGTAACAACCTCAATACGCGCAGTCATGCCTGGACGTATCACCGTATCTTTAGGTTGTTCAAAAGCAATGATTGCATCGAAAACACGGCGTTTATCTTGTGATGACTTATCACGAAAAACACGTCCTAGTTCAACAATACTACCTTGTAAAACAATTTCTTGAGTACCATCAATCATAATTTTAACTTTTTGATTAAGTTTGATTTTACCACTGTCAGGTTCAGCAATTTGTGCTTTTAATTGCATCTGTTCAATAACAGCAAGTTCAACAACCGGTTGGCCAAATTGAATACTCTCACCCACCGCTGGTTTTTCTCCTTGCCAATTAGCTCGGTAGATAACCATACCATCAATCGGTGCTTTAACTTTCAAACGCTCAATGTCACTTTTAAAATCATTTACCTCTGCGGTTAAACGGTTTACTTTTCCTTTAGCTAACTTTAAATTAAGTGCTTTATTGTTTTTATGAAAAGTCAGTCGCTCTTTCGCAAGAAACAAATCATTTTCGGCAATAGTAAAATCAATCACAGACTTTTTACGATCATTTTCAGCGCGACTGTTATCAATAATATCGGCTTTACGCTCCGCTTTTTCATATTCCATTTGCTTTTCAGCAATACTGAGAATAAGTTCTTGCTCTGATTCTTCTTCCTTAATTTTCTTATTTTCTAATTCTTTTTGCGCCCGGTCTAAGTCAGCTTGTTTATCAACCAACCTATCCACCACCTTTTTACTGTCAAAGGCAACGATCACTTCGCCTTTTTTTACACGGGTATTCTCCGGTGTTAGCTGCTTAATTTGATACTGCCACATACCAGAAACTGACGGTGGTGCTATCATTGCCGTTTGTTTTGACTCTAATTCTCCACTCGCGGTAACAATTAGACGCACTTGTTCTAACTTTACGGTTTCGCTAGGTGCTTTTTCACAAGCACAAAGCAATACTAACAACATGATTGCAAAATATTTATTCACTTGGGCTTACTCCTGTAAATTCTAATTGAGCGCTCATGCCCGGTAATAACGTTAAGGCTTCATCAAGCGTAAAAGAAAACACAGCGCGATAATAAACATCGTTGCCCCATTCTTTACGTTCTTCGGGTTGGCTCGATATTTCGGTTAATGTAGCCACAAGATTATATTGTGGAAAAGCATCTAGCTTAAAATCGACAACGCTATCCACACGCATATTTTTATAGTCAACTTCATGCACCCAAGCTTCAATATATAAGCCATTTACCGAAGGAATTTTTGCAATTTCCCAAGAAGGTTGCGCCGTCATACCGACAAATACTTTTTCACCACTCCAAGGATGGAGCCCATAAAGTACCGGACCACTTCGCTCAGCATAGCCACTCATCTGCTTGAGTTTGTATTCATTGTATTGCAATTTATCCTGATGCTTTACAATCGTAATTTTTTGCTTAGTCACGGCAACCTGATTAGCGACCTTGACTTGCTTTAAATTTTCGAGTGATTTCGCATTAGCAACAACCGATTTTTCAAGCTGAAGTTGGTTTTTCTGATAATCATATTCACTTAAATGAACAACAGCAATACCGGCATCAATTCGTGCTTTATCAAGCAATAAAGCCGTTCTCTTTTGTCCGTAAGTCGCTTCTAAAAGTGATTGCTTAGCGCTACTAGTCAAACGAAATAACTCTTCATTCGCGGCGATCAAGCTTACTTTTTCTTGTTCTATTTGACTTTGAATTGAGCCACTGTCAAAGACGACAACTAGATCGCCTTCTTCAGCTATATCACCTTCTGGTAGCAACCATTGCACTTGAACATTCCAACTATCTGTTTTAGGTGAGTAAAACGTTTGATTGTCGCTGGCTTTAATTTGACCGGATAAAATCAAGGGAGTTTGACCTTCGGCTAAGGAGAAGCCGCTAACAGCAAGTATAGCGATTGATAATATTAGTTTTTGATACATAATCGGTCCTCAATGATATTACCGTCTTTCATGCGGATCATTCTGTCAGCATACGCAGCAATATCTTCTTCGTGAGTCACCATAACAATAGTTTGTCCTTGATTATGTAACTCACAGAGTAAATCCATAATTTCATAAGAGGTTTTAGAATCTAAGTTACCGGTCGGTTCATCTGCAAAAATCACTTCTGGACGATTTACTAGCGCCCGAGCAATAGCAACACGTTGACGTTGCCCACCAGACATTTCAAAGGGTTTATGGTGCCAACGTGAAGATAAACCTACTTTATCAAGCATTTCCATACCACGTTTTTTGGCGTCTTCTTGATCGGCATTACTGTAACGTAGTGGTAAAATAACATTATCAAGGGCAGTTAAACGAGGTAGTAAATGAAAGGTTTGAAAGATAAAACCTATTTTACGATTGCGGATCTTAGAAAGGCTTTCGTCATCAATATTTTTTATTGACTCACCAGATAATAAGTATTCACCAGAAGTCGGTGTATCGAGACAACCTAAGATACTCATTAAGGTTGATTTTCCTGAGCCCGAAGTGCCCATTATCGCAACGAATTCATTGTTTTCAATGGTTAAAGAAACATTATTTAAAGCTATGACTTGAGTTTCACCTTCACCATAAATTCGACTGATGTTATCGATTTTGATCACTTATTACGCTCCATAAAAATTAATCCCTGTTGATGCCATTACTTTTATCTAACAAATAAAGGTAAAATAGCCCGCGTAACAATATATAGCTTTAAATTTTAATCACATACTGCTGAACTGTAATAATTTGTTTCAATTAAGACTGCATTTACAGCCTCAAATATTGGAAAATAATGTCAATTAAAGAACGCTTCAACAAACCAGAGAATTTATTGCTCGCCATGGCATTTATTATGCCGCTAATATTTAGCGTTTGGATGGTTTTACTCAATAATTTTGTTATCGAAAAAGCCAGTTTTACCGGTAAAGAAATTGGCATTTTACAAAGTCTCCGTGAAATACCTGGATTTCTAGCCTTTACCGTTATTTATGTACTACTGTTTATTAAAGAACAAAAATTAGCCATTATTTCATTAGCCGTTACCGCTATTGGGGTAATAATGACCGGATTTTTTCCTTCTGTTTTAGGTTTGTATCTGACCACTGTTATCATGTCTATTGGCTTTCATTATTTTGAAACCGTGAACCAATCGTTAACCATGCAATGGATTGATAAAGATAAAACAGCCCATTTTTTAGGGCGTCTATTATCGGTAAAATCAGCGGCATCACTACTCGCTTTTAGCAGTATTTGGTTGATGATGGAAAAGTTCTCGTGGTCTTATCAAAGTACTTATGCCTTATTTGGTGCACTCGGCCTAGTACTCACTATTTGTTTGGCACTTTCTTTTAAAGAGTTTCCCGTTAAGGTCGAACAAGAAAAAAGCCTGATACTACGTAAACGTTATTGGTTGTTCTACGCTTTGACTTTCTTTAGTGGTGCGCGCCGCCAAATATTTACCGTATTCGCGGGTTTTTTAATGGTAGAAAAATTTGGTTATAGCGTTGCTGATATCAGTGCATTATTCTTAATAAACTATGTTTTTAATTGGTTATTCGCAGCAAAAATAGGCAAATTGATTGGCATTATTGGTGAACGTCGGGTGCTTAAATTTGAATATATCGGTTTAATTACTATCTTTATTGCCTATGGCTTTGTCGAAAACTCGACGATCGCAGCAAGCTTATATGTGATAGATCATTTATTTTTTGCTTTAGCTATTGCGATTAAAACCTACTTTCAAAAAATAGCCAAGCCTGAAGATTTAGCATCAAGTGCTGGCGTTAGTTTTTCAATTAATCACATTGCCGCTGTGGTTATTCCGGCGTTGCTTGGTTTAGTGTGGATTTATAACCCGTCATGGGTCTTTTATATTGGTGCTGGCTTTGCTTGTTGTTCTTTGATTTTATCGCACTTTATTCCATGCCAACCAAGGGAAGGCGTCGAGTTTAGATACCAAGAAACATCTTAACTATATTAGCCGATAAAAAAGCCGAGACATTATATCTCGGCTTTAATTTATTCAAGCTAGCAACAATCAGTATTTATTACTTATTGTTACGTAAGAAGGTTAAAAACTCATCAGCAGGCATAGGTTTAGCATAAAAGAAACCTTGTACTTCGTCACACCCTTGAGCGATTAAATGCGCTTGTTGTTCTTCCTCTTCGATACCTTCAGCAATAACTTTTAAGTTCATTTGCTTACCGAGGTTAATAATCGTATCTGCAATCAATGACTGCCCTGGCTCTGCAATACCCGTAATAAATGAACGGTCGACCTTTAAACGGTCAAGCGGTAGTTGTTGTAAATAGCTCATTGATGAATAGCCCGTACCAAAGTCATCAAGCGCAATGCTGATACCTTCAGCTTTCAACTTAACTAATGCATCAATAACAACTTGTGGTTCATCCATTAAAATATTTTCAGTGATCTCTAATTCGAGCTTACTTGGTTTAACATCATGATTAATCGTCGCTTGAATGATACTGTCAACGAAGTTATCACGTTTAAATTGTGGGATAGAAACATTAACAGAGATACCAACATGATCAAATTTCTGTTGCTCTAATACTTTTATTTGTTTACAGGCTTGGTTAATAACCCAATCACCAATTTCTACAATCAACCCTGAATATTCTGCTAAAGGAATAAACACAGCCGGTGAAATAAATTTTCCTTCGGCGGTTCGCCAGCGCAATAATGCTTCAGCGCCAATAACCTTGCCGGTAATTAAGCTAAGCTGAGGCTGATACCAAAGCTCTAAACGATTATCTGCAAAATCAGTACGTAATTGCCTGATCATACCTAAACGCCAAAGTGTTTCATCTTCCATTTCTTTTTTGTAATAAACAAAATTTTCGTGATTACTTTTCTTGGCTAAATTCAAGGCGATATTTATTTGATTAAGAACCTTTACCCCTTGCGAACCGGCACTACTTTTTGAGCACAGCCCAAAACATGCCGTGACAGGTAATAGTTGTTCTCCCGCGGTAAACGAACGATGAAATAATGACATTAATTTATCAGGGTTTACACTTTCAGCCGGACCAATAACACCAAAAACATCGGCACCCATTCGAGCAAACTGACAATGTTTTCCTAATTCTTTCATGCGCTCTGTAACAGCGAGCAACAGCTTATTACCTAAATCTTGTCCTAAGCCATCATTAATATCACTAAAGTGATTTATATCTATTAAAGCGGCAACAAGATTGGGTTCTTCTGATTGACTAAACTTGTCGAGTAAATTAACAAACTCTAAACGATTTGGCAGCTCAGTCAGCCAATCACGATAGGCAGCATTACGTAGTTTTTGAAAAAGGTGAACATTTTCATAACCGATGGCGACATTGGCTAAAAACACTTCGATTAACTGTATTTGAATATCAGTTAACTCTTGCTCAACTTCAAGGTAAATAACCGCGCGATAACCACCGCTTGCTAAATACAATACCGCAAAGTCACTACCATAATTATTTTGTTTTTGAGTGAAACAGCTACTCATGCGATCTTGTGCTGAATCTCTGTCGAAGCAGGAAATTTTTTGATTAATCAGTTCGGCGTCATGACCGATTTGACCTAAGATATGTAAGCTTAAATCGTCAGAACCCTCAATAATACCTTGCCCACGCGCACAAAAAACACTGCAATGGCTCTTACTCAACTTAATTAATTGCGACAACACACCTTCTGCATATTCATGAATACTGTGCAGTTCAAGTAAGTCAGCAGTAGCACTAATTATTTTTTCGAGGCCCAAGCGGTTTTGATTAACCGAATGAATTTGTTGATATGAACGAATAGCGGCATAAACGGTAGTCACTAACTTGCGACGAGTTAACTCTGTTTTGGTTTTATAGTCATTGATATCATAATCTTTGATAACACTTTCTTCAGGAGCATAGCCTGGTTGACCGGTTCTCAAAACAATACGTATATCTTGACGAGATAAAGTTTCTCGAATATGTTTTACAACATTTAAGCCCGCATCATCCGTTTCCATAACAACATCGAGTAATACCAAAACGATGTCCTCGTGCTCTTCAATAAGCAGACATGCGTCACGCCCAGAGTAAGCATGTATATACTCTAGATTTTTACCTAAGACGACGAGATCTGAGAGTGCTAACTGAGTAACAGAGTGAATTTCGGGATCGTCATCAACAATCAGAACCTTCCACGTTTCAGCACTGCCATCATTTAGAATTTCATCTTCATCACTATCATCAATAAATAAAAAGTCGTCATTATTATTTTCAGAAGCCTGCATATCGTCCTCATTTAACCAGAAAAATACTACTGATTAAGGTTTTTTTATCACATCAAATTTTATTATGAATCATGTTTCCAATAAACTACATAATAAGAGTCAGTTAAATAATATTCAACCTAGAATTACAATTATATTCATAATTTCAATTGCTTCCTTAATTTATGTTAAGTTTAGATGAATAAAGAGAATATTGCTGATTTTAATTTTCCAGCGTATGCTTAGAAAAAATAGTAATGAAAATAATATATTAGTTACGGTAATTTTTATGAAAGACATCAACGAACCCTCAACTGCACCGCTGGTTATTGCTGAGGAACCGGTTAACACTGAAGTAATAAAAACAACAGAATCTACGGCTAAAAATAGCGGCAATAAAAAAAATGCCGGTGTTTCTTCCCAAATGCAACTGCTTGCCTTGGCTAAAAACTTTGTACTTGATGGTGGCTTAATTTCTTCAGAAAAACAGATGCCATTAGAAGAAAGAACCCAAAAAAGAGCACGGATTGCCGCATTACGAAAACAAGAGAATCTTGAAGCTATTATAAAAAAGTCAGTAAATTACTGCTCTGCTACCGAGTTTACCCATAAAGCAGATGCTGATTGGTTTAGTACCTTTACCGAACTCGCCGAAGATGTCAGTAATACCACCATGCAAAATTTGTGGGCAAAAATACTAGCAGGGGAAATATCACAACCCGGTTCATTTTCCACTAAAACCCTCAAGGTTTTTCGTGCCATGAGTATCACGGAAGCGAAATTGTTAGCAAAGGCCTGTAGTTTAGCGGTGACAGAACAAACAAAAAGAAATATACGTATTATTTCAGGAGCCTATCAGACACCCGGCTTACTAAACTTTTTTAATAAAAATAGAGAACAGAATATACCCTTCAACCAATTTTCATTGAGCTATGCTGATTTATTAATTCTAGCCGATAATCACCTGGTCTTTATTCAAGAGACAGAATCTAGCCCAATGAACAAGTCAGAGTCGTTCCATTTTAACTTTAACGGTAAGCCATTAACGCTTACCGCAAAAAAATCATCTTGTGTACTGAAGTTTTATAAATTTACGCCAATAGGCAGCGAGCTAGCACGTCTAATCAGCGATAATATTGATGATGTTTATTTACAGCATTTAAAAAGTGCATTAAGCGAAAATTTTTCAATTACAGAGGGATAAGGATAAGAATTGGTGGTTTGAGAGCCACCAATATAGATACTGATACAAGCCCCTCTGACTGCTACAGCCCCGTCATCCTGCTATAAGCAACGTCATATAACTGCCAATCCCGTCATCCTGCTGCCTACCCCGTCATCCTGCTGCCAACCCCGTCATCCTGAACTTGTTTCAGTATCTGTACTTCCTCCCCAAA
The DNA here is from genome assembly GCF_014077545.1 of Colwellia sp. BRX10-1. Lineage (NCBI taxonomy): Bacteria > Pseudomonadati > Pseudomonadota > Gammaproteobacteria > Alteromonadales > Colwelliaceae > Colwellia > Colwellia sp. BRX10-1. The sequence continues at coordinate 505,408 of NZ_JACGWC010000001.1, forward strand.
TACAGATACTGAAACAAGTTCAGCATGACGACAAGAGTTCACATCAAGCCCTGTCACTATCGACCAGATCGTGTCACTAAACTTCAAGATCCCAATAAAGATACAAGCCTATTCATACTGCTACCAGCAACGCCATCCTGCTATAAGCCTTCATTCTGCTGTAACCCTTCATTCTGCTATAAGCCTATTCATACTGCTACCAGCAACGCCATCCTGCTATAACCAGTCATCCTGCTACCAACCCCGTCATCCTGAACTTGTTTCAGGATCTGTACTTCCCCCCAAAAAAATACAGATACTGAAACAAGTTCAGCATGACGACAAGAGTGGGCATCAAGCCCTACCACTATCGACTAGATCGTGTCACTAAACTTCAAGCTCTCAATAAAGATGCAAGCCTCTTCATACTGCTACCAGCAACGCCATCCTGCTATAAGCCTTCATTCTGCTATACCTCCCGTCATCCTGAACTTGTTTCAGGATCTTTACTTACCCCCAAAATACAGATACTGAAACAAGTTCAGCATGACGACAAGAGTGCACATCAGACCCTGTCACTATCGACAAGATCGCGTCACTAAACTTCAAGCTCTCAATAAAGATACAAGCCTATTCATACTGCTACCAGCAACGTTATCCTGCTATAACCCTTAATTCTGCTGTAACCCGTCATCCTGAACTTGTTTCAGGATCTGTACTTACCCCCAAAATACAGATACTGAAACAAGTTCAGCATGACGACAAGAGTGCACATCAAGCCCTGTCACTATCGACCAGATCGTGTCACTAAACTTCAAGATCCCTATACAGATACTGAAATGCAGTTTTTTTCCCGACAAAAAGTACCCAACATAAAAAAGGACAAGCATCTAAGATGTTTGTCCTTAATAGTAAATGTTAAGTTGGGCGTTATTTAAATACCGTCACCGTCAGTATGTAGACCACATTCTCTGGCCATGCCAGAAAAGCGGGTATCACTTTCATTCATACCTAACGTTAATGGCCGTGTACTGTGTGTGTCGCCAACCGATACATAGCCTTGGTCCCATAGAGGATGATAGGGCAAGTTATGCTTAGTTAGGTATTCATGTATATCCTTATTACTCCAATCAATAATAGGATGTACTTTAAAACGCCCGCGTAAAATGCTGACTACAGACAAGCCTTCACGATGTTCTGATTGCTGACGACGCACGCCAGAAAACCATGTTGCTGCATTGAGCTCATGTAAACCACGTTCTAACGGCTCAACTTTATTACGGCGATTATAAGCTTTGAGTGATGTTTCATCTTTTGCCCATTCTTCGCCATATTTTGCTTGTTGCCATGCCGCACTTTCTGTCGCGCTATAAACGTGTAAATTCAATTTCAAACGTTCGTTGAGCTGTTCAATAAACTGATAAGTTTCAGGAAACAAGTGCCCAGTGTCGGTAACAATCACCGGGATATTCGCATCGACTTGCGTCAACATATGCAACATAACCGCAGATTGAATGCCAAAGCTAGAAGACAAAACGAACTGCGATGGTAAATTTTCCATCGACCATTCAACTCGTTCAGTCGCGGTTTGCTGCTCTAATAGCTCGTTCCACTGGTTAAGCCAAGGCTTAGGTAAAGACGCAGGAAAACGGTTATTAATCGGTGCTTTTGCCGCAGCGATATCAGCACTATTAATAATAGGTTTAGTCATGAAAATCTCGCTTACTATTTTTCACTTCTGCAATAATGCCGGTACGAATAGTAAAATCACCAAACGCTTCATTGCTGTTTCTTTCCGATGACCAGCGAGCCACTAGCATATCCATTTCATCAAGAATATCTTGTTCGCTTAAGTTTTCTTTATACATTTTAGGTACTCGCGTTCCTGCCAAGTTGCCGCCTAAATGCATATTGTATTTACCTGGACCTTTACCAACTAAACCAATTTCTGCCAACATCGCACGACCACAGCCATTTGGACAACCAGTTACACGTAAAATAATACTTTCATCACTCATATCATGTTTGGCTAAAATGCCTTCTACGTCGGTAACAAAACCCGGTAAATAGCGTTCTGCTTCAGCCATAGCTAATGGACAGGTAGGAAATGCTACACAAGCCATAGAATCTTTACGTTGCTTTGAAACCGTGTCGTTCATTAAGCCATATTCACGGGCAATTTTTTCAATTTGTGCTTTATCTTCAGTTGCTACACCCGCGACAATTAAGTTTTGGTTAGCAGTCATACGAAAATCACCTTTGTGTATTTTCGCTAATTCAGCAACACCTGACTTAAGGGGTTTACCCGGGCTATCTAATAAGCGACCATTTTCAATAAATAAGGCTAAATGGTGCTTACCGTCAAAACCTTCAACCCAACCAATACGATCGCCACGTTCAGTGAACTCGTATGGACGAGAGGTTTCAAAAGTAATACCGGCACGTTTCTCAACTTCCGATTTAAAGGTTTCTACACCCACTCGGTCAAGTGTGTACTTAGTTTTAGCATTTTTACGATTAACTCGGTTTCCCCAGTCGCGTTGTGTTGTTACAACAGCGGTCGCAACATCTAAGGTATGTGCTAAAGACACATAGCCAAAATCGTCAGCCTTGCGAGGATACGTTGACTTATCGCCATGAGTCATCGCTAAACCACCACCAACAAGTACGTTAAAACCAACTAATTTTCCATCTTTAGCAATAGCGATAAAGTTGAGATCATTAGCGTGAACGTCAATATCATTTTGTGGCGGAATAACAACAGTCGTTTTAAATTTTCGTGGTAAGTAGTTGCTGCCTAAAATAGGCTCTTGTGTCTCTTTACCTTCAGGGCCTTCAAGCTTTTCGCCATCTAGCCAGATCTCTGCATAAGCACGTGTTTTAGGCAGTAAATGTTCACTAATTTTAATAGCCCATTCATAAGCTTCTTGATGAAGTTCTGATTCAATAGGGTTAGAAGTACACAAAACATTACGGTTAACATCGCCAGCAGTCGCAATTGAGTCGATACCAATACTATTTAATGTTTGGTGCATTAATTTAATATTGGGCTTTAACACGCCATGAAATTGAAATGTTTGACGTGTAGTTAAGCGAATACTGCCATATGAAGTGCTCTCTTGAGCAAATTTGTCAATAGCCAACCACTGCTCTGGTTTAATGATACCGCCAGGCATACGAGCTCGTAACATAACATTATGCAATGGTTCTAATTTTTGTTTACTACGCTCAGTTCTAATATCACGGTCATCTTGCTGATACATACCATGAGTTCTGATAATATGATAATTATCTGCAGTGAAACCACCGGTGACTTGGTCTTTTAAGTCATCAACAATTGTCCCTCGTAAAAAATTACTATCTGCTTTTAAGCGTTCGTTATCAGCCTGTTTACCTTCTACAATTAACGGTCCGGGACCTGTTAATACGATTTCTTTATTTGTTGTAGTCATTAGTAAACATCCTTTTGGAAACGCTTGGCGTTACGCAATTCTTTTAAATAATCTTGTGCTTGTTCTGTACTCAACTTGCCATGCTCAGCAATAATATCCACCAAGGCAAGCTCAACATCTTTTGCCATACGGCTCATGTCACCACAAATATATAAATGTGCGCCACGTTCTAACCAAGCAAAAATCTCACTGGCTTTTTCACGTAAACGGTCTTGCACATATATTTTTGCCGCTTGATCACGAGAAAAGGCTAAATCAAGGTGCGTTAACAAGCCTGATTTTAAATAGCCTTGCCATTCCACTTGGTATAAAAAATCTTGAGTGAAGGTTTGATCACCAAAAAACAGCCAGTTATCACCACTTGCTTCGCTTGCTTCACGTTCTTGCATAAAGGCTCTAAAAGGAGCAATACCAGTACCTGGGCCAATCATGATCACAGGCGTATCGCCATTTTCAGGTAAGCGAAAGTTATCGTTGTGTTCAATGAAAACCTTAACTGTGCCGCCTTCTGCTAAGCGTTTACCTAAAAAGCTTGAGGCACCGCCACTTCTTAACTGATCATTTTCGCTGTATTCAACTAAGCCCACCGTTAAGTGTACTTCTTCTTCAACCTCAGCTTGGCTCGAGGCTATAGAATATAAACGTGGAGTAATCTTTCTAAGCGCATCAACAAAGTCTTGTGCTGTTACTTTCGCCGGAGCTGCTTTAACTACATCAATAATTTGATGGTTACCCGCATATTCACGCGCAGCATTTTTATCTTCACTCAAAGTAAGCAAAGCTTTATCTTGTGATTTATCCGCCCAAAAGCTAATAAAATTAGGCGCTGTTTGAGTAATTTCTAATGTTGAAATTAATGCTTGTTCCAGTAATAAACGTTCACCGCCAACATCAATATTTTCATTACCTGACAAACCAAGTATTGCAATAAGTTCGGCGACTAACTCGGTGTCATTTTCAAACCACACACCTAAAGCGTCACCGGCTTGATAGGTGATACCTGAATCGGCTAAATCGATTTCAATATGACGAACATCTTTTGCTGAATCACGACCGGTGATCTTTTGGCTTAAACTTAACTCAGCAGCATAAGGCGCCTGTTTAGTATATTCGCTAGACGCGCCAAGTGTTGGCATTACCACAACATTATGGCTATCAATCTCATTACCCAACAAGGCTTTTACATCTTTAACAATAGTCTCTGACCATGCTTTTACTTCAGCTTCGTAATCAACGTCACAGTCAACGCGTGCGGTAATCTGTTTTGCACCAAGCTTACTTAAGTAATCATCAAAGTCTTTGCCCGTTTGACAAAAGAACTCATAGCTAGTGTCGCCCAAGGCTAAAACGCTATAGCGTAAATCATCGAGCTTTGGCGCTTTTTTCGAGCCTAAATATTCATGTAAAGCAATCGCATCATCGGGTGCTTCACCTTCGCCATTAGTACTGGCGACAATTAATAGGTGAGTCAGATTTTTAATGCTTTTTGGCTTAAAGTCACTCATGCTTTTTAAGTCGACGGTAAGACCTTCTGCTTGTGCTTGTGCGGCTAACGCTTTAGCAACACCTTTAGCATTTCCGGTTTGAGAACCAAATAAAATGGTTAATACAGGCGCAGGAGCTGCAACAGCTGAAGCTGTAGGGCTAACGCTTAACGATGCTCCTTCAGATTTAGCCGCTAAGTAACCACTTGCCCATGCAAGCTGCAACTGAGAGTAACTGCCAATAGCGTTTTGTAATGATGAAAGTTGGTCAGCATCTAGCATAGTTTTTTGTAAGTTCTGTTGGTTTGGCAACATAATGTCAATTCGCCCATTTAAATTTAGTAAAATAATAATAGACTGACTTTGCATATAATAAAAAGAATAGAAAAGGCTTTTTTATTCCAAAATAGAATAAGTCAGTTCTTTGAACCTTTACCCACACTCTTATCTAAATTTTAAGACATTCTTTTTCTTGAAATTTAGATAAGGGGCGACCACACTTAATTCAAGCTAAAAGAATAGATAAAATGATGGAAAAAGTAGACGCAATAATTATTGGCGCTGGTGTTGTGGGTTTAGCCATTGCGGCAAGACTTAGCAATAAGCTCAATAACGTGCTCATTATTGATAAAAATGCTGGCTTTGGTGAAGAAACCAGTAGTCGTAATAGTGAAGTTATTCATGCCGGCATTTATTATCCTCAGCACAGTTTAAAGGCTAAGCTATGCGTGCAAGGAAAAGAGAAGCTTTATCAATATTGTAAAGATCGAGGCATTCCTCATCAACGCCTAGGAAAATTACTGGTTGCCCACGGCGAGGAAGAAGAGCAATGTTTAGCGAAAACCATAAAACAAGCAGCACTTAATGATGTTAATGATCTCGTCTGGTTAACGGCAGACGAGCTTAAGAAGTCAAATCCAGCATTACATGCCACCGCTGCCTTACTTTCCCCTTCAACAGGCATTATTGATAGTCATCGTTATATGCAGGCTTTACTGGCAGAAATTGAGCATAATAATGGTCAGTTTGTTGGAAAAACCACCTTTATAAAGGCAGATAACAATAATGATGGCTTTGTTGTTACTTTAAATAGTCAAGATGAAATAATGCAGCTGCATTGTGATTATTTAATTAATTCAGGGGGATTACACAGTACTAAAGTTGCCGAAAATATTAGTGATTTAAAAAAGTCACATATTCCAACGCTTTATTATTGTCGAGGCCATTATTTTTCATACCAAGGGAGAAGTCCTTTTACACAACTCATTTATCCCTTACCCGAAGCGCATGGTTTAGGTATTCACGCCTCATTAGATATTGGCGGACAATTAAAGTTTGGTCCCGACACACAGTACATAGATGATATTGATTATGAAGTCTCTCCGCTTCTAAAAGCTAAATTTGTTGCCGCGATTCAACGCTATTACCCTTCATTAGATAGCGAAAGATTACAGCCTGCTTATTCGGGTATTCGTCCGAAATTAGAAGGTCCGAATGATGGTTTTAAAGATTTTGTCATTCAAAGTGAAAAAGTGCATGGCGTGAAAGGATTAGTGAATCTGTTTGGTATTGACTCACCCGGCTTAACTTCTAGTTTAGCTATAGCTGAATATGTCGACGAAAGACTAGCCATATAATGCTTATATATTTGAAAGTGAGTAAGGTATTTATGGCGAGTGAAAAATGAGTGTTTATATTTTGAGTTTCTAAAATGAATTAAAAAGCCAATTGCTTACACAATTGGCTCCTTTAACACTAAAGTAATAATATTACTGAGTGATTTCTTCTGGTTCAGCTGATTTTTGAATGTCTAATAATTCAATTTCAAACTGTAATACTGAGTTACCAGGAATACGTGGCGGGTTGCCATTTTTTCCGTAAGCTAAATCAGATGGAATAGTAAAAGTGTACTTTGAGCCCACTGACATTAACTGTACGCCTTCTGTCCAACCGCTAATAACACGATTTAAAGGGAATACTGCTGGTTCATTGCGTTCATATGAACTATCAAAAGTTTCACCGTTTAAGAAAGTACCTTTATAGTGAACCGTTACTGTATCAGTAGCGCTAGGTTTATCACCTTCACCTTCAGTTACAACAAGGTATTGAATACCTGATTCAGTAACTTGTACACCTTCTTTCTTGGCATTTTCTTCTAAGAATTTCATGCCTTCAGCAATTGCCGCTTCAGATTCAGCGTCTGCTGCTGCTAGTTGCTTTGCTTTCATTTGCTCATCAAGGCTCATTAATAGAGCTTGGATTTCTTCTTTCTCAATGATTGATTTGCCAGCAAGACTGTCCATGAAACCACGAGTAATTAATGCTTGGTCAAGTGGAACACCCAACTTCTCATGTTGATCAAGATTCTTTTGCATGTACATGCCAATTGAAGCACCTAAACTGTACGCTTGTTTTTGCATTTCAGTTTCTAAAACAGGCGCTGTTTCGGTTGGTTTTACACTTTCTTGACAGCCAAACACTGACACAAGTGCAATAGCTAACATAGTTGGCTTAAATAATTTCATTTTTTCTCCGTTAACGTAACCTAGTACTCAGTTGGAGGAAGTCCCCCTAAGCCATTGATTAAATATTATGTATTGTTAGACAATGCGGCTTATACTAACGATAAATTAACTAAGAAAAAAGTATTAATATTGTGATTAAGTGTAATAACAAGCTAACACTGCTTTTCATCTGTCTATTTTCCTTATTGAACAGTGCTTGCCAGCCTGCAGAGGACAAGCCTGTACAGCGTTGGCAGCATGCTACAGATGGTGCTTATGCAGCTAATATTTCTAATGATGGCAAATACAGTGTTGTCTCTTCTATTTATCATGGCTTAAGTTTATGGGACATAGAAGAGAATGCATTAAAATACAGCTGGTCACAACAGCAAGATAGTAGCGATAATTTAGTGCTGTTAGCCGATATATCCAATAATAATAGCCATGCATTGACCGCAAATCGAGAAGCGTTTTCGTTGTGGAATATAGCAACAGGGCAATCAGAAGGTTATTGGAAAGTACGTGAGTCAACGATTCGTGATATTGCCTTGTCTAATAATGGTGACTTTATTTTACTCGGTAAAAGTAATGGCACCGTTGTTCACATTACCATGAGCAATGGCCGTCGCTTAGAATTCTTAGGTCATACAGAAAAAATTAATGCGGTTGATATGCTCCCCAATGGCCGTATCGCCATTTCAGGAGGCAATGATTACGTCGCTTATGTATGGGATACAGAGAGTGGGCAGGTTATTTACCGATTTAATCATCCCAGTCGCGTTACTATGGTCGCTTTAGACCCTAAAGGTCGGTTTGCTTTTACTGCCGACAGTAAAAAATCTTCAAACATATGGGATTTAAAAACAGGTAAACGCATTAGCCAACTTCAATACTATAACCGTCACGAAATATTTAGCTCAGTAAGGTTTTCTGATGATGGTACTCAACTATTAACAGGAGCCCCAACTCGAAAAGTTAGCCTATGGAGCATACTAACCGGAGAGCGGCTTGACAGCTGGCGAGTTACGCCAAAAGAAAGTATACGTGCTGCAGGCGCGGTAGTGTATAGTGTCGCCTTTCGAGGAAAGAACCAAATAATCACCGAAAGTTCATCAGGATACGCTGAGCTTTGGCAAAGAAAGTCGCGTTAGGTACCCCAAATTATGACAACAGAAATACAAAAAAAAATCATCGAATTACAAGAAAATGTTGAAGCGCTACAATCTCGTAATGCCTTTCAAGACGATGTTATTGAACAGTTGAATAATGAACTTGCTGTTCATCAATTAGAAATTTCAGACATTAGGGCACAGCTAAAGTTAATCGCAAGTCGTGTTCAAGATAATAATCCGGGTCAAAATCAGTCGCAAGATATCGAACCGCCACCACCACATTATTAATTTTTAACCTGAGCTTTCATTCAAATAAATACCAAGCTGAAATATTTCAGCTTGGTAAAATAACGATTTATTCTTGCTTAAAAATACCGATCACTTGCTCTTGCGGACGGATTTCTTTAACAACATGCTCTTCTGGCTGTGACATTTGATGCCCACAGCTAACACAAGTAACTTTTTCAACATTATTTTCTTTTGTTAATCCCATTGTGTCCATAGCATTACATTTCGGGCAAATAGCGCCAGCAATAAATCTTTTTTTCATGTGTTTCAATCCAAATAAAATCGAGTTGTATTATTTTACCTTGAATCTTGTCGATAGGAAAAGGACAATAGCGGCCTGAATTAAAATGAGTAATAATACACAATGATCATAGCCACCGATTTAAGCTTAGATAGAGGCGCTAAAAACCTCATAAAATCATCAAGCTTTACTATTCATCCTAATCACAAAGTCGGCTTAGTTGGCGCTAATGGCTGTGGAAAATCTTCTTTATTTGCGGCCTTATTAGGTGAGTTACAGCCCGACAGGGGCGATGTAAATATGCCTTCAGGCTGGGATGTCGCGACAGTAAAACAAGAAACTCCCGCCCTCGAACAATCAGCCTTAGATTATGTGATGGACGGAGATAAAGAGTTTCGTCAACTTGAGCAACAACTTGAGAAAGCTCGATTAAATGATGATGGCAACCAAGAAGCGTTAATTCTCAACCATATTGACGCCATAAATGGCTACAGTTTACCCGCCCGTGCCAGCGAGTTATTGCATGGTTTAGGTTTTTTACAAGAACAACTAGGTGATGCCGTAAAGGATTTTTCTGGTGGTTGGCGCATGCGTCTTAACTTGGCTCAAGCGTTAATTAGCCGCGCAGATTTACTTTTACTCGATGAACCCACTAACCATCTAGATTTAGATGCGGTAATTTGGTTACAGCGTTGGTTAAAACGCTTTACCGGTACTTTAGTGCTTATTTCACATGATCGTGATTTTCTCGATGACGTTATTGAACAAATTCTTCATATTGAACATCAACAAGCAAAATTATATTCGGGTAATTATAGCGCCTTTGAGCGTCAGCGCGCGGAACATTTAGCACAACAAGATGCTCAATTTCAAAAACAGCAAAAAGAAGTTGCTCACTTAACCTCATTCGTCGATCGCTTTAGAGCAAAAGCCAGTAAAGCAAAACAAGCACAGAGTCGTTTAAAGCGTTTACAAAAATTACCTGACTTAGCACCCGCACATGTTGATAGCCAATTTACCTTCAGTTTCAAAACACCGGAAACATTGCCTTATCCGTTATTAGCGTTAAAAGAGACAACCTGTGGCTATAATCCAGAAACCATTATTTTACGTGATGTCGGTCTCACACTGGTACCCGGTAGTAGAATCGGTCTTTTAGGACGAAATGGTGCGGGTAAGTCGACATTAATAAAGTCATTAGCCGGCGATATTGCCTTAATTAAAGGCGAGCGTTATTGCGCCCAAGACTTAACTGTTGGTTACTTCTCTCAACATCAGCTTGAACAATTACATATGCCAAGTAGTGCGATTGATCATATTGTTCGTGCTAAACCTGAGACTACAGAGCTACAAGCGCGCAATTTTTTAGGTAGCTTTGGTTTTACTGGCGACCAAGCACTCTCTCCGGTAAGTACCATGTCAGGTGGAGAAAAAGCACGTCTGGTATTGGCGTTAATTGTTAATGAAAAGCCGCAATTACTTCTCCTCGATGAGCCCACTAACCATCTTGATTTAGAAATGCGTCAAGCACTTGTCTTTGCTTTACAAGACTTTGAAGGGGCTATTATTTTGATTGCCCATGATCGCTTTTTATTAGAGTCATGTGTTGATGAGTTTTTCTTAGTTGCCAATGGTCAAGTTAGCGAGTTCTCTGGTGATATTGATGACTATCAACAATGGCTTAACGAAGACAAAAAACAAACACTGAAAAATACTAAACCCGCAAAGTCTCTTGAGGTTGTAGATAAAAAACAATTACGCAAAGACCAAGCTGAATTACGTAAAAAAGCATCTCCACTGCGTAAACAAGCCGATAAATACGAGAAGAAAGTGCAACTGCTGCAAACTGAATTAGCTGAAGTTGAAGGAGTATTAGCCGAAAGTGAGATATATCAAAGTGAACATAAAGCACGCTTAGCCGTACTCATTAAGCAACAAGCTAAGCTCAAAGCAGATGTTGAAGAAAATGAAATGTATTGGCTCGAATTAGAAGAACAAATTGAAGAAATTATGTTGCAAGCTTCACTGTAAAAATTAACCATTAAATTATATTACTTGCTACACTTAATAATCATACGATTAAAATAATGAGAACGTTATGAAAAAAACAATATTCGCCCTTTTTTGTCTATCTATAGTAAGCAGTGTTTCGAGCTTTGCTTATCAAGGTGATCTTGACCAAGGCATTTATGAATTAAACCGTGGTGCTTTTAAAGCGGCTATAAATGAATTTGAACCCTTAGTTGCTCAGGAGTATTCTCCTGCGCAGTATCAAATGGCGCTTATTTATTTAAATGGTTACGGCGTTACAAAAGATCCCAAAAAAGCGTTGGAATTAATGTCCTTAGCCGCTTCACAAAATCACCCCGACGCACTATTTAGTTTGTCACTGATGTATTCTGACGGAGTCATCGTTAAAAAAGATTTAAAAACCGCTTTTGCACTGATGGAAAGAGCAGCGATAAGAGACTCCGTTGCCGCACAATTTAATCTTGGTGTTATGTATTTCAATGGCACGGGTACATATAAAGACTATCCAAAAGCCGCACGTTGGTATGAAACTGCGGCAAAGCAAAACTACGCCCTAGCCCAGTTTAATTTAGCACTAATGTATTTTGAAGGATTGGGTGTTGAGAAAAGTGTAGAGATGTCTTTTATATGGAATATTATTTCCGCAAGTAATGGTTATCAAAATGCAGGAAAAAGTCGCGATATGGACTCCTTAAAACTCAGCAATGTAGAAATAGCTCAAGCAAGGGAAAAGGCTGACCGACTTTATCAACAAATTATCGAACAAGAAGCATTAAAAGCTAAACAATAAAACCTTAGCTCTAAAAAATAAGACAATAATCTAAGGGATAAATTTAAGGTTCATTGATCTATATCACAACCATAAAGTAACCCACGATTTAAAATGGCTATAACATTACGTTATAGCCATTTTTGTTATAACTCAATTATTTTTATGGAGTCTATTATGAACTTTTTCGATATGATTATTAATGATCCCGTTGTACTTTATTCTTTTGGCGGATTAGCAATTCTTTTAGGTATTGGTGCTTTCTATGTTTATTATTTTCTTAAAAACATCAATGAAAATAATTAGGTAAAAACCTGTAGAAGTTGATTAAAGTTGCAACCTTCTTAATTAAGGTGGAAACCGTTAAATAAAGTCAGCAACTGCAATTATTACGTTTAAGCACCGAAAATATCTTTCAAAAAATTTAATTAAACGTTGAAGTAGTTAATTTCTACAATATAACCCTAAGGGCAATAGCTGCCAAAGAGGAGTCTTTAGCAACCTAAAATTTTGCAGGCGTATATTTTACTGTTTGATACGAATATAGACATTAAAGATTTAACCTCAGGTATCGCTGATCTAAAAAAGCAGTCATTAAGATTGTTGTACTCCTCCTTAAAATACGGTGTTCACCGTTAAATTATAAATTGTTACTTATAACACTTTTTATACTAAAACAGTTGACCCTACTACCGTGGTAAGCTTTAACCTCAACTTAGTTCTACAATTCAATTAAGATGAGAAGCTTATGAATACAACTACACAATTTATAATTGACGGTATGACCTGTGCTTCATGTGTCGGTCGTGTTGAAAAGGCCTTACACAAAGTGGTTGGCGTGACAGATGTTACCGTTAACCTAGCTACAGATACGGCTACTATTCAAGGCACTGCCAGTCATAGTGAATTAATTACCGCTGTTATTAAGGCTGGTTATCAAGTGCCCGTAAAGGTAAAGCAATTTGGTATTGGAAAGATGAGTTGCTCCTCTTGTGTGACGCGGGTCGAACAGGCATTGTTAAAAGTAACCGGTGTGGTCGATGCATCGGTCAATTTAGCCACCGAGCACGTACAAGTAAAAACTTTATCCTTTGTAACGGATGAACAACTAGCCCAAGCCGTGACACAAGCCGGTTACCTTTTTATCCCGTTGAACAATGACAGCGTGATAGAAAAGCCCAGCCAACATCAGCCTTTTTATACTAAAGCATGGTGGCCCGTATTGGGAGCAGGCCTACTTACCTTGCCACTGGTGTTACCCATGTTAGGCATGTTGTTTTCCCAACAGTGGATGTTACCGCCAGTTTGGCAATGGCTATTAGCTACGCCAGTACAGTTCTATTTTGGCGCTCGCTTTTATCGTGCAGGCTGGGGAGCATTAAAAGCTGGCATGGGCAACATGGATCTTCTTGTCTCCATAGGTACCAGTGCAGCCTACGGACTATCTTTGTATTTGTGGTGGAGCTTTAATAGCGCTCATGGCATGCCGCACTTGTATTTTGAAAGTAGTAGCGCAGTAATAACCTTGGTTCTGCTGGGTAAATATTTAGAACACAAAGCAAAACGCCGAACAACTGATGCACTTAGAGCATTGGAAAATTTGAAACCTGTTGAGGCAACAGTGCAGCGCTTAGGTAAATGGCAAAAAGTGGCCGCTTCATCAGTAAAATCCGGTGAAAAAGTTAAAGTAATACCGGGCGAAAGCATCCCTGTTGACGGTGAAATTTTGCAGGGCCAGAGTCATCTGGATGAGGCGTTAATTAGTGGTGAATCAATTCCGTTAAGTAAAAAAGAAGGTGACGTTGTCACGGGTGGCTCACTTAATTTGGACGGTATTTTGGAGATCCGTGCCACGAATGTTGGTAGCGAATCTACTTTATCTAAAATCATTGAATTAGTAGAGCAAGCCCAAGGTGCAAAAGCTCCCGTACAAGCAATAGTAGATAAAGTCAGTAGTATCTTCATTCCTGTGGTGTTATTGGTCGCACTTACCACCTTATTGGTGTTGGGTTTAGTATTTGATGACTGGACCAATGGCATTCTCAATGCGGTAGCCGTTTTAGTGATTGCCTGTCCATGTGCACTTGGTTTAGCAACTCCAGCAGCCATAATGGCAGGTACAGGAACCGCTGCCAGATTAGGCGTATTGGTTAAAGATGCAGTGGCGTTAGAGCAGGCAAAAGAAATAAATTTAGTGGTATTTGATAAAACAGGCACCTTGACCCAAGGCAAACCTGTTGTAAATGAGATGAGGGTCATCAGTGGTAGTGAAGAAGCAGTATTGCAGCTGGCCTATTCCTTACAAATAAATAGTGAGCACCCATTAGGCAAAGCTGTGGTTGAAAAAGCATTAGCCAGCGAAACACAACCAATACCTGTCGCGGAATTTCAAGTTGTCGCGGGTTATGGTGTCAAAGGCAACATTGGTGACAATTTAGTCTTGATGGGCAGTAGTCATTGGATGCAAGAGTTAGGGGTAACACTGCCAACCGAACAAATAAAAATACCAGGTGCCTCTGTTTCTTGGTTGGCTAGTCAGCAGCAAGATAAGATAACATTACTTGGGCTGTTTTGTTTTAGTGATAAATTGAAGTCTGATGCGCTGCAGGCTGTGAAGTTATTGCAACAACAAGGTATAAAGGTAGCTATGCTTACTGGTGACAATCAAGCGAGTGCAACATCGGTAGCGACAGAATTACAGTTAGACGATTTTAAAGCTGAGGTGTTGCCTGCAGATAAAGCAAAATATATTCTGCAATATCAAGAGCAAGGTTATCAGGTTGCTATGGTTGGTGATGGCATTAATGATGCGCCAGCGCTAGCCCAAGCAGATTTAGGTATGGCAATGGCGTCTGGTACTGATGTTGCCGTTAGCGCAGCTTCTTTCACGTTAATGCGCAGTAAACCAAGCCTAGTACCCACGGCATTGATCATTGCAAGGCTAACTTATCGTAAAATACAGCAAAACCTGTTTTGGGCATTTATCTTTAATGCTGTGGGAATTCCACTAGCAGCCTTTGGGTATCTTGACCCTATTATTGCCGGAGCTGCGATGGCATTTAGTAGCTTATTTGTCGTCAGTAACGCATTGTTATTGCAACGTTGGACTCTTAAGGAGAGATAAAATGGCGAAACTTGTCACCATAGGTAAAGCCTCTAACTTAACAGGGGTGTCGGCCAAAATGATCCGATACTATGAAGAAATTGGCGTATTAAAAAAAACGAGTCGCACAGATGCAGGTTATCGACTTTATAACCAAGCACACATACAACAATTGGGATTCATCCGTCGTTCGAGAAACTTAGGCTTTTCCATGATTGAGATTCAGTCACTGCTCAAGTTCTGGCTCGATACTGATAGAGAAAGTCGACACGTGAAGCAACTAGCGCTGAGTCATTTGCAGGAGATAAATGAAAAAATATTGGAGCTAGAGCAAATGAGAACAATATTACAAAAACTAGCTGATAAATGTGATGGTGACGATAACCCTGACTGCCCTATTTTAGAAGGTTTAGCTCAACTTTCATCTGAATAACGAAGGATAATTGTTTTTTGTTATACTAACAGCACTTGTCTATGTTGATTGTCATGCATTATCTGCACAATTAATCTTAAATACTGAGGTGTGCTTATTAACTTATCTATTAATCAATCATCCTCTACGCTCAATGTAATTGAACGTCAAAACAAATCACGTGAAGAAAATGATGAAAAGGTATACTCATTAATCAACGAATATAAGACAACAAGTTTATGATGGCGTTTAGCCTTGTAAGCTTTTTTTTAGCCTAAAAATATCTATTTATTTTCAATTCACATACAATAATAAAACTGATAAACCACAACAGACCACTATAACTTTAAATGTTTACTCAAAGTCAATTCACTCCAGCTTGGTGGCTACACAATCCTCATTGCCAAACTATTATTGCAAAATTTTTAAGATCTAGAAAACAGCTAGAAACTTGCAATGAAACAGTGGAGTTACCTGATGGCGACTTTATTGATTTAGCATGGACCGATAAACCTAAACCTAATGAAACTCGTCCTTTAGTGGTTGTTCTTCATGGTTTAGAAGGTTCAGTTAACAGTCATTATGCTAAAGGAATGTTATCGGCTATTAAAGAGAAACAGTGGATCGGAGTGCTGATGCATTTTAGGGGCTGTAGTGGACGAGTCAATAGAAAAGCACGTTCGTATCATAGTGGCGATACTGATGATATTAGTTATTTAACACAATTTTTAAAGAAAAAATATCCACAGCTTCCAATGACAATTATTGGCTTTTCTTTAGGAGGTAATGTACTAGCGCGTTATTTAGCAAAAGAACCTAATAATCCTTATCAAGCCGCTGCAATCATTTGTGCCCCTTTACATTTGGCCAGTTGTAGCAAGCGGATTAACAAAGGCTTTTCGCGTATATATCAGAAATATCTAGTGGGCATGCTCAAAGACAGTATTAAGGATAAAATGGACAGTAATCTACTCTCTGCTCCGCTATCGCAAAGACTGGCCCATAAGCTCGATGAAATTAAGACCATTTGGCAATTCGATCAACTGGTAACAGCCCCTATTAACGGTTTTGAGAGCGCTGAAGATTATTATCATCAGGCGAGTGGACGTTTTATTTTGGATAAAATTAAACAACCCTGCTTAATTATTCATTCAAATGACGACCCTTTCTTATGTGATGAAAATACCCGTGATATTAGCAGTATTCCCAGTAACATATGTTTTGAGGTCAGTAAAAAAGGGGGGCATGTTGGCTTTATCAATGGTAATAATCCCTTAAGACCAAAGTTTTGGCTAGAACATCGTGTTCCAAATTTTTTAGAGAGCTACCTATGATAATCCCCTACAAAGATCTACAACCCGATACGTTAACAGGTATTATTCGAGAGTTTGTTTTACGTGAAGGTACCGAGTATGGTGCGGACGATGTGTCTTTGTCCGAAAAAGTGGCGCAAGTAAAAATACAACTTGCTGATGGGAGTGCGTTTTTAGTTTATTCAGAGCTTCATGATACGGTAAATATTTTACCCATTGATCAGTTTGAACAACAACAAAACGAGCAAGAACAAGAACAAACGCAATAGTTATTTTATAACAACGAACACCCTATGGATGTTCGTTTCTCATTTGTTATTGAGTGAAAGCTAATACAAAACTAACCGGCACGGCATAAGCAATGCTTGGTAGATTTGCTAATGATTTTAATTTATTAATGCCTGCCACTAAAGCAAAGTCTTCCGCTTTAATAATAGCCGGCTTTAAGGTGCTCACTAGCATATGATTTGCTGATAGCTTAGCCACCATAACATTCAATGTAAGTTCTTGCTGGTGACCATGTAAATTCAGGCTACCCGTAAGTGACATTTTCTGACTTGAACCGATAGTTATCGCATCAATATCTGCACGATTAAGTTGCGCACTAAAGCTCGCTTGTGCAAAAGTAGCTGTTTCAAAGAGAAACTCCGCCATTCTTTGATCACGTATCGCAATATTGGTGTCAACACTGCTTAGGTCAATGGTCACATTTGCCAGGCCGCTATTGTTGATAACACCCGTAAATTCTTTAAAGCTATGACTTTCAGCCACAGTGCCTTTTTTAATCGACACAAAAGTTAACGATGAATTTTTAGAGTCCAACTGCCAAGCACTATAGGCTGGTGCAGTAAGCAGGAGTGAAAGGCTTAAAATAAAAGTAGATATAATACGCATAATAGGTCCTTTGAAAATAAAATAAAAATTAAGAGCGTCGCGCTCGATGAGGGGTCACAATACTTTGCCACGGAATATTACTCGCACCTAAAGTCATAAAGTCAGGATTCATTAATCCTTCCCGTTGATTATAAGTTAACGGTAAAAACTCACTATCAATTATTGAGCCTCCCGCTTGTTCGATAATACAATGGCTCGCTCCTGTATCCCACTCACCTGTAGGACCAATACGTAAGTAACAATCTGCACCACCTTCAGCAATTAGACAATTTTTAAGTGAGCAACTGCCTAATGCCACATATTCAAAAGCAAAGTTTTCGTTGTTAAGGTATTGCCCCATTAGGCTGAGCTCTTGTCGGCGGCTTACCGCCACTTTGATTTTTCGTTTGCCATCATATTTAGCGACATGAATTTGCTGGCTACCGGTATGGCTTTCTTTAAAAGCGCCAAGCTTATTTTGTCCATAGTAGGTGAGTTGGTGATCTGGTGCGTGAATAACACCAATACTTGGCCAGCCATTTTCCACCAAAGCGACATTAACAGCGAAATCACCACTGCCTTTAATAAACTCACCTGTCCCATCAATAGGGTCGAGTAGCCAATATCGTGACCAATTTTTTCTTTGATTAAGCGCTAATGCACCAACTTCTTCAGAAATAATAGGAATGCCAGGTGCCAAGCGTGACAGCTCTTGCATCAATACATCGTTAGCCGCATAGTCAGCACTAGTAACGGGGCTATTATCTTCTTTAATTTCTGACGTGTAATTGCCCGACTTGTAATGCTTAGTAACTTCTAGGCCTGCTTTTTTTGCACTTTCTATCGCGATGGCGAGTAACGTTTCATTGTTCATTAATCTTCACTTACTTTTTCTTTTGAGTGTTATTTTAAAATATTCTTAACTAAATCTTTTACCAGCATTAGAGCAGCTATGCTTCTTGCTTCATTAAAGTCAGGTTGGGCAAGTAATGATTGATAGTCGGCAAGTTTCCATGAGACAACTTCTAGCTCTTCAGGTTCATCACCGGGGAGTTTTTCTGCATATAAACTTTCAGCAAGAAATATTTCCATTGAGGCAGAGAAAAAAGCCGGTGCTGTTGCGACTCGATGCACATGGGTGAATTTATTCGCCCCATAGCCGACTTCTTCTTTTAACTCACGATTAGCAGCATGCTCTGCACTTTCGCCTTCATCAATAAGTCCTTTCGGGAAGCCAAGCTCATATGTATGGGTGCCAGCACAATACTCGCGTACTAATAAAAACGTTTCATCGTCTAACATAGGTACAATTAATACAGCGCCTCGACCGTAGCCTTGCATGCGTTCATATTCTCGCTCTACGCCGTTACTGAAGGTGAGATCTACTTGTTCTATAGCAAACAAGCGACTCTTGGCAACTTGCTTACGTTGAGTGACTTTGGGAAGTGTTAAACTATTGCTCATGGTAGCTAAACCTAAGAGTAAAATATTAATAATATAGTTTTAGAATAGCACGTTAACTTTAGATATAATTAATAATTAATCGCTCTTAGGAAAAAAAATATGCTTAATTGGTCGAAAATTTCTACCGTACTTTTAGATATGGATGGAACGATTTTAGATTTACATTTTGACAACCATTTCTGGCTCCATCATTTACCACTACGTTACAGTGAGCATGCAAAGATTTCACTTGAGCAAGCAAAAGAAAACTTAGCAAGCCACTATGAAAGAGTTGCTGGGACCATTGACTGGTACTGTTTAGACTACTGGGCTGAACAAACCCAATTACCGATTCAAGCATTAAAACGTGAAGTACAACACTTAATTAGCTTACGCCATGATGCTCATGATTTTATGGTGGCACTACGAGAGAGTGGACGAGAAATAATACTGGTTACTAATGCTCACCCAGATAGCTTGTTGCTTAAGATTGAACGCACGCAACTCGATAAATATTTTGATATTTTATATTCTACGCATGAATTTGGTGTTACCAAAGAATCACAATTATTATGGCAACGTCTTCAAGAGAAACAAGGTTTTAGCCTAGAGAACACCTTGTTTGTTGATGATAGTATCAATATTTTAGCATCGGCTCAACGCTATGGTTTTGAACATTTATTAGCGGTTGAAAACCCAGATAGTCAGAAAACACCACATATTGTTAACGATTACCCATCTACATCAGACTTTAGAACATTAATTGATGAAATAAAGAAATATCCCATTAAGTAATGGCTATTATTCATCCTGACGTAAAGCCAGGATGAAATAGGTTTAGCCTAAGTAACGATTAATCACCGTATTAAATGGCTTAAAAATTCAATCGATAGCGCCCTTGGTTATCAGCTTTGCCAATAAAGGACAGCAGTGGCTTTAATTTTTCAGGGAAATTCGCACCTGGCTTTAAATAACCATTTCCAGAAGCTCTATTGGTATTATGCAGATAAGCGGTAAACGTGAGTCCAAGATCGTTTTCAGGGGCAATGATAAACGCAAGCGCCCCTTTTTCACAAGCCAACTCAGCAGATAACGTACCTAAATTTGCTTTTTCTGATAATGCGGTGATAGCTGCCTTGTTCCATTTTATTAAGCCCTTCATTTGCTGACATACAGGCTTGCCGAGTATAAATTCATCAACACTGAGTTCAATAAGGTTGTGGGCTTGCATCGGGATAGCTAGATTAAGCTTTTCCGTAATTTGTTGTGCAGCTACTGTGATATCAAGATTAGTAATTTTTATCTGCTTAAGCAATTGGCTTGCTGTCAACCTACCTTCTGGTCCACTGACTAAGGCACCGCCAAAAGTTAACTTAATTGTCGGGTCAAGCATCAATAATGAGAGGAAACTTAACTCACTACTGACATTGTTAATGTCGACATTATCAATGCGGACTTGTTTTGCATAACTTTGCCACACTGTGCCAGAAAGTTGAGATACTTGGCTGTTTTTTGGTAAATTAATAAAGCTAACCACCCAAGCTGCAGGCATAGTTGCAATTAAAAAAATCAAATATAAACTAAAGAACATTGCTCCGTAAGCAAACCACTTTTTCATTAACCTTTTCCTAATTGTAAGCGACGAACTCTAACAACGCCGTTGCGATCGGCTTTACTTAAATCAATACTTTTCACTAATAAACCTTCATTATTGGCTAAAAATTCAAGCCAACTAAGTAACTGTGTAAAGGGGACTTCATCAATCCATACTTGTAAGTCTTCACCTTGAGGTTGCAAGCGAGCTATCGAAATATTATTACGACCGGCACTGCTGTTAACAATACTAGAAAGGCTGGCATTGCTGGCTGATGATGCCACTCTTTTTTGTGACTGTTGATAGCGCAGGGTATTTTCTTGCACCCAGGTATAAAGCGCTTGTTGGCGCATGATTTTTTGTTGAGTTTTATCAGTATTAGTAACCAATGGTTGCCACACTGCGCTGTAAAATAAAAACAGCACTACAACAAAGCTCATCATAGCAACGAGTCGTTGCTCAGAGCTTTTTAATTGTTGCCACCACGTTTTCATTATCGCCCCTTACTTGTGTTTGTTGATTGCTGATTATCATCATTACTGGTTATGCTGAATGAGCCAGAAATTTGATCACCTTGATTATTTTGCGCGCCCATAGATACCGTCAGATTACTCTCTTCAAGAGCGATTTTTAACTTATCAAAATACTGATAATCACTGGCAATTGCCTGCATACGGATCTCGTTGCGCTTACCATCAAACTTCAACGTTTGGGGTTTTATTTCAGGCACTAAAGCTAACGCTGGTTGCACTTGAGTTAAGATAGCTAAAAAGCCACTTTCTCCACTAGCCCCTCCTACTTCTTTGAGTTTCTGCTTAAGTTGGGAGCGAATAGTTGAGACTCGGACTCGCTTAGTTTTTGGAAAAACCTTTTTATAGGTACTAATGATTTGCTGTTCAATTTCAGCCTGTTGACTATGAAGCTGCATTAATTCGGCACCTTTAATACCGACATTAAGCAATAAAGCGAACATGGCAATACCTGCGGCCAAAAACCAACTTTTTAGCACGGGTGAGCGCTGTTCTTTAACTTTGAAGTCACCCTGTAGTAAATTGAACTTACCCGCTTTTTCATGATTATATGTAGCGGCTAATAACGCCAAAGGCAGCTCTTCTGGCATCGCATTGATGGTCAGTTTAGCGATGGTTTCAGGTAATATTGAATAAGCATTTAATGAGAAACTGTTTGGTCCGTCATTATTGCTATCATTGTCCGCTACTGATTTTTGCTCACTGCTAATTTTCTCTACTGTTTGAGTACCACTAAGTGACTGACTAATTAACGGCCAAGTGTTGCTGTCTATGGTGATCCCTTGCCATTGTCCTTGGCGTATCAGTATTTGCTCACCTAAGACAATTGCACTACCAACATTGACTTCATTAGCCAGTGGCATTGCAAGTACATCTGGGATGATTTTTTTACAGGTAATATCCGCACTTTTTAACCACCCTTGCCATAATGCCAACTGAGCAGATTCGATAATTGCAACAAAGCAATTGTGCGCACTACCGACAATTTTGATATCACTATAAGCGAAAAATAACTCTTCAACATCTTGTGCTAATTCATCTTCAAGCATATACGGCACAGCTAAGCGCATCGCTTTTGAAGATTTACTGGGTACCGTTAAACTTTTCAAACTGATATCACTGGCTGGCACAAACGTAATGACTTCACGTTGTTTGGCTTTCTCAGCTAATTGCTCTAACGCATTGGCATTGGGGAGTTCACCACTGGCAATGATGCCTTCTTGATCGTCACTAAATATTACCCAGTGCACTACGTCTTTTGCGTTAGTACCTAATCGGATATATAACTTTTCGGTCATTACTCTCGTCCTATGGTACGACTCACTACGGAGATATTATTATTGCTTTCAACTTTCATTAAAGTGCTCAACGCGAAGTAGCTGTCATTAAAACTAGCGATACTTTTTAGTTTAAAATAATGGCTAACAACATCGAACTGCTCTTTTTGATCATTGGTTATTTTTGTATGTTTTGATATATCGGCTAAATTAAAAAACTCATCTCGTGTTTTAAAACCAGCACCCTCTCGGCTAGCCAAGGCATTTTCTGCATCCGCTAAAGGAATACCTAAAAAAGCCTCCAACAATTCAGGTTGGTCGCTTCTTATGGTGTTTACATTTATTTTATGGAGATTGTTATTAGGTATTACGCAAGCATACTCTTTTAATTTATTAATAACCGGCACAGTAAAGTGTTCAATTAAGCGTAGTTCGGTAATACTGGCCAAATAATAATTAGCGGGTAAATAAGGAAACTCTTTTGCAGAGTAATCATTATCTTCAGCACCACCAGCACTAGCTATAGCGCTGTTTTGATCAAGCCAGTCAACCAATGCATCGGTCATGTATTCAGCATCAAACTGACTAACACCTTCAACATTAAGCGACATAATTAATTTTTGGAAAGCGTCTTCTATTGGACGCCTTTGAGTGCCCGTAGGAATAGCATTATCATCAGGCCTTAAAGCATTTAAATTAAAACAGGCTTGCATATCAAAAATTTCGCCGGTAATTTGTCCAAAGTCAACAGGATAACTTGTTTCGCCTTGAGCCCAAATTTGTTCTAAATGCGTTACGTCTTTTTCATCTTTAAAAACATTGATTAATATTCTTTTTGCAAACGCTTCTGCGCCCATCGCATACCAATAAGCCTGCTGATTTAGCGTAACATTATTAGTACGTTGCATCTGCAACTGCAAGCGCGCAGTCATCTGTGTGGCTAATACGGCGGCTAATGCGACGATAAGCAAAACAGTAATTAACGCCACACCGGTCACTTTTTTAGCGGTCGACTTACTCATATCAGTACGGCACTGAGAGTTCTTCATTAGACCTCCCATAACGAACAGCACAATACGTAGGCTTTAAATTTAGACATCATCACCCACCACTAAAAATTCTCGTCTTATAAGCCCATAATCTTTAGTTATTAGCTCAACAGCAATCGCTCGAGGTAAACTTTTATTTATAATTTGTTTTTGCCATTTTTTGTCATAAAAAAACTCAAAATTTAGCGCTTCAATCTCGGTGATTAACTTTCTTCTTTTAGGCTCTTGCCCTTGGATAGCGTCAACAAAATTAAAATGAAGTCGCTCAAAGGTTCCCTCATTTAATTGATAAGCGACTGATTGCATATTGCTCCGCGGTAATAGTAGACCTGGATTTGTCCATCCGTTGCGAACAAAAGCTAAGGTACTTTCGCCATTTGAAAAACTATTGCTGTCAGTATATAAAAAATCTTGCTGGGGAGCTTCGCCATTTAATCGAATACTGCGTTTAGCAATTTGCAGTAAATCACGCTCGATAAGTAAAAAGCCTCGCTGTAATTCATTAACGCGTTCGGTACGAATTTTAGATGACTCATTACCTTTTAATACCGTATTAAAAATAGTGAAACTACTCATGCTGATCATTGAAAAAATAGCGATAGCTATTAAAACTTCTAACAAGGTAAAGCCATTATTCGTTGGCTTATTCAAGCAAATCTTCACTACGGCTGGCTCTTTGAGATATAGGTAACCATACTAGTGATCGCTAACTTTTCATCTTCTTTATTACGAATTTCAATCGTTATAGCACGCATATTCTTATTTTCTGTTTTAAGCACTTTTTGTAGCCAAAACCATTCTTGGCCAGCCATTTCTACGGTGCCTTTTTTATTGTTTTTTGGTGGCCATGTTGGGTCTAATGTCATCGCAACTAATTGATTTGAGGCCACCCAATTGGCTAATACTTTATTTTCTAAATGACTTAAATTCTTAAAGTTATTGTCTGCTGCACTTAACAACGCAATACCCGCGATTGAAAAAATAGCCATCGCTAACATGACTTCAATTAAAGTGAAGCCTAATGAAGCCGTTTTAATGACCCGTTTCACCTTATTCATCATCAAAGAGTGGCCCTTCAACGGTTATCGGTGTGGTGTATAAGCCGGTCGCCTTAAAATAAAGCTTTGCTTCAGTGTAATTATTTTTAACGAATTGAAAACGCAGACTAAACGGTGTTATTTCACCGCCTGAGAGTATGTAAATTTGGGGAATAAGTATTTTTTTTTCTATATTATTACCGTCATCATCTTTAGCTACGTCTTCATCTAAGTCGTTCTCTTTATTAGCCGCTTGCAACTCATTAAATACTTCAGTATCAAATAATTGTGGTTCTTCAATTGGCAAGTCATCAAGTTGTAAAATCAACTCAACACCTTCAGGTAATTTATAGCGACTGAATAATTCATTATCAGAGATATCCGACCACGTTATACCGTCGTACCCTAAAAACTGATAACCTTTTTTGCCAATAACTAAGCCTAATTCAATATTATTTAGCATGCCATATTCAGCAGCAATATTAAAAACGCCAGCAAAACGTTTACTCGAGAGTTCAAGTGTTTCTTCGGCTTTATCACCTGAAGCACTAAACTGAACAACCGAAACCATTAAACCCACCAGCACAATAACCAACATCACTTCAATTAAAGTGAAACCGTTAACTACTGTGCTGTTTTTGGAATAATGCTTCATATTAAGAGTTCACCAAAACTACTGGTAGTCGCCAAGGTTCCAGTTGCCAATATCGTCTTCTGTACCAGGTTCACCGTCGGGTCCCATGGTAAAAATATCAATATCACCATTTTCGCCTGGATTTAATAGTTGATAGGCGTTGCCCCAAGGATCGTCAGGTAAACGTTTAACATAACCCCCGTTTGGAAAACGACGCGGTAAAGGTTCAACGTCAGTTTCTTCAACTAAAGCTTCTAAGCCTTGTTCAGTCGTTGGGTAGTTATAGTTATCCATTTTGTACATACTTAACGACGTTTCTAATGCATTAATATCTTGTACTGATTTTTGAAGTTTTGCGGTATCCATATTGCCCATCAAGTTTTGAACAACAACACTGCCTAACAAACCTAAAATAACAATAACAACCATCACTTCCAATAAAGTAAAGCCACGTTGTTTATTTTTCACTTTCATTGGTTGAATTTTTTTGTGCACATTAACCTCCTACTAAGGTATTTAACTGAAGAATTGGCTGTAAAATAGCCATAACTATAAAAAGAACGATACCTGCCATAGCGATCATCAAGGCGGGCTCAAAAGCTTTTAGCGATATATTCATCAACGCTTCAAACTCCCTGTCTTGGTTGTCTGCTGATCGACCAAGCATATGTTCTAACTTGCCACTTTTTTCACCACTAGCAATCATATGAAGCATCATCGGTGGAAATAATTTCGTTTGCTCTAAAGAAACTCGTAAACTCGCGCCTTCGCGCACTTTATCGGCCGACTCTTTAACGCATTGCTTAATGTATAAATTTTCTAAAACTTCACCTGATATTTTCATGCTTTCCAGCAAAGGAACAGCACTGGCGGTTAAGATACTTAAGGTACGAGCAAACCGAGCGGTATTAATACCACGAATAATTTTGCCCAGCCCTGGAAAACTAATCACCTTGCGATGAAAAGCAAACTTGAAGCTGGCCTTTTTCATTAAATGATTAAAGCCACCAATCAGTAAGGCAATCAAAATAAGGATATACAAACCATTATCTCTTAAAAAATCACTGGTACTAATTAAAAACTGAGTCGTTGCAGGTAAGTTTGCGCCCATGTGATCAAACTGGCCAACAATTTTAGGGACTACCGCCGTTAACAGTATTGCGATAACGCCTATGGCTACGACCGTCATAATAACGGGGTAAATAAGCGCTTGAATGATTTGTGAACGTAAGTGTTCCCGTTGCTCGGTGTAATCGGCTAAGCGGTTTAAAACTGTATCTAAAAAACCGGATTTTTCACCTGCAGCAACCATTGCTCGGTATAAGTGACTAAAGACATGCGGAAACTCGGCCATACTCTCGGCTAAACCATAACCTTCAGTTACTTTTGTTCGCACCGCCATGATCATACTTTTCATGCTGTTTTTTTCACATTGTTCGCCAACGGCAAGCAAAGATTCTTCAATCGGTAAACCCGACTCGACTAATGTTGCCAACTGACGTGTGATTAAAGCAAGTTCAGCAACAGATACTTTTGTTCGTCCGCCAAACCGTGATTTATTCGCGGCTTGCTTAGTTTTTTGTAAGCTTGGCGTTACTTCAGTGGGCATTAAGCCTTTGTCACGTAATAAGCCACGCGCTTGTCTGGGTGTATCACCTTCGATAACACCCTTTACCGTTTTACCACGGCTATTTACTGCTTGATAATCAAAAGCTGCCATAATAAAACTCTAGTTAATCTTCTTTGGTAACACGCAAAACTTCTTCGAGTGTCGTTTGTCCGGTCAACACTTTATCAAAGCCGTCACGGCGTATGCTTGGCGTATTTTGGCGAATAAACTTTTCAATAGCCTGCTCACCTTTACCATTATGAATAAGCTCGCGTACTTTATCGTCGACAACAATAAGTTCATGAATACCCATACGGCCTTTGTAGCCCTTTTGGCTACATTCACTACAACCAACTGCGCGATAAATATGCTGAGTGTTGTCTTGAGGTAACTCAAGTAATTTTAGCTCTGGGCCATCAGGTAAATGGCTTTCTTTACAATGCGGGCACAATGTTCTCACGAGTCGTTGTGCTAAGACCCCCAAGAGACTCGATGAGAGTAAAAATGACTCTACGCCCATATCTTCCATACGAGTAATGGCACCAGCGGCACTGTTAGTATGCAATGTCGACATCACTAAGTGACCGGTTAAACTCGCTTGCACGCCAATTTGAGCGGTTTCTAAATCGCGTATTTCACCAACCATAACAACATCGGGATCTTGGCGAAGTATCGCCCGTAACCCGCGAGCAAAG
The DNA here is from genome assembly GCF_014077545.1 of Colwellia sp. BRX10-1. Lineage (NCBI taxonomy): Bacteria > Pseudomonadati > Pseudomonadota > Gammaproteobacteria > Alteromonadales > Colwelliaceae > Colwellia > Colwellia sp. BRX10-1. Next base: position 532,837 of record NZ_JACGWC010000001.1, read on the forward strand.
GTCATATCAACTTTGGTATTAACTTGTGTTTGTCCAATACCTTCAATGGCGTACTCGATGGGATCTTCAACCGTTAAAACGTTACGCTCTTTCGAATCAATTTGGCTCAGTCCCGCATAAAGCGTGGTACTTTTACCCGATCCCGTAGGACCCGTAACTAAAATAATACCATGGGGTTTTTCGATGAGTTTTGAAAACTTTATTCGGTTGGCAAGTGTCATGCCTAAATCTTCTAAATCGAGACGAACCGAGTTCTTATCAAGTAAACGAAGTACCACACGCTCACCATGGCCCGTTGGCATTGTTGAAACACGTACATCAACAGCACGACCGGCAATGCGCAAAGAAATACGACCATCTTGTGGTATGCGTTTTTCAGCAATGTCAAGTTTTGCCATAACCTTGATACGAGAAACTAATAATGAAGCAAGTTTACGATTAGGCTTTAATACTTCACGTAAAACGCCATCAACACGAAAACGAATTTGTAGCGCTAATTCAAAAGTTTCAATATGAATATCAGAAGCATTTTCTTTTATTGCTTCACTCAACATCGCATTGATCAATTTGATGATTGGCGCATCATCTTCATTTTCTAGCAGATCTTCTGTTTCTGTCATCTCGTCAGCGAGAGAATACAAGTCAACTTCGTTGCCAATATCTTCCATCATCTGTTGAGCTTCTGAAGAGTCTCGTTGGTATGAAATAGTTAATAACTGTTCAAATTCGTCTAACGAATGAAATTCAATAACAAAGGGGCTTTTTAAGACCCTACGCACTTCTAATACGGCCGCACTTTTAACATTGGCTAAGCAATGCAAGGTGTATTGGTCGTTACTTTTACTAATGAGTACATGATGACGTTTGGCAAAATTAAAAGGCAAACGGCTGATCTGCACTTTTACTTCTTCTGCCTCTTGACCATTACCTGCAACATTTAAAGTCACTACGCTGTCGATGTCTTCTCTCTTTTCAATATCAGCCATATTATTGGTCTTTTTGGTCTGAAGTTGATGAGTCATCACCCTCGCTTTTAACGACAGGCGGTAATAAGCTAGAGTCTTTAGACTGACTTTCTTTCATGTATTCATCGAATGAAGGAGGTAAGGTCAGTTGGTCATTCCACTCAGGTAATAATGGCATTTTTTCATCGCTCATTAATGACAAACCTTCTTCTTGCTTACGTATTTCAGTCGCACGAATATAGTTATACTTTTCTTTACTAATTTCATTCATCAACTTGCCATCACGAATAATCGTTGGGCGAATAAATACCATTAAATTACGTTTACGCGTTGAGGTTGTTGTTGATTTAAATAAGTGCCCAATAAAAGGTATGTCACCTAATAAAGGTACTTTTTGTTCACTTTCTTGAACGTCTTCATCAATCAAGCCACCCAGTACCACGGTTGCGCCAGAATCGGCCATCACTACCGTTTTAATTTCGCGTTTGTTGATAGAAATATCTACCCCTGTAGCGCCACTCACCGAAGAGACTTCTTGCTCTATGGTTAACTGCACACCACTGCCTTCATTCACTTGTGGGGTAACGGTTAGTTTTATACCAACTTCTTGGCGTTCAACGGTTTGAAATGGATTACCGTTATTGCTACCGGCAGTAGAGCCAGTAAGAATAGGAATTTCTTGTCCAACTAAAAAGTGCGCTTCTTCATTATCGAGTGTAGTGATACTTGGCGTAGCAAGGATATTGGAATTAGTGTCATTACTCACCGCTTGTATGATTGCGCCCCAGCCATTTTTCATAATACCAAACATACCACCGCTAACTGAACCGAGTAAGGTTGCGGCTAATGAATAGTCTCCTTTAATATCGTCTTGATTAGGGTTAATCGTTGTGGCACCACTTTCAGAAGTCACCGTAGAACCTTTAGTTCCTGGTGTTGATTGAGCTGCCTCAGCAGCCGCTGCTACAGCACTTATAGGCGCAGGACCATTATTGAACTGGGTAAAACCACCATCTTCGCTGAACCATTGCACACCTAAACTAATACCGTCACTTTCAAAAACTTCGACGATTATCGCTTCAACAAGCACTTGCGCACGACGAACGTCTAATTTGCGGATGACTTCCTCAAGTGAACGTAACATGTCTTGCTGAGCGGTAATAACCAAGGTATTGGTGTCTTCATGAGCGTCAATGCTGACATTACGTTTTTTACTGCTTTGTTTACTCGTTTGTGCGCCAGCGTTTTCGGCTTCAATTGATTTACTGACCCCTTCAAGTACTTTGACTAAGTCTTCAGCTTTTGAATATTTCAAATAATAAACACGGGTATTACCATTGGTTTCTAATTCACTGTCTAAACGGGAAATTAACTTAGCGACACGCGAACGGGCTTGAGATTCGCCGCTAACAATTACACTATTGGTGCGCTCATCAGCAACTATTTTAGGGATAAGGAAGGTTGGCGTACCAGATTTTCCTTGATCAGATTTATGCATGGCTTCAACAATACGCACCATTTCTGCCGCCGATGCATATTGCAGTTTAATAATTTGTACGTCTTGATCGCCAGCTTTGTCGACACGCTCAATAATATTGACTAAACGATTAACAACCGCAGCAGTGCCTGTAAGCATAATGACATTAGCGGGATCATAATTGACCACATTACCGCCACCGGCTTGATCTGAAAGTTGACGAAGTAAAGGGGTTAATTCACGTACTGTGACATTTTTAACTTCGACAACTCGTGTCACCATTTCATCACCCACACCAGGGTTTTCGTTACCAACAACCGGTATTGATGAAGTTTTAGCGTCTTTATTACGAATAACTTTTACAACATTATTATCCATTTCAACAGCAGAAAAACCATACACTTCAAGCACATTTAAGAACACTTGATAATATTGTTTTTCGGTAAGTTGATCTTGGGTACGTAATGTCACTTTACCTCGAACGTTAGGGTCAACGATCATGGTTTTTTTCAGGTTTTTACCGACTATATTGATGAATTCGTCAATTTCAGTACCTTTAAAGTTTGGCGAGTACTTAGCCGCATGTATATCAGCACTAAATAATAAAGTATTCATCATCACAACAGTTAAACCTGTTGCTAACAATCCTTTATACCAAGGGGCGCGAAGAGTCTTGCGCAAGGAAAAATTTTTCATAACTTAATTCTCAATTTTGGTCAGTAAAGGTATTAACCACCGATACTAAATAATATTTCGTTCAATTCACCATTACGATCGATTAATAGTGATACTTCTTTATCTTGTTTTAATGCAGCAAGTGCCTGTGCGGCTTCGCTTGGCACCGTTAAATCATAACCATTCATTTGAATCGCGATATCACCAGATTTCAGCCCTGAATTTTGAAAAAAATCTGCGTTTTTACCCGGCAACAATCTGTAACCTACTATTTTGCCACTTTTACGTTTTGGCGATATTTTTAAATAATCGGTAATTTTACTTGGGTCGGTATTAATTTCGTCTTTAAATGACTCTGCACTTTTACTCAACATCTTATTTGTTCTTTGATCAATAACATTAGGTGATGTTAGTCGACTATTTAATTCTCGAGTTTTAGCCGGAGATATTGCCGATTTATTTACCACGTTTTGTTGTATTTTTTCATTGTAATCAAAGCCATCAAGCATCAATGTTTCAAGTTTTCCGGCATGCTTTAAAAGCACTCGGTCACGAAAGACACTATCGAGCACGGCACGTGTTCCGGTAATGGTTTCACCAGGACTATAGGTGTCTTGCTTACCAGCGTTTTCAATGACCGCCGCAGACGTAGTTTTGTCATCACTTGCTACTGCCCCTGATAGCGTTAAACGTAACTGTGTTTGAGGTGCACTTTCCACTTCAACCGTTTCAATTGTATCTATACTGTCTGTATATAAGCCAAATAAGTTCAATGTTTTTAAATTTGTTAAACTGATATCAGCTTTTTCAGTGTTCTGTATTGCTACTTTTACGCTAACATTTGAAGATGCATGATATTGGCCACTTGGCGCAACAAGCCAAGTGATTTGTGCAAAAACATACGCGATGTAAGCTAACAAAAATACACTGATCACCTTAGCTATTTTTTGCTGAGGTAATTGTGAAGAGAAGTCGACTACACTAGAAAAATTTGAAGGTAATTGCATGGTTATCTTTATAGAAATTTAAATTAATTTTCATTATTATACCGTGATAGTACTTGAGCTAGACATTATCAACAAGGGTAAGATGATGATTAAAATATTTATTAACAATTTAGTGCTGTTATGTGCAAACTAATATTGCCAGTTCAGCGATACACTTAGTTAAAAGACTAGACATTATAAGCAATTATGATATTTTCGCCGCGACATATATTTATAGGAAGATGGTAAGTAGATGAAACATAATTCACCTCTCACTGAAAACACTTCAACCCGTCTCGATAAGTGGTTATGGGCTGCTCGTTTTTACAAAACACGTGCCATTGCCAAACAAATGATTGATGGTGGTAAAGTGTTCTATAATGGTCAACGAACAAAGTCGGGTAAAGTCGTTGCTTTAGGAGACAAAGTTGTCTTACGCCAGAGTTATGAAGAACGAGAAATTATTGTTGTAGCGCTGGCAGATAAACGTCGAGATGCGAGTTTTGCGCAAACTCTTTACCAAGAAACACCCAACAGTATTACCACTCGTGAAAAAAATGCCTTAGCACGTAAACAAGGCACTTTACTTAGCCCCGCTAGTGATACCAAACCCGATAAGAAACAACGTCGACAATTAATACAATTTAAAGAAAGGATCTAACTGTGACTGTTAAAACTGATGTTTTAAATCGCTACTTATTTGATGGTAAGCATGCTCGTGGAGAGCTTGTACAACTGACTAAAGCTTATCAAGAAATTATCGCTTTGCATGAATACCCTCCCGGCGTGCAAGCCTTGTTAGGTGAATTAGTTGCCGCCACTTGCTTGCTTACAGCTACTTTAAAGTTTGAGGGCGAAATTACCGTTCAATTACAGGGCGATGGCCCCATTAGCTATATGTCAGTTAATGGTGACGATAAACAAAATATGCGTGGCATAGCTCGTTTAGCTGAGCCAACTGCTGGTATAGGCTTAAAAGAACTAATAGGTAAAGGTACGATGGTTATTACTATACGTCCTGAAAAAGGCGAACCTTACCAAGGAGTTGTTGCACTAGATAAAGATAATTTAGCTGATTGTTTAGCACATTACTTTGAAGTTTCTGAACAAATACCCACAAAAATTTGGTTATTTAATAATGCTGATAATACTCAAGTTGCTGGTAGCTTAATACAACTGCTTCCTGATAGTGATAGCAAAGAAACTCAGCTTAGTGATTTCGAACACTTGTGCCAACTAACCAATACAATAAAAGCAGATGAGATTTTTTCGCTAGACGCTGAAGACTTATTGTATCGCTTGTATCATCAAGAAGAGGTTCGTTTATTTGAACCTCAATCGGTTAATTATCAATGCAGTTGTTCTGAGGAAAAATGTTTAACAGCTATTTCTCAAGTTTCACCAAGCGAATTGATAAGCATTATAGAAGAGCAAGGTTGCGTATCGATGACTTGTGAATATTGTTTAACAACATATAAGTTTGATGAACCAAAACTTGCACACTTTATTCATGAGCCCAAGCACTAGTTTAGACTTAACGTCTTAATTCTACCTGTTCGCCTTTTAGCGCTCTTCTGCTAATGGGCGACCCACTTGACCACTGTAATCTATTTCTATCTCTACCCGCTCAAACTGTTTTGCTACTACAAGTGATTTATAATAACTTAAGAGATCGACACCCTCTCCTGGCGTTAATCGATAGGTACTTTTAGCTATTTTATTAATATTTGCGGTATTTTCATAGCTTGTTAGGCTGGCTAAGTTTTTAACGATAACCACAAAAGTGCCCTTTATCGTGCCCGTTTCTGACATTAATAAATTAAAAACTTTAGCGCCATTAGTCAGCTTATCTGCTTGTAATTCAAATTTCTGTTCGTTGAGCATTAAGTATTTATTTTCTGAATATTTCAGTTTTTTAAAAACGTTATTATTTTTTAAACTTTCATTACTTTCACTTAAACCGCTACTAGTGGCCCGTGCAAGTGTTTCATTAGTTGTAGCAACTGATGTGTTTGACTTTAAAGAAGCAGCTTCTTTATCGCTGGTTTTTTTTTCTAGTGGTTGTACGACTTCTCTTTTATCTGAGCAAGCCATTAAAAAAGTTACACTAAGGGCGATGACACTAAGGTTACGCATATTTACTTCCTTTTTTATTTCCAGTCATAATTAAGTGATAAACATTTAGTTATAAAAAAAGCTGATTGAATGACCAATCAGCTTTATTTTTACTTGTTGTTACTACTTGTTGTTACTACTTACTTTTTACGGCGACGTAATAACGCTAAAGGTAATAGCAAGAAGGCTAATAAGCCAGTTGAACCACCGCTAGAATTTTTTCTAGCCGGAACCATACTAGGCATATCATTAACCACTACAGAGAAACTCTGGGTAGCATCGACAGTACCATCATTAACACTTGCTACAAATGTTAGTGTTTCACTACCAGATTCAATACTAGGAGAAGTGAAAGATATGGCGGCTGTGTTTGAGCCCGCTAATGTCACTGTTGGACCAGAGGTTTGTTCCCAGCTGTATGTTAATGCATCACCATTAGGATCTGTAGCTTCAACACTCATGCTAACAGAGATACCTTCTCTAACAATTCGCTCTACATCAGTAACGGCTGTTACAATCGGTGCACGGTTATCACAAGCAACACTATCACCTGCAACTACATCACTGAAAATCGAGCTATTTACATTGTCAAATTGAACACCATCAATCAACCAACCTAAGTTATTTGCTGTAAAGTCACTTACTGCGCGGAAACGGAATTTAACTTCATTACCATTTAGTGCTTCACCAAAAGATACGCCTTCATAACCAGCTGCGAAGTCAGTAAAGCTCAGACGTTCAGATAATGCTGTGCCAGCTTCAGTGAAAATCGGATTCTCGTTGTAACCACCACCTAAGAAAGTACCACCCATCTCAGTAACATCAGCCCAGTCACCACCGTTAACACTTACTTCAACAACACCGCCATCCCAATTAGCTTCGAAGTCATAGTAATGGAACCAGTTAATAACAAAATCACCATCGAAACCAACGCTAAATGCTCTTGTTTCATAAGCGACATCTGATTCAAAACCATTATTATTGATAAATAAATACTGTTGTCCTAGAACGCCACCAAGAGCACCGGCAAATCTTGTATCTAAATATCCAGTACCGGCAGCAGCTTCACCACCACCTATAACATTTTCCATAAAGTCGTGCTGTGATGATAATGTTTCCATATCATCAACAGTAGAAGAACCTACTGGTGCGCGATCTTTAAAGTCATAGTTAACCTTTGTAGTAAACGAATAATCGTTAACAACATCGGCTGTAAGTCCAGGGAAAGTAACTTTGAATTCAACGTCTTCTGCCATACTTGCATCATTCAACGTAAATTCAATAGGTGAACTTGTTGCTGAACCAGTTACACCAAGACTATCAAAAGTTACCACACCTTCATTTGCAAATGTTACATCTTGATCGCCTACAACTTCAATTTGTGCGGTAATATTTTCATAAGTCTCACTACCACGGTTTTGAATAGTAAAGCTAACTGTTGCAGTTTCACCTTTATCAAGCACGCTATCTTTAGAACAGTAACCTGAAGTAAGTCCTTCATAGTTAGTATTTAACATATGAGAATTTGCAGAGAATGAACTTAATGTTGTTGCATAAGACTCTACTGCGCCTGCATGGTCAGTAGCGAATCGGCTTGGCGACTTAGCTCCTAATCCCATACCACGTTTTGCAAATGCTGCAAGCATAAGGTTGTAATCTTCTACGTCGTTTGCATATGCTGCTGACAATATAGCATCTCGACCTTCAGTGAATGTAGGCGCCATTGGCATCATCTTATAACCAGCTACTACATAATCTTTAATTAAGTTCTTAGCTTCATCAAAAGTATGACGCTCGTCGTTAACCATGCTAATAAAAGATTCCCAAATCATATTAGAAAATATAGAACCTGGAGAATGCACTAGATCAGGGTAAAGGCCTATATCGCCAAATGTAGATGGATTAATTGTTGTGTCTGTTGAGTAAGGGTAAGGGCGGATGCCATCCACAAAACTAGCAACATACGTTATAGCAGCGTAACCGCCATCGTATTCTTCATTACCTAAAACTAGGTTATCACTTGCGTCTGTTGTAAGCATCAATGCATGGAAATCACCAAAACCTTCACCCATAGAGCGTGCTTGTTGGCTACTTAATCCTGAACTATTACCCACTAAACGGTTACTGATATAGTGACCCCATTCGTGAGCAACAATTGCGTTATCCCATGTACTATCTTTGAATACGCGCGACAGGTCATTTCTGAACATATCAACAGATACTTTTTCATCTGCATCTAATAATGCATAGATTGCTGCACCATCGCTAAAGTTAATACCAAAGCTAGGGATAGTTACAGCATCATTGCCTCCACCCATAGGAGCAGGTGTACCATCATTATTGTTATTAGCAATAAATACTGCAATAGCGCCAGCAGCTTGAGCATTAAGAACTTTATCTGTAAATGCACAAGCACCACGATCGATGACAGCAATTTTACCAGCAAGATCAGCGCCATTAACAGCTGCTTCACAACCATTATTTATTGGAGCAGTTGCATCTTCTAGACGAACTAAATCACCAGATACATCAAAAGTTTCTGCACCAAAACTAGCGATTTGAAGAACAGATATCATTCCTATGTCTGCATGTGAAGTCACCGTGGCACCATAGTCAGTGCCATTTACCGCTTGTGTTGTTTCCCAAAGATACATCTGCATGCGTGGTGAACCACCATCTGCAGGTGTAGACATGTTTGCATTGTTAAAACCAGAGTTATCTTGAACCTCTACGTTTAAAGCATCTCCTTCTTCACCACCTCGACCGTAGTTTAAAGTCTGAGCATTACCCGCAAGCTCATCAAAGCCATGGTCATAATAGTCATCATGTAAATAGTTATTTACATAGAATAAGTTAACAATTGCCGCTTTACGGTTTCCAACTGAATATTCTGCTTTAGAAACATCATATTTATAATCAAAGGTATTACTACTGGTCACTTCAGCCATGTAATCACCGTTGCTAAAACCTTGAGGTGCAATAGCATCCACATAAGCGGTAACATTGTTACCCATGGTCATAGTTGCATCATCAGCTAACCAAGCATCACCAGTACTGATAGGTCCGTGACTCTTACTTATCAACGTTGCATCTAAGTATTCTTGCGTAAGAAACGCGCTACGATCGCTTCCTTCAGGAGCTGGCATAACTTCACCATGAGGGCTATCCCATGGCTTACCTTCAGCGTCAGTAAAAACGCGATAATTAAAATCAGCTGCATGGCTAGTTAAGTTATTCTTAAATAAAACCTCACCTGTTTTAGCAGCAACAACATAGCCATAATACTCTGATTCGCGACTGTCTATTTCGCCTGTTTCTACTTCAACGTAATGAGCAGCAACAATTTTGTTTTTATGTTCAAAAAATACTTTTTTAGCGCGTGGCTCGCCAAGTATTATTTTTTGAGAAGAAGTATTAGCGACAGTAAATTTTTCATACTTATCAGCTGATTTTTTGTTTGTTAATTTAATCGTAGCACTGTCGCCACCCATCGCCAAAAACACGGCTTTAACAGAACTAGCGGCGTCATCAAAAGCAGAGTCTACACTCTTCAACAATAAATCTGATGATTTAACAGCCTTGTCACTTGCTAAGTAACCCGATGAAGCGACTAAATTGAATTCGCGATCCATCATGATATTATATTCACGATTAAAAACTTCAATACCTGCAATTTCTTGCTTATATTTAGCAATTTTTGCACCACGACCAATATCATGGATGTTCGCTAATATAGGCATAGCTAGGCTTGGCTTTGACTCCGATAAACCAGTAAGTTGCTTCAAATAAAAATCTGCAGCAAAAGCATTCTGATGCTCTGCAGAAACTGCCATCATATTTGGAATAGAATTTTTTGCACTTGCCCACTGAAAAGTATTTGTACCTAATTGAGCATCAAACTGATTACTCATACCACTGATAGTAGCTACTTGGTTTGACACAACTGGAGCCGGTGCATTTAAAAAAGCACCTGTATCTGAAGCTATAGCTCCCATAGAAGCAGAAGCGATTGCAGCACCTACGAATGTTGCTATGATTGATTTATTAAAGTTCATACGATTCCCTAAGTATATTTTTATTATTAACCCATAAATTGGGTACTGAAGCATTTTATTATTAACCCACAACGTGGGCTCTACGTTAATTTATTACATTTATGTAACAATAAAGCAATCATTTAGCTTAAAAAACACAAACAAAAAGTAAAGCATACGTTACGTTAAAGTAATAAACGCTTATAAGGCAACCACTTGTTACAAAAACGTTAACGTCGTGCTTAATAATGGATAATAACGGATAAATACATATTTTTATAATATCTCAAGCAAGTAACTGATTGGATAGTAAAAACCTATTTATACTCAACTTACCATAACGTCACTGAGCGGATTTAACAGATGAGTGGCATAAACTCTTTTTTTCGTAACAAAAAAGGCGCTAATTTTATAATTAGCGCCTTTATCAGTTTAAAAGTTCAGCTTTGTGAAACAGGTCCAATTAAAGCCTTAAAAGTGGACAACAACACCTGCAAAAGCACCTTTAAATTCAATGTTTGTATACAAGTCATCTAAATCTTCAAGTTCAAATTTAACCGCTTTATAGCCAAGTGTTAAATTTACATCAACCGCTAAGTTATCAATAAGCTCGTAGCTCAAACCGACTTGGTAGTCGTATATAGTATGATCGTCAATCGATAATAAATTACCATTGGCAAAAAGATTAAAACTCGTGCCGGGTAAGCCGACAATCGTTGAAACATAAAGCATAGGTACGATTTCTGTAACGGCTAATGTTCCTTCAACTGATGTACCACCAATTGCTGATGCAACCGTAATATCGCCATCAAAATCACGACCGGTTAAACCAATATCAAAAGAGAAAAGACCGTTATCAAAAATTTCATAATATAACGTATAGTCAATATAACTAACATCGAAGGTGCTACCAACAGCGGTGCCAGCGTCGAATGTTTTACCAGAAAAGTCAAAATCCTGCGACAAAACTGTTGCGCCATCAGTATCTAACGTTGTTGAGGCTATCATTAGATTGGGGATTAAAGGGATCGGATGTTCTAGAGCGATATAAAATGAACCTTGCTCTTTATCTTCTAAATTAAAATCAACTAAGCCAGTTTGTTCACCAAAAGTACCTGTTGCTTCATTACTCCATATTGAGCCACCAATATAAAGTCCGGCAATAGTATCAGCCATTGCTGATGTTGAAAGTAACCCGGTAACAAGTACTGCTAATGCTGTTTTTTTCATGTTGAACCCTTTATTATCCTTGACTTAATAAGTCATTTAAATCGATTAGTGCTGCGTTAGCACGAGAAATATAATTTGCCATTACTAAAGAATGATTAGCTAATAAACCAAAGCCATCACCATTAAGGATCATTGGACTCCATATAGATTCTTGGCTTGCTTCTAATTCTCGAATAATTTGCTGTACGCTTACTTTAGCATTTTTCTTCTCTAATACATCATTAAAATCAATTTCTACGGCGCGTAAAAAGTGAAGTAACGCCCAGCACGCACCACGTGCTTCATAAAATTCATTATCAATTTTCCACCAGCTGGTTTTTAAGACAACGCTTGACTGTGCTGACGTTGATTGCTGCGCAACGCTATCGCCAGCTAAGTCGGTATTTAACTGTTCACGGCCAACACTTGCACTTAATCGTTGAGAGTAGCTGCCTAAACGTTTATTCACTTCTTGGATCCAGTCACGTAAATTATCTGAGCGAGCATAAAATTGCGCTGTTTGACTGTTAACATCACCTAACGCTTTGCGATAGGCATACAATTCGTTAATTGCTTTATTGTATTCACTTTCTGCACTTGGCATCGCCCAACTTTTGTGATCGATATTGTATTGAGGCTGAGCAACTTTTAAGTGCTTATTTTCTACTGATTGTGACTGAGAGCGGCTAAATTCCTGACGCATAACAAGCGCCATATCACGCGACATTTCAAGCGCACCAAGCTCCCAAGCTGGGATATTGTCTAAAAATACTGAGGGTGGCAAAGCATCATTTGACAGATAACCGCCAGGTTTATTTAATAATGTCTCGGTTACTCTAATAAGTGCAGTTGTTGTGGTGTAACCGACAACAGGTTTTATACCAGCTGCCGTTGCATCTTTCGTTGCTTCAGCTCTAATATCAAGCTGCTCAGGTTCAAAGCTCCAATAAACGCCGAGAAAATAGCCTGAGAGGATGATAGCAAAAAAAATGGTGACAAAAGTTTTGCCTGAAAAATTAGTCGTCATGTTGAGCTCCTAATGGTGTTGTTTTTTAGCTGGGTTTTCTTGTTTAATACTTCGCACCGGAATGGTTACGACAAGATCCTTTTGCTGCTTAAAGTGCAATGTTAATGAAAGTTCCTCTTCAGGTAACAAGGCTTTTTTAACGTTAAATATCATTAAGTGATAGCCCATAGGCTGCAATACCACTTTATTATTCCCTTCGATTGTCAATTGTTCAACTTGACGCATCTTCATCATACCATCACTCATGGTGTGTTGATGAATTTCAATTCTATCGGAAAACAAGCCACTGACTCCTGTTAAAATTAGCGCCTCATCATTTTTATTTTCAATCGACATATAAGCTGAAGTTATACTGGTTCCAGGTATGCTAGCTCTCACATAAGGCCCGTCAATAATAATATTACTATCGTGTTCAACAGCAAAAACATCGCTATTGATACTGAGTAACGTAAAAGATAATACAATGGCTATAAAACATATTTTATTCATTTCTCGCTATACTTCCTTTTTTAGACAGATTATTTTTATTGCCTTAACATTGTAACTAAGCTGGAGCAAAATGGATAACTTAATTATTAGCCAAGAAAACAATCATGTTTTCACCGTGACTTTTAACCGTAAACATAAAAAAAATGCACTTAATCAAAGTATGTATATCGACTTATGTGCTGCTCTAAAATATGCGAGCGAAAATTCAACTATCCACTGTGTGCTTATTCAAGGCGATGAAAACTGTTTTTGTGCAGGTAATGATTTGAATGACTTTTTACAATGCTCACAAGATGATGAATTAGTAGCATTAGATTTTGTACAAGCACTAACAATATTTGATAAACCTCTTATTGCCGCAGTTGCTGGCCCAGCAATAGGTATTGGCACTACCTTGTTGTTACATTGCGACATGGTCATAGCGGCAAACAATAGTAAATTTAAATTACCCTTTACTCAGCTAGGTCTATCACCTGAAGCTGGCTCTAGCCTGTTGTTACCCCTGCGTATTGGTCATAACAAAGCGTTTGAACTTTTAGTACTTGGCAAGCAATTTACTGCCGAACAAGCACTAGATTACGGTCTTATTAATCAAATATGCATACCGGAAGATTTACTAAAAATAGCTAGCGATATTGCTAATACTATTGCTAAATTACCTCATGATTCTGTCATGACCAGTAGAAAATTGATGAAACAACATGCTCAATTGACTATGCAACAGGTCATTGATAACGAAGCTAAAGAATTTAAACGTTTAGTAAAAACGCAGCAATGTAAAAATATTTTAGCGCAATTTTTTTAAAAAAATAAATCTTAAAGATGAAATAGTCAGCCAAAATTTGCGGGGGTTTCATCTTTAGGCGGTTTGTTTTTTGTCCCCTGCCATTAACCAAATAACAACAGCAATAAAAATAACGGGCCAAAATATACCAATCATCACAAAGGCCGCCGCACCAAAAATCATCATACCGATAAAAATTAATGAACCAAACACACTCATAACAATTGCAAATGCCACCATGACAAGAATAACCATAATAATTGCTGAAACACTAATCGCTTTTAAAGGATCAATGAGTTCATCACCAACATGAAGGTCGACATTAAACATTTCTATAAAACTTATTCCTAATGCATAGGTTAAAAATAAGGTTGCAAAAATTGCTAATGTTAATGATTTAAAAAATGACATAATTCCTCCTGCTTACTTAGTTTTACGCACAGCTATCGGTAAATATTATTTACTCGCTATCGCTTTAAGTTAATACTGCCCATTAATGCTTGGTGGGTAATAGTATCGCCGCGACCACATAAGCAACACCGCTAGCTAACGGAAATATAAGCAAAGCAGCAATAGCGGCAATACGAACAGCTATTCTTGGTAAGTCATAATATTTTGCGATGCCCGCACAAACGCCTGATAATTTTTTATGGGCAACATCTTTTGTTAAAGTTTTTTTCACTGAATACTCACGTTGATAGCTCATCATTTATTCCTTAATTCTAACCGCTGTTTTGTAAAAAAAGTTAATAGTCCTGCGCCAACAAAAAAAGTTAATACGGGAGCAAGACACATGATCATTATGAAATAGCCACTATGATGTATCATGTAATGCCCCCTAGTTTTTTGTCGCTTAGCCATTAACAACTTGCTTTTTTAAATCGGCTAATTCTTGTTCAATAGATTCATCTGTTTCTAAATCACGAAACTGGCTGGCGAGATCTTTATTCTCGGTAAAGTCATAAGACTCTAATTCAGCTTCTACTCGGTCAATTTTTTGTTGGTAGCGTTCAAATTTATTAATGGCTTCATCTATGTTGTAGACAATCGCTCTTTCACGCACTTTTAAACGTACTTCAACTGACTCTTGACGCAATGCAAAAGCGTCTTGCTTACGTTTAGCTTCTTGAAGTTTTTCTTGTAAACGTTGACCGTCTTCTTGTACTGCACTCAAAAAAATCTCTAGTTGCGCTAAGTCATCATGGAATTCATTGACTTGTACTGAACATTTTTGCTTTTCATGGAGCGCAGACTTCGCAAGATCATCACGCCCTTTATTAATGGCTAATGCGGCTTTTTCTTGCCAATTATTAATACTGGCTTCTAGTGATGCTATTTTACGCATTAAGGTTTTCTTTTCTGCTATATTTTTTGCTGCAGTAGAGCGTACTTCAACCAAGGTTTCTTCCATTTCCTGAATGATCAATTTAACCATTTTCTCAGGATCTTCAGCTTTATCTAACATATTGTTTAAGTTAGCGTTAATAATATCGGTAAAACGTGAAAACATGCCCATAATCCATTCTCCTGCGCAAATGCGCTGCTATTAGTATTTTAATTTAATGACTCATTAAGTATTAACCAAAATGTTAATGCTTAACTTGCTACTGTGTTTTCTATTACAAGTGACATGCCAACTCAGCAAAAAAAATTAAACTACTGTTTATTAAGGGATTTTATAAAGACATCGATTACAGAAAGAAAGGGGACATAATATGTCAGACGAAAATATAGTCAAATTCACAAATTAATTAGTTAATTTGACTATACACATAACATCGTGGAATTTTATTAAAATGAGCATTGGATTATTGAGTAACGACTACCGGAAAATAATCACCTGCGCCCCACTCACTCCATGAGCCGTCATAAACTTTTACGTGCTTATAACCGCTCATTTCGGCGGTTAACGCTAAAACACAGGCGGTTACCCCAGAGCCACAGCTCATCACCATTGGTTTATTTTCGCTATTAATAGCGTTAAATTTTTCTTTTAAAATATTTTTGGCGAGCAAGCAGCCATCATGCGATAAATCACTAAAGGGTAAATTCACAGAAGAGGGAATATGACCGCTACGAATACCTTCGCGTGGCTCAGCAACTTTGCCCTCAAAGCGTTCTTTAGCCCTAGCATCAACAATAAGGTGTTCTTGAGAGTTAAGGTTACGTTCTATATTTTGGCTGCTATAAAAGTATTTTTTACAAAATGTAGCGATAAAGTTACCACGGCTAGTAACAGAAGATGTCGCTGATGAAACACGATACCCTGATGCCAACCAAGCGGGTAATCCGCCATCAAGTACAGCAACATTTTCATGTCCCATTGCTCTAAACATATACCAAGCACGCGCTGCAGAAAATAAGCCTTGGTCATCGTAAACAACAATTTGACTGTCTGTCATTACCCCTAACGCACGCGCTTGCTGCTGAAAATGTTCAGCACTTGGCATAGTGTGGGGAAGTGGATTTGATAAATCAGAAAAGTTTTTATTTAAATCGAATCGCTTGGCATAAGGCAACGTAAAGTCTGGCCATTGTTTTTCTGGCGAGCGCATATTACCAACGGGTGGGATACTCGCATCAAGCAGTATTATATTTGATAATGGTTTTGCAGAGTCTCCGGTTAAATGGAGTGTAGGAAAAAGCAAATCATGCAGCTGACGGCACGATATTATTTGCTGAAAAGTCGAAGGCATAGTTAGCGTCATTCATTTTTGAATAAGGCTTAAAAAATAACGAATAAATCGATAGTTGTACAGTCGAAAAAACAATATAAATTGGCAGGGTACAACAAATTCCCTGCGTTTAGCTTGCGGCTTGTTTTTCGGCTGATGATTGTTCACGGTTATTTTCTACTAGGCTTACCACTAAAGACGCTGCCAATAAAAATACAGCAGGTAACATCAATAACGTAAAAATTAGCTCTAAGCTCGGCATAATCAATTCCTTACTCATCCGCTGCTTGAACGGTATTCTTTTGTTGAGTACCCTTTTTGTTACTAAGCTTAGCCACTAAAATTTGGGAATATTTGTTGTTGGCTAAAGCTGACATCGTGATATCTGGCTGAACTTTATCTTTTACGTTACTCGCTAATTTTGTATTGAGTTGTTCAATGCCTGTTTTAACCATCAGATTAGCGATAGTTTTGATGTCTGTAGTATTGTCTGCAAAACTGTTAAAAGATAATAAAGCGGTAGTTAATGTGGTGATCAATAACGTTTTCATGTTGTTCTCCAAGTTTTATAATAGTTAAGTCGTAATATCTATTACAAAGGTTGTGCCAGAGATCAAAAAAAAAATTAAGCAATTGAATTTTATAGAATTAATTAATCTATGCTTTTATCATAAAAATAAAGTTTAAGACTAAATAAAAGAAAAGTGGTCAAAAAAGCCAATTATTAATAATTATAGCGATAACATTATATTTATCGCTAAACGGCAAGATAAATAGTATTCCGATTTAGGGATACAATTTCCCAAAATCGGTACACAAAACAGAAAATTACTCGCCTGCAGGTAGGGTCACTTGTGCGAACGCATCAAAAAGAACTTGGCTGGTAACTTCATTACCACTGCATTGCTCACTTAAATAACGACGAAACTGCCTAGCACCCGCTAAACCATTGCAGAGTCCAAGCATATGGCGAACAACATGCCAAGCACGCCCGCCGTTGGCAATATGAATATCAATATAGCGCGCCATCTCGGCAACAATTTGCTCACGAGAAAGAATATCCGTGTTTGTTTGATAAATCGCGTTATCTGCTTCAACTAACATGTAAGGGTTTTGATAAATTTCACGGCCTATCATCACACCATCAATATGAGTTAAATGCTCATTCGCCTCATCATAGGTTTTAATACCGCCGTTAATTGAAATTTGTAACTGTGGAAAGTCTTTTTTGATTTGATAAACACGACCATAATCAAGGGGCGGAACTTCCCTATTTTGCTTAGGGCTTAAACCGCTTAACCAAGCTTTACGTGCATGAATAATAAAATGTTTACAGTCAGCCTGAGAGACCACATCAACAAAATTATGTAAAAACTCATAACTGTCATGGTCATCGATACCGATACGCGATTTAACAGTAACCGGAATATTGGCTGCCGCTTGCATCTCATTGACACAGTCAGCTACCAAAGAAGGTTCAGCCATTAAGCAAGCACCAAAACGACCATTTTGGACACGATCAGATGGGCAGCCAACATTAATGTTAATTTCATCATAACCATACTGCTCAGCCATTTTTGCACACTCTGTCATGGCTTTAACATCACTTCCCCCCAGTTGCAGTACAACAGGGTGCTCTTCTTTGTTAAAGGATAAATAATCACCTTTACCAAATATAATTGCGCCAGTAGTCACCATTTCGGTGTATAGCACGGTGTGCTTTGACATAACACGATAGAAGTAACGGCAATGGCGATCAGTCCAATCGAGCATGGGTGCAACGGAAAGTCGGTGATCTATTGGATTAGCTGAGCTTAGCGGTTTTACTGGGATTGACACAAAAACACCTTATAAATATACTGTATAGAATTACAGTGAATTACCGCGAGTTACCCTGAGTTTCGATATGCAGTACCCCATATGTACCCCATAAAAAAGTAGGATTAATGATGGCATCTTTTACAATTGAAAAACGTACAAAGGCAAACGGTGACTTTTCTTATCGCTGTAAAGTCGTTGTTAAACAAAAAAACGCAATTATACACCGAGAATCTAAAACATTCCGTAAAAAAGAACTCGCTCGTACATATGGAAGGAAGCGTGTTCAAGAAATAGAGAATAACGAAATTGGTATTAAGAAAACGATACCACTCAGTGCATTGTTAGATTTATATTTTGAAGATGTCCATTTATGGGAGAAAACAGGAAGAACTAAGCAATACGTTATCAAAATGCTTAGGGACTGTGACATCGCAAAAATACAAAGCAATAAACTAAAAACTAGCGATTTAATTGCACACTGTAAAATAAGACAACTTGCAGGAGCAAAGCCTGCAACTGTTTATCATGACATTTGTTATTTACGTGCGGTAATGAAAAAAGCCCACCCAGTTTTTGATATTGAAGCCAATTTTTCAGTTTTTGATGAAGCGATACCAACACTCATTGATATGGGTTTAATTGGTAAAAGTGACAGAAGAACGAGAAGGCCGACACAGCTTGAACTCGAAAAATTGAAAGTTGGATTAGAAATAAGAGAAAAACAGAAGCCAAATGGTCACGTCAGAATCCCCTACTTAGATATTTTGGATTTCAGTATTCTAACCTGTATGCGTATAGGTGAAGTTTGCAAACTGCGATGGGACGATTTAAACCTAGAGCATAAAACGATCATTGTTAGAGACAGAAAAGATCCTCGTAAAAAGGAAGGTAACCATATGATCGCCCCGTTATTGGGTGAATCTTTCAGCATTGCCACTAAACAACCTAAAACAAGTGATTTAATTTTTCCTTACAACTCAAGAAGTGTAACGGCTGGGTTTCAACGAGTTAGAAATGATTTAGGCATAGAGGACTTACGTTATCATGATTTAAGGCGCGAAGGAGCGAGTCGATTATTTGAGCAAGGCTATAGCATTGAAGAAGTAGCTCAAGTAACTGGCCATAGAAATTTAAATATTCTATGGCAAGTATATACTCAATTATTCCCACATAAATTACATGATAAATTCAATGATTAAAAGTTGATAAAGTACAACTTATGAAATAAAAAACCACCCGAAGGTGGCTCTATTTAAATTACATTATCCAGAACTGAATAATATAAAATATACTGGGTATCTTGAATTTAATTTTAACATCAATAGATATCATATATTTCTCCTTTTACTTCAAAAACGTAAAGATAAGAAGTAATCGAAAAGAAGACGATCCAATAATTTTTGTATTGAATCAGTAGCCCTAAAAATATATAGTAGCTTTGTAAACCTATGTCATCTTCCGAATTACTTCGGCTTGTGCTGACTACGAACCCTTGAATATTTTCGAGATACTCAAGGGTTTTTTCTTGCCTGAAAATCAGCGTAACTCCCTTACTGCTTATAGTGTGCTGTCGTTTGATTCTTTTTGCAACAGTTAGTTAACGACTGTTTTATTAACTTTCTTGAGTGAAAAATATAAGTCAGTGAACACTAACTTAGTGGTGCTTTTTAATTTTGATTCTAAAAAAACGCAACGAATTTTTTAAATTAATTTAAAGCCAAAATTATTTTAATAATAATTACATTAGTTAAATTTCGCCCATAAAGACCAACCTTTTGAGCCATCAAATATATTTCTTAATAATAATGATGATGAAATACTTTTTTGAAAAACTAATCCAGTGTTAAACAAAACAAGTTAAAGGTATTAAGACTATCTAGTTTGGCAATAACTTAATGAAGTATTGAAGTATTGAAGTATTGAAGTATTGAAG